>NZ_JBSFTS010000001.1:0-492663 GCF_053591375.1 Streptomyces sp. NPDC003034
GCCGGCCCCGCGCCGGGCGGCGGGGGGGCCGCGGGCCCGCCCCCCCCCGGCCCCCCCCCCCACCCCCCCCCGCCCCGGCCCCGCTCACAACGGTGCCGGGGCCGGCGGCGTTTCCCCGCCCCCCACGCCGGGAGGCAAACGGCAAAAGGCAGGAGCCCTGCCGTTCTGCTCGCGCAGAGGGGACAGGGCTCCTTGGGTACTGCTATCCAACCGCGATGTGGTTGGCCCAGGCGACTAGGCCGGGGTGACGTTCTCCGCCTGCGGGCCCTTCGGACCCTGCGTGACGTCGAAGTTCACCATCTGGTTCTCCTCAAGGGAGCGGAAACCAGAGGCGTTGATCGCGGAGTAGTGGACGAAGACATCCGGGCCGCCGCCGTCCTGGGCGATGAAGCCGAAGCCCTTTTCAGCGTTGAACCACTTTACGGTTCCGGTAGCCATGAGCCCTCCTATGGGCCAAAGGGTCGCCCTGCTCCAGAACCTGCTAAGAAGTCTGAAAACTACAAAAGCCTGCGGGTTACATGCTCCGCAGGCCTCGTACTGCAAGGGAAACCAAACTGCAACTTGCGGACGAGCGTAGCACGCACCCTCGGGACGAGACCAGAGGCAAAGATCACGTCACTCGGACGTTTGAGACCCGGCCCGAGGCTGACGTGGATCCGGGGGCTAGTCTCGCGATGTGGACGTCAATCGCAGCCGGCCCCGCGTCGGCCACATCCAGTTCCTGAACTGCCTGCCCCTCTACTGGGGCCTGGCCAGAACCGGCACGCTGCTGGACCTGGAGTTGACCAAGGACACCCCCGAGAAGCTCAGCGAGAGCCTCGTGGCCGGGGAGCTGGACATCGCCCCGATCACCCTCGTGGAGTTCCTCCGCAACGCCGATCAGCTCGTCGCCTTCCCCGACCTCGCGGTCGGCTGCGACGGCCCCGTGATGTCCTGCGTGATCGTCTCCAAGGTGCCCCTGGACCGGCTCGACGGCGCCCGCGTCGCCCTCGGCTCCACCTCCCGTACCTCCGTACGCCTAGCCCAGCTGCTGCTGCGCGAGCAGTACGGGGTCCGGCCGGACTACTACACCTGCCCCCCTGACCTGGGGGTCATGATGCAGGAGGCAGACGCGGCCGTACTGATCGGCGACGCCGCGCTGCGCGCCTCCCTGCACGACGCCCCCCGCCTCGGCCTGACCGTGCACGACCTCGGGCTGATGTGGAAGGAGTGGACCGGGCTGCCGTTCGTCTTCGCCGTCTGGGCCGCCCGCAAGGACTACCTCGCCCGCGAGCCCGGCGTCGTACAGAAGGTCCACGAGGCCTTCCTCGCCTCCCGCGACGTGTCCCTGGAGGAGGTCGCCAAGGTGGCCGAGCAGGCGGCCCGCTGGGAGGCCTTCGACGCCGAGCTGCTGGAGCGTTACTTCACGACGCTCGATTTCCGCTTCGGGCCCGAGCAGTTGGCGGGCGTACGGGAATTCGCGCGCCGCACGGGACCGACGACGGGATACCCCGCAGACGTCACCGTGGAACTCCTGCGCGCGGCCGTCCCGGACCACTGACGGAATGGCCGTCCGGATCACCGAGGTGCGGGCGGCGGTGAGCCCAAAGCCCGGAACGGGTCGATATGCCGTTTCCGGGTATTCCCGCCGCTTTCGCCATCCCATAACCCCCGGCTAACCCTGGGCAGCCCCTCGGCTAACCCTCGCCGGGCCCCCGGGGGAATGCGCGGGGCAATAGCCGCGGCCGCGACCCGGGGGCGGCTGTACCGGTGTGCCTGCCCAGCCACTAGCCTCGGTTGATCAGCGAACACCGAGCGGGTGGGCGGCGCGCTGCGCGCCGACGATAAGGGGACGGGTCATGCGGGTCCTGGTGACGGTCGTACAAGGGGGGATACCCCCGCAGGACGTCGTGGTCGACGCCGACGAGTCGGCGACGGCTCAGGACGTGGCGCAGGCGGTGGCGTCGGCCTTCGGAGCCGCTCACCCCGGCCTGCCGCCGGGCCGCGCCCGCGAGGTCGTCGTACCGCTGCACGGCGGCCCCGCGGGGCAGCCGTCCGCCGGGCCGACCCTGTGGGCGGACGGCCAGCGGTGCGCGCCGGGCGCGCCGGCCGCGGGGATCCTGCGCGACGGAATGCGGGTCTCCGTGGACGACGCGATCGGCCCGCTGCTGCGCGCGGGCGAGCCCGTCGGCCGCTACGAGCTGCGGGTATCGGCCGGTCCGGCCTCCGGCAGGGTGGTCCGCCTCGGCGTCGGCACGGCGACCATCGGCTCCGCCCCCACCTGCACGCTGCCGGTCGCGGACCCCGCGCTGGCGCCCGTCGCCGCACGCGTGACCATCGACGTCAAGGGGAACGCCACCCTCCAGGCACCGGAGGAACCGGCCGTCCTGCTCGACGGGGAGGAAGTAAAGGGCGAGGCGCCCTGGCCGCTCGGCACCTTCCTGCGCGCCGGGGACTCGCTGTTCGTGCTCGACCACGTCGCCCAGCCGGACGCCCACCTGTCGGCCACCGGCGAAGGCGGCCTCGCCTACAACCGCCCGCCCCGGCTGTCGCCGCTGCGGCCCCGGCCCCGGGTCGTCGTCCCGGTCATGCCGTCCAAGTCCGAACGGGCCCGCTTCCAGATGATCGCGGCCTTCACGCCGATGATCTTCGGTCTGGTGATGTTCGCCGTCACCAAGCAGATCTACATGCTGCTCTTCTGCGCGATGACCCCGCTGATGATGTTCGGGCAGTGGATCAGTGACAACCGCGAGGGCAAGAAGAAGAACAAGACCTCCATCAAGCAGTACAAGAAGGACGTCGCCGCCTACGAGGCCGAGCTCGACCGGCTCGGCAAGCAGGACCAGGTCTACCGGCGCGCCGACAGCCCCGACCCCGCCGAAATCCTGCTGTTCGCCACCGGCCCGCGCCGCCGCCTGTGGGAGCGCAGGATCACCGACGTGGACGCGCTCCAGCTGCGGGTCGGTGTCGGATCCCTCCCGGCCGACATCGAACTCGCCATGGCCCGCGGCGGATACGCCGAGGACAAGCCGGAACTCCCGCTGCTGGCCGACGTACCGGTCAGCCTGTCCTTCGCCGAACTGCGCGTCGTCGGCGTCGCGGGAGACCGCGCCCGCGCCCTGGCCACCGCGCGCTGGCTCGCCGTACAGGCCGCCGTGCTGCACAGCCCCCGCGACCTCTCCCTCGTCGTGCTGTCCTCCCAGCGCGAGGCGGGCGCCGACTGGGCGTGGGCCCACTGGCTTCCGCACACCTCCCCCCAGCTCGGACAGGACTGCGTAGCCCTCGTCGGCTCCGACTCCGAGGCCATCACCCGGCGCGTGACCGAGCTCCTCAACGAGCTCGCCCGGCGCAAGGCCGCCCGCGAGGAGCACAGCTCCCTGAGCGGCGGCATGGCCCCGGACCCCTTCGTCCTGCTGGTGCTCGACGGGGCGCGGCTCCTGCGCCGGGTCCCCGGAGTGCCGCAGCTGCTCCAGGAGGGGCCCGAGTACGGGATCTTCGCGCTCTGCGTGGACGAGGACGAGCGGGTGCTCCCGGAGGAGTGCTCGGCGGTCGTCGCGTGGAGCTTCGAGTCGCCGACCCGGGTGCGGCTGCACGGCAGCGGGCTGGAGGCCGTCGGCGAGGTGCTGGCCGACCAGGTCGGGCCCGAGTGGTGCGAGCTGCTCGCCCGCTCCCTCGCGCCGGTGCGCGACGTGAGCCGCGACGACGCGGGCGGCGCCCTGCCCACCGCGGCCCGGCTGCTGAACCTGCTGGGCATGCCCGACCCGACCGGCTCCGACATCGAGAAGATCTGGCGCGCGGGAGGCTCGACCACCGCCGCGCCGATCGGTGTCGCCGCCGACGGACCCTTCGTCCTGGACATCCGGCGGGACGGGCCGCACGCCCTCGTCGCCGGTACGACGGGCGCGGGCAAGTCCGAGCTGCTCCAGACGATCATCGCTTCGCTGGCCGTCGCCAACCGGCCCGACGCCCTCAACTTCGTCCTCATCGACTACAAGGGCGGCAGCGCCTTCATGGACTGCGCCCGCCTGCCGCACACCGTCGGCATGGTCAGCGACCTCGACGCGCACCTGACCGAACGGGCCCTGGCCTCCCTGGCCGCCGAACTCCACCACCGCGAGACGATCCTGTTCAACGCGGGCACCAAGGACATCGAGGACTACAACGACACCCGCAAGCTCCGCCCCGAACTGGAGCCGATGCCCCGCCTGGTCCTCGTCATCGACGAGTTCGCCTCGCTGGTCGCCGAGCTGCCCGACTTCATCGCCGGCCTGGTCGACATCGCCCGCCGCGGCCGCTCGCTCGGCGTGCACCTGATCCTCGCGACGCAGCGCCCGGCCGGTGTCGTCAGCGCCGACATCCGGGCCAACACCAACCTGCGCATCGCCCTGCGCGTGACCGACGGCACCGAATCCCAGGACGTCATCGACGCCCCGGACGCCGGCGCCATCGCCAAGTCCACCCCGGGCCGCGCCTTCGTCCGCTCCGGCGCGCAGTCCCTCGTGGGCGTGCAGTCCGCCCGCATCGGTGGCCGGCGCCCGGCCACCGGGAACAGCGGCCCCAAGGCGGAGCTGATCCCGCTCACCTGGGCCTCGTACAGCCGCCCGCTGCCCCGCGCGGCCGGCGCGGACGACGACGGCACGATGGTCACCGACCTCGCCGTGCTCGTCGACGCCGTCCGGGCGGGCTCGGACGCCATGGGCTTTCCGCCGCCGCGCAGCCCGTGGCTGGAACCGCTGCCCCAGCACGTCACGCTGGAGGACCTGCCGCCCGCACCGGCCGAGAGCGCGGCGCACGGCGACGTGCCGCCGATCGGGTACGCGCTCACCGACCTGCCGGCGCGGCAGAGCCGCGCCGCCTTCGCACTCGACCTGGTGGGCGGCGAGCACACGATGCTGGCCGGCGGTGCCCGTTCGGGGCGGTCCACGGCCCTGCGCACCCTGGCCGGCGCGCTGGCGCGCGGCAGCGACCCCGGCGACGTCCACGTGTACGGCATCGACTGCGGCTCCAACGCCCTGCTGCCCCTCGTACGGCTGCCGCACGTCGGCGCGGTCGTCAACCGCGACGAACCGGACCGGGTGCGGCGGCTCATCGACCGGCTGCTGACGGAGATCAGCAGGCGCCAGCAGCTGCTCGCCATGGAGGGCGCGTCGAGCGCGGCCGAACAGCGGGCGGCCGCCGCTCCGGAGGACCGCCTTCCGTGGATGGTCCTGCTGCTGGACAGCTGGGAGGGCTTCGTCTCCTCCTTCGAGGCCTACAACTACGGCCAGCTGATCGAGATGGTCCAGCGGATCTTGCGCGAAGGTTCGGCGGTGGGCCTCAAGGTGGTCATGACGGCCGACCGCAGCGGCCTCAGCGGCATGGTCGCCTCCGCCTTCGTGGACCGGCTGATCCTGCGCTTCGCCGACCCCAACGACTACGCCGTCGCCGGCATCCACCCCCGCGAGGTCCCGAAGAACATGGGCCCGGGGCGCGCGCTGCGCATCACCGACACCGGCATCGACGAGACACAGATGGCCCTGCTCGACCCGGACCCCTCCGGCCAGGCCCAGGTGCGCAGGCTGCGGGAGATCACCGAGGAGGTGCAGGCCCGGTACGGCCGGATCCCGACGCGCCGCCGCCCGATGCGGGTCGACGCCCTGCCCGCGCGGATCACCGCGCAGGAGGCGCTCGCCCTCGACCCGGAGTTCACCGCGCCGTCGCCGCTGTGGGCGCTGCTCGCGGTCGGCGGGGACGAACTGGCTCCCGTTGGCATCGACCTGGAGGAGGCCGGCCCCGGCTTCGTGATCGCCGGGCCCCCGAAGTCCGGCCGCTCGACGGCCCTGGTGTGCGCGGCGGAATCCCTCCTGGCGGCGGGCACCCCGCTGGTGCTCATCACCCCGCGGCGCTCGCCGCTGCGGGACCTGGAGGGACACCCGGGGGTCCTGGGCGTCCTGAACGCGGAGAGCCGCGAGGACGACCTGAGCGACCTGACGGAGCAGGCGGAGGGGCGCCCGTACGTGGTGGTCGCCGACGACGCCGAACTGCTCTACGACACCCGGCTGGACGAGGCGCTGGAAGCCCTGCTGCGCAAGGGCGCGGACGGCGGCCTCGGCCTCCTGACGGCCGGCACGACGGACGCCCTCGGCTCGCAGTACCGCGGCTTCGTGGTCGCGGCGCGCAAGTCGCGCAACGGCATGCTGCTGACCCCGCAGAGCACCCAGGACGGCGAACTCTTCGGCATCCGCCTCCCGTCGAACACGGGCGGCGGCTCAGCCGGCAGCGCCCTCCTCGCCTCGGGCGGCTCCTTCATGCCGGTCCAGGGCGTGATGCGCGGCTGACCGCCGGGGTCCGGCGCTCCCGGGTTCCGCGCGGAACCGCACGCGGATGCGGTGGACGGGCGGGCGGAGGGGCGGACGTTGAGGACGAGCGGCCGCTCCACCGTTCCCACGACGAACGTGTGGACCTGCCTCCAGTCGACCGGCTCGACCGGCGGCTGGGCTTCGCGCTGGCGGTGCTGCGCGACGGGAGCCGGAAGGTGGCGGAGGGGGCGGATCAGTAGACGGATGGGTCGCCTCCGCCCGTCCGCCCGTCCGTCCGTCCGTACACCGATCAGCGGCGCGGCTCAGTAGGCGACGCCGGTGGCCCTGGCCAGGGCGGTCAGGAAGGCCGTCCGGTCGTGGGTGGCGATGGTGAGGCCCTTGCCCTCGCGGGTGGTGAGCACCACCGTGTCCATGCCCATCGGGACGGCCCAGCCGCCCCCGACGAGCCGCGGTGCGTTCCACTGCGTTTCCCGCAGGCCGGGAATGCCGTCGATGTTCGACGCCGACGCGGCATAGCGCGTGGCCATCCCCGGCACCGCCTGCTGGAGGGCCACCTGGACGGAACCGGGGTGGATGGCGGCGAGGGGGAACCGCTCCCGGCCGACGCGCAGGATGCCCTGCGCCGGGTCGATGCGGATGCGGTTGTAGATCCGCTTCGAGATCGGCACGCCGAGGCAGGGCAGCAGGAACAGCAGGAAGAGGGCCGAGACGGCCAGCCACGACCCGGTGTCCTCCGGGATCGAGTCGACGCCCATGGCGATGACGCCGGCCAGATAGAGGCCCAGGCAGATGGCGGACCAGGTCCTCGGAAGCTTTTCGACGTACACGCGCTCTCTCTCCGTTGGTCTGGGGCGGCCGGCGGGCGACTACCGGTTGACGGCCTGGATCTCCTGGACCGTCACGTCCTGGGAGGTGCCGAAGGTCCCGTTGGGGAGCTTGCCGCCCCCACCAGTGCTGCTGGTCCACGAGACCTCCCAGGTCACCGTGGCCTTGAGCTTGTGCGGGCCCGTACCGCTGGTGGAGCGGAGGTAGGTGACGCCGCACGGCGGGTCCTGGTTGGCCTTGTCCGGGCTGAACGGGGCTCCGATGCTGCCGTCCGGGGCGATGGCGCAGACCCCGCCGGCGGGGTGGAGTCGGGCGTCAGCCGTGCCGGGATCGAGTTTGAGGGACACCGGACGCGCGGTGGTGGTCGCCCACAGGCCGGAGTTCGGGATGCTCGCCGTCACGGAGACGGGCTTGAACGTCGACTTGTCGAGCCAGGTCCACGTGGGCAGGTTCACCGTGGACTTGTCGCCGGGCTTCATGGTGATCGTGGTGTCGGGCAGCCGCAGCTCGTCGTACGCGTACTCGGCGAGGACCTGCGGGCTGACGGCGAGCGGCTCACTCGGGGTGGCGCCGTTGTCCACCCAGAACGGCAGCTTGTCGCAGGAGGTGGCCTCGGGGTCGTCCTTGCGCTTGGGGTTCACCACGGACGCCCAGAACATGCCCTTGCCCTGCTTGTCCAGGTTGTAGTCCTTGTAGGGCGTGCCGTCCTTGTAGTACCCGTTGAGCATCGTGGCGAATACGTCACCGAAGATCGGCAGGCCGTCGATGGCCTTGACCGTGGACTCGATCTCCTTGGGGGAGAAGGCCGGCTCGTACCAGCACGCCGGGGGAGTCCAGTTGCTGTCCTCGGAGCTCAGCGTCCCGGTCTTGGTGGAACCGGAACTGCCCGGGGTGCTGACCTGGATCTTGGTGGTGGCCGTGATGTTCTGACCGCTCTTGCCGCCGCTTCCGGTGCCGCCCTTGGACCCTCCGGGTCCGGCCGCGTATGAGGGGGAGGGCATCGCTGTCAGAAGGAGTGTCGCGGTCAGACCGACGGTGGCGGCCGCGCTCCTGCGTCCGGTCATCGGGTGCACGAGGCGGCTCCTCGCTCCGAGAAGCCGACCACGCTCTGCCAGACGCCGTTCTCGTTCTTGACCAGTCGGTAGTTGTAGAGCACGAAGTGGTCCTTGCCCTGGGACTGGTCCTTGTGCGGCTTGCCCGTCTTGCGGTCCGTGTTCACGGCCTTGGTCTCGTCCGCGCAGTAGACGAGCGTGGCGGTCTTCTCGTCGACGAGGTTCACGCGACGGTTGAAGTAGCGCGTCGTACCGGTGAAGCTCATTCCGGCGTCTACGAAGCTCCGGACCCACTGGCCGGTGTCCACGAGGACCTGATCCTTCTCGTAGACCCGCAGCGCGGGCGCGTTCGGGTCTCCCTTCAGGATGGCGTCGCTGACGGCGTCGACCCGCCGGGCATCGTCGGCGAGGACCTCGTCCTTCTTCGGGTCGCCGGTCTGGCCGCCCTCGAAGACGTTCTTCACGTCCGCGGGCAGCGTGATCTTCGGGCGGTTGGCGTCGGCCGGATTCGAGGAGGTGGCCGGGGCCGAAGCGGAGGGCGATCCGCTGTCGACGCCGGGGATCGTCTTGTCCGCCGGCGGCTTCGAGCTGCCGCCGCAAGCGGTCACCGTCAAGGAGAGCGAGGCGGCGAGGGTGGCGAGGCCGACCCTGGTTCGCGCGTTCATGTTCAACTTCCGTAACGTTTGCTACAGCTAGGTCGTAGGCTCATCCGATGATGGCATGAGGGCCACAGCGGCAGCCGTGGGGGATGGCGGAGGCGACTGGACCACCCGGCCCCGTCGATATGCTGGGACGGTTGTTTCACGACAGCGGGGGAGGCTGCCATGGGTAACCCGGACATCAAAGAACTCAACCAGCGAGCTGGGGCCCTGAGGGCCCTCGCCGACCACATCGAAAAGATGATGGACGCGCCGCGCACCTTCAGTACGGGCGAGATGAAGACCTGGGAAGGCCCGAACGCCACCGACGTGCGCGGCAAGTTGAACACCTGGCGCACCACGTGCGGCACGGTCGCGAAGTCGCTCCGCGAAGAGGCCCAGACGAGCGCCGATGCGGCCAAGGACCTGCAGGACAAGAAGAAGTGACCTACGACCGCGGGGCGTGCACCTGAAGAAGGTGGACGCCCCGCCGCTGTAGGTGACCCCGGTCCGCAGAGCGGATCAGGTCGCGCGCTCGATGTTGTCCGCGCTGGTGGACGCCGACTTGCTGGCGTCGTTGAGGGTGTCGACCCACTTGGAGAACGTCCCGCGAGCGGTCTCCCACTCCTGGCGGAACTGGTCCGACTTCGGACCCTTCCAGTAGCCGGTGCTACCGGAGGTCGACGAGTTGAGGTCACTGATCAGCGTCTGCAGGTCGCCGGCCCGGCGGCTGAACAGCTTGGCCAGTTCCCTGAGCTGCTTGATATCTGCGCCACGATCCATGGCGGCCCTCCCCGTGTAACTGTGAACGACGGACGTTCCGTTCGCATCAACGGACGCTATCGCAACCTTAGGCGAAAAGGATCCCCCTTCCGAACACGCATCCGTGACTATGCTGACCTCGTAGGGACCACGCTGGCGGCCCCGCACCGCCTCCACCGGGTGTCGGTGACCGACGGAACCAAGGCGGTGACGAACAGTTGCGTACCGGAACCATTCGAAAGATCTCGTACGCCGTCCTCGTAGCGGCGGCGCTCTCCGGGTGCTCCATGCTGCCCGGTTCCGGGTCCGAGTCGGGGCCGGAAAAGGGTGACGCGACCGGGCCGACGTACCAGGAGGCGATGGACGCCATGCTCCCGGGCGTTCGGGCGGCGATGCAGCCTGCGATGCCGGGCATCGAGCCCCAGGAGGGCGGGAACGGAAACACCGAGTGCGGAGGCCCGGACTACCTGGACGGCAAGGACGCCAGCAAAATCGTGTCCTCGCACGTCATCTCACTGACCGGGCCGGCCTCGGATCAGCGCTCACCCGAGGAGCTGACGAACGCGGTGGTGAGTCAGCTCACAAGCCAGGGTGGATGGCAGGTGGAGCAGCGGGGAGACAACGGTCTGGCCGGGCACCCGGGCGGAGTGCTCAAGCACGTGAAGAAGCCCGGTGCGGGGACGGTGCTCGTCTCGGCGTACCACTTCAAGACGACGTCGGGTGAGGCCATTCCCAAGCTCTACGCCAATGTCGTGACCGACTGCCTGCGCAATCCCGACTGGCAGAAGGGCTGAAGGAGAGGGGGAGGGCCGGCGTGCCGCGGCTCACCGGAACCGCGTGGTCATTCAGTCGGGCTGACTTCCGGTGCCCTTGTCCTTCTGCTTGGCGGCTTCCTTGTCCAGCTCGCCGGCCATCGTTCCCAGGCGCGTCTTCCGAGTGGCGAGCTCCCCGCGGACGTGCGTCGCGTTGGGGCCCTGCCATTGCTCGCCCGCCTTGGCGTGCCGGTCCGCCGCGATCTCGATGGGCTCGTTGAGCAGTGCCCTGAGATCGTCGGCCAGCTTTCGCAAATCGGCTGCATCCGTAGCGCCCATGCCAAATCCCCCGTATCTGTGCTCCGTTGGCTGACTCGCTGGTCATCGAAGAGTTTGCAGTACTACGATACGCAACTATGGCCATGGTTTTCGCGGATCCAGAGATGCTCGAACGACTGGCGAAATCGCTGGAGAGCAAAGCCAACGCGATTCCCCAACTGAGGAGCAGGGCGTCGGCACTGGATGTCGCGGGCCACGTCGCTGGACTGCCTGCGATCGCGAGCTGGCTGGGTGACACGGCGAAGGACCTCCGGCGCCGCGCGAACATCCTCAAGTCCCCTTCGGAATCGCCCTTCGCCTCGCTCGCGGCCTTTGGTCTGCCTCCCGGTGTGGCCGGTGACCCGGGGGCGGGAAAGAAGCTCCAGACCGACTTGAAGGCCATCCTCGAAGCCCAGAAGAACGGCACCCCGCAGCAGCGCGCACAAGCGGTCAAGGACTATTTCGCCAAGCTGACCCCGGCCCAGCAGGCGGCGCTCGCCGCCACGGATCCGCTTCTGGTCGGCAATCTGGACGGCGTCCCCGTCAACGTCCGGTTCGCGGCGAATAGGATCACGATCCAGTCGCAGTACACGAAGGAAGCCGCCTACCTGGCGACGCTCAAGCCCACCGATGCCGCGTACAAGCGCACCAAGGAGCGCGTCGAGACACTGCGGAGCTTCCTGACTCCCCGCATCAAGTCCTACCAGGACCCGAAGACGGGTCAGGACATGAAAGTCGAGGTTGCCCGGCAGTTCCTGGTCTTCGACCCCCATTTCGGTTCCACCGCCGATGCCAAGTCCTCTCCCTTCCCGGACGGCCGGATCGCCGAGGTCGTCGGGGATCTGGAATCCGCGGACAACGTCGCCTTCAGGGTGCCGGGAATCACCAACCGGCTCGACAACTTCAACGGTTTCACGAAGGGCGGCTACGAGCTGGTCGCCGACGCCAATGGCAACGAGCGACCGGATTCGGCCGTGGTCAGTTGGCTTGGCTACGACACGCCGGAGCTGGGCGACTCCGTGGACCCGGCCAAGGCGTTCACGGGCGGGGCGGCCCTGAACGCGTTCCGGCAGGGCATATCCGTCAACCTGAAACCGAATGCCGGGCTGGACATATTCGCCCACAGCTACGGGACCCTGGTCACGAGCAAGGCGTTGCAGGCGGGCCTGACCAATGTCGACAAGGTCACCTTCATGGGCAGTCCGGGTCTCGGGCCCAACATCAACTCCGTCGCCGACTTCAAGATGCCGAACACCAAGTTCTTCGCGATGCGGGCGCCCGGCGACTGGGTCTCGTACACGCAGGGACACGGCAAGGACCCGGCGGACTTCAAGGACATCACCCGTCTCGGAACGGACGGCGCGAGCGGCCATTCCCAGTACTACGACGCCAAGACCGGATCGCTGGACAACATGCACCGGATCTTCTACGGCGGCGACGCGCAGCCCCTGACCCGGACCAGCACCACCCTGGACGACGAGCAGATCGGCGCGGCCGAGGCGCGGGAGATGGTCGGGTTCCTGCACGCGAAGGTTCCGCCCGACGTGGTGGTCAAGATGGGCGGGGAGCTCGACGCGGCCGTGCAGGCCCACTTCGCGGGGCGGACCGGGGTGAAGGACCTGCTGGTGGAGGTCCACACCGTGCTGGGCAAGCACAACATGCTGGACCGGGTCCCGCCGGACCAGCTGTTCGGGAAGATCAACGGCCTCGCGGGCAACCTGGCGTACAAGGAGACGTACAAGGCGGTCAAGGACAAGGGCGCCCCCGACTTCGTCGCCGCCGCGGCGGGCAGGTCGGCGCAGGTCGCCGCGCAGGGCACCCTGCACGCGCTCACCTGGCCGGTCGTGAAGGCGCTGGAGGTCGACCGGATCGCGAACAACGTGAACCAGCTCGGTGGCGTGCTGGACCAGGGGGCCAGGGAGGTCGGCGGGCACGTCAGGGAGCTGGGCACGGAGCTCGGCAAGGACGGCGCACGGATCTACAACGACACGGCGGAACTGACGGGCGGGCTGTTCAAGGACGGCGGGAGGGTCGGCCTGGAGCTCGGCGACACCCTCATCCGGCCGTGGAACGCCGGGGAGAACGTCGGCGACATCTGGAAGATCGCGGACGGTGCGAAGGACAAGATCTACGACAAGGTCCCCGACATCGCCGGCGGCCTGAACGACGCGAAGAACACGCTCGTGGACAAGGGCGGCGACATCGCGCGGTCCACGGTCGAGCACGGTGGCAAGGCCCTGGACAAGGGCAAGAACATCGTGGAGGGCGTGGGCAAGTTCATCGGTCTATAGGGTCGAGGCGGGGGGTACGCGCAGGGAATCCACACGGACCGGAGGGAACTGGGATGGCGCAGGACAACGGACGGGTCAAGGACCGCAAGCGGCTGGGGAAGGAGGCCGGGGCGGTCCTCAAGGGGGTCCTCGGCGGCGACGCCACGCTGGTGAGCCCGCCCTCGCCCCTGGGGCCCGGGTCCGTCGCGGTCACCGCCTTCGAGGAGTCGGAGACCCGGTCGGCGGAGGAGATCACGGCCGCCCTGTCCGAGGTACTGGGCACGGCGGGCTGGACCGTACAGGAGCCGGACGACTCGGTTCCTTCCGCCGGGCCCGCGGTGTACGCGGTCCTGCCCGGCCTCGGCAGCGGATCCTTCGCCGTGGAGCCGCCCGCGGTCTCGTTCGCCGGTGTGCTGGAGGGCGAGGCGTGAGCGGCGCGCCCGACGACGGTTTCACGGAGGAAGTCCCGGCGGCGGAGGCCCTGTCCGCCGAGATCCGTGCCGCGATCAAGGCGGCCGCGCCCCGCGCCGTGTACCCGGACGACGAGTTCGAGGGCGGCTCCGCCCGCATCGCGGGGTGGGACCCGGAGGAGACGGCGTCCAACGACGCGCTGCTGCGTGACAGTACGCAGTACTTGGCGCGGCGCGGCTGGCGCGTGGCCACGGAAGCGACGGACAGTGACGACAGGTCCGCCCGGATCTCCAAGGAAGGGGTCGGGCGCGGACGCCTGTACGCCTCCAGCCGCGGGCTGACCTTCACCGGGAGCGTTGCACCGCTTCGCTGATGCGACGAGATGCCGAGGTGCCTTGTCGGGCCCGCCAACGTGCCGTATATGCTGCGCAGTTTGTAGGACTGCACGGATGTTCGCACGGGGGAGTGAGCGATGAGAAAGGCCAATCCGAAGGATCTCGAACAGCTCGCGAAGCTGCTGGACGGCAAGGGCGGATCGCGGGACGAGATCGAGGAGGCGTTCACACGCGCCTCGACACTCGGCGTCACGGCGAAGCTCGGCCCCCTGAGGCCGGTCCAGAGCTGGATCAGCGAAACCGCACCGGACTTGCGCAGGCGCGCCGGCATCCTGAGAGCGGAGAACGGGGACCCGACGGGCGGGTTCCTGTGGGCCGGCTTCTCGGCCGAGGATGCGGCGCTGCTGGCGATGAACCCGCAGCTGGCGATCCTGGCGGGCGCGGCCTCCTTGGCCGACAACGGCAAGTTCGACTGGGTGAAGCGTCAAAAGGGCGAGACGTACACCGAGTGGCAGAACCGGATGAAGAGCGACGCCGTCGCCAAGATCACCGGTGACAAGAACATGGGCGAGGTCGTCGCCGACTACTACGACCTGGTCGACTTCATCTCGACGGCTCCGGCCGCCCTGTTCAAGGGCGGCAAAGCGATCTGGGATCTCAAGAAGTACTGGGGCAAGGACCACAAGGCCCTGAAGGCGCCAGGAACCTTCCTTGCGCAGATGCTGCGCGGGCAGGGTTCCACGGGCACCATGACACTGGCCCGATACGGCGGCAGGGTCGGCCGAATGATCCCGCCCCCCTTGCTCAACTTCCTGGCCGGGAACGACAAGTACGCCGCGCTCGTCGGCAAAAGGTGGGCCTGGGAAGCGAATCTCCTCAAGGTGGGGGGCCCGGCGGCGCGGCTGCAGGGAGCGATGGGCGGCGGGGCCCTGTCGCGATTCGCCGCGGGCGCCGGAGCCACGCTGAAGACGGCCGGGTTCTGGCGAGGAGCCGGCATCGTGGGCAGTGTCGCGGCCACCGGTGTGGGGGCCTTCGAGCTGTACCAGAAGGGCAACCCGGTCGAGGCCTTCAAGAGGGACAAGGTCGGCTATGCGAAGGACGTCTCGGGCGTGGCGTTCAACGCCTCGCTGACGGCCGCCATGGTGGCGCCCAACCCCATCACGATCGGTGCGGTCGCGGTCACCGGACTGGTCTACGGAGGACTGGCGGTATGGGACAACTGGGACACGGTCAAGCAGTGGCCGGGCAAGGTGGCGGACGCGGCCGGCAAGGCCGGCGGGGCCATCAAGAAGGGTGCGGGCAAGCTGGTCGACGGCGCCAAGAATCTCGTGAGCAAATACAACCCATTCGACTGATGCGTGCCGTACCGAATTAACACACCGCGCGCCGGGATCGACGGGCGGGACTACCGCGCCGATATCGCGGGCCGTAGCCTCCCGTACTCCCCTCGGAGTCGCCAGGAGACCGGGCGGTAAACTGAATCCATTCGACCAAGGGGAGCCGAATGCACCGCATTCCTTTCGAACTTACCTACCGAGGGCCGGCCGAGGGGTATATCGAACGCGTCACGACTCACGCATGGTCGGGAGACGTGCCCGGCTTTGGGCAGATCGAGTTGAAGTTTCCGGTCAAGATTGTCGACAGCGACCACAGCACCCTGCTCTCCGCGGCCTGGGGGGAGCGGTTCCCCTCTGTCACCTTTGCCGGAGTCGGCTTCCGCTGGTACTTGCGGATGGCCATGATGAAGTTGACCGTCAACGAGTGGGAAGCGGTGTTCAAGCGACGGCGCCTGGCCGTGACGCGGCGGGGACGTGCCCTCCGTATCAGCATTTGTGGGCGTGAATACCGCTACCAGGTGCTCGCAAGCAAGCGTGAGCACGCGCTCATGCGTGACGGCGCCAGCGTCACCACGACCCGTTCGGAGTGGAGACACCCCCGGACGATCTCCGGCGTGGCGGAGGGGAATATCGACAATGTCGACGTCGCTCTGGCGATCGCCTTGCAGAGTATGTACACCCGCAATCTCACCTTCTGCGGCGCCTTGTATTCCCTTCCCGGCCGCATGCTGAGCCGGGCGGATCTGCCCGACTTCTGAGCACCGAACCGACTTAGCCCAAAAGGAATCTGACATGCCTTCGCTTGACGCTGCCCGCCGCCGTCTGCGGCTTGCCGACCCCCACATCAGCGTGCTCGGACTGCTCGTGGAGGAGGACGCGGTGCCCGCCGAGCTCGGTGCCGCGCACGCCGAGCTCCAGGCCGCCGGGATCGTCGGTGAGGACGGGGCCATCAGCGGCGACCTGTACCCGCTCGTTTCAACGCTGTTGGCGCCGCGCGTCATCGTGCGTACGGAGATCACCGGCCCCCAGGGCGTCTTGGAGAGCGGTGCGGTGATCGGTAACGACTTCGTCTTCGTGCACGAGGGCTGGCCCGGCGAGAGCGAGTCCGAGTACGTCCCCGTAGAGGCTCCGCTGCTGGTGCCCGCGCTCGGCCGCAGTGTCGATCTGCACGCCGACATCCTGGACGGCGCGGACCTCACCGAGGTGATCACTTCGACCACCGGCGAACTGGATGCGCTGATGGTGCGCATGGAGGCCGGCCAGGGCGAGGTGGACACCGAGGCGGTCGTACGGGAGACGGGCGCCCCGGCGCGTCTGGTCGAGGTGCTCGCGCAGCTGAACTGCATGTGGCGGATGACGGTGGCGTGGAAGAACGCGCACGTCGAGAACCCGGAGCCGACCTTCACGGGGTTGGCGGTCTGGGACTGCGGGATGGAGGGGTACTGGGTCCGCGAGCTGCCGGTGGAGCCCGTACGCGAGGGTGAGGTCAGCCTGGAGAGCCCGCTGCGGATCCGGCGCACCGACGCCAAGGAGCTGTGGCAGATGATCGCCGACCTCCTGCCGGAGGGCTCGGAGCTCGGCTGACCCCCGTACCCGGGAGGACTGTGCCCCAGCTGCCCGTCGCATGGGCGGCTGGGGCGTTTTCGGAGCGCCCGCGGCCGCTCAGCGGTTGACGGCCTGGATCTCCTGGACGGTGATGTTCTGGGGCTCGCCGTCGAAGGTGCCCGGGGGCAGCTCCTTCGCCTGCGGGTTGTTGGTGCCGGTCCAGGAGACCGTCCAGGTGACGGTGGCCTGGAGCGGGTAGGTGCCGCCTCCGGAGGAGCGGAGGTAGGTGACGCCGCAGGGCGGGGTCTGATTCTCCGATCCCGCCGTGAACGGGGTGCCGATACCCCCGC
The DNA here is from genome assembly GCF_053591375.1 of Streptomyces sp. NPDC003034. NCBI lineage: Bacteria > Bacillati > Actinomycetota > Actinomycetes > Kitasatosporales > Streptomycetaceae > Streptomyces > Streptomyces sp. NPDC003034. Next base: position 16,874 of record NZ_JBSFTS010000001.1, read on the forward strand.
CGGGGTTGAGGGCGCATTCCCCGGAGCCGGGGTGGAGCGTGGCGTCCTGGGTACCCGGCTTCAACCGCATCGACTGCGCGGTCGCGGTGACGGTCGCCGAGAGGGTGGTGCCGCCCGCGCTGAGCGTGGCGGTGACGCTGACGGGCTTGAAGACGCTCCGGTCGAGCCAGGCCCACGTGGGCAGGTTCACCTTGGTGTTGGCGGCGGGCGCGAGCGTGACCTCGGAGTCCGGTATGGAGATCCGGCTGTAGGCGGACTGGGCGAGGATCTCGGGTGTGACGGCCTGCCGGAACGGCGGCGGTGTGCCGTTCTCCACCCACTCGGGCAGATCGCTGCAGGCGGAGGCCCCTGGTTCGTTCTCGCGGTTCTTGTCGCGGACGGCGACCCAGAAGGCACCCTGGTCGGCCTTGTCGAGGTTGTAGTTCTTGTACTTGCCGTCTTTGTAGATGTCCCGGTACTGACCCACCGCGGACTTGGCGTAACTGTGCTGGCCCGGGTAGTTGACGGTGGAGGTGTACATGTCCTCGACGTGGGCCTTGAACTCGGCGGCCGTGCGGGGCTCGTACCAGCACGCCGGTGGCGTCCAGTTGCCGGCCGCAGTGAACCGTTTCGCCGATCCGCTGCCGCCGCTGTTGTCGTTGCCGGCGGCGGCAGGGCTGTAGGTGACGTTGGAGTACAGGGTCTGACCCTGCCTGCCCGCCGTGGTCTCGCCGCCCCGGGAGTCGGTCGGCGGAATGTCCGCCGTCGCGGCGGCGGGTATCAGCGCGAGCGCGGTGGCCGTCGTTCCCACGGTGAGCCAGCGCATGGGAAGTCTTACGGTGTGCACGTCTTGTCCCCCCGCTTCGAAGTGAGCTTCGTGGTCTGCCAGACGCCCTTCTCGTTCTTGTCCAGCCGGGCGTTGAAGGTGACGTACGAGTTGTCCGTGACGGGGGTGGTGAGCACCTTGCCCGTCTTGCGCTCCTTGGCGAAGGCCTTGCCCTCGTCGGAGCAGTAGACGACGCCGGCCGACTTGTCGTCGAACATCTCGATCCGCGGCTTGAAGTAGCGCGTGGTCCCGGTGGGCGTCAGGCCGTCGTTCTTGAGCTTCGCGATCCAGGTCGAGGCCCCGATCAGCGCATCACCCTTGTGGTAGAAGGGGACGGCGGGCGATTCGGCCTCGTCACTCGCGATGGCCGCGTCGACGGAGTTGACGGCGTTGCCGATGTCCGCGAGGACGGCGTCCTTGAGGGGGTCTCCCGTCGTCCAGCCCTCGAACTCGTTCTTGAAGTCCGCGGGCAGTGTGACCTTCGGCCGACCCGCCGTGTCCGACGGGCTCGCGCTCGGGGAGGCGGGCGCGGTGGCGCTCTGCTCCGAGCCCGCGATCTTTTCGTCGGTCTTGCCGTTCCCTCCGCCGCATGCGGTCAGGAGCAGGGCGGCGGTCGCCGCGGCGGCGACTGCTACGGGCGAGGTACGGCGGTTCACTGGGCGGCTCCTGGTGGGACGAGGGTCGTCTGAAGCTGTTCGAAGCTACCCGCGCGGGCGTTGGTTTCGCCAGGGCGAATGCGACCGCATCGCGGACCGGTCAGCGGACAGAAGCGGGCACATCAGCCGACAGCAGATCAGGTCGATGCGCCTCAGCCAGCGGATCAGCCGCACACCCCCGCCGGCCGCCCCGCAACGTCAGCCGCCTGAGAGCCCGGCCCGTCAGTCCGCAACGTCGGCCCGACTCTTCAGCCCGACACCCCACGCCCCCGGTCAGCGCCTCCGCCCCCCTCAGCGGCTCCGCCGCCGGGCCACGAGGACGGCCGTGAAGGTGATGGCGGCCACGCCCGCGCACACAGCCGCGGCCACGAAGGGCATGTGCGGCCAGGCGGGAGCCTGGTAGCCCGGCTCGTACGGGGTCTGCGCGCACTCGGTGGTGGCGTCGCACACGAAGTGCTTGCCCGCGGTGAGCAGGAGGCCGGCCGCCACCCCGAAGCCCGCGAGGGTGAGGGCGGCGAGCAGCAGCGCCGCCGGCGCCGCGTACCAGGCCCCGTGGGGGCGGACGCGTGGCCGCAGGGCGTGAGGTGACGGCGCGTCCATCGGGACTCCTACGGCTCGGGGGCGGGGCGGTCGTCGGCCCATTGTCCCCGGCGGGAGAGGGCGTCGTCTGAGTACGCGTACTCATTTCCGGCCGGTGGAGCCCCATGGCGGCGGACTCGCCTTGAGGTGCTTATGTGCTACTGCTACCGTGCGATCACCTTGCTTTTTCTACGGTTCGGTCAAGTCGACAGCAACTCGGGTTCTGCTCGCGAATGACCGGTTTTGTCTGTCGCAGTGCACGGGGGAGCGTTGGAGTGAAGGTCCAGGAACGTTCGGGCGCGGCCGGCCACAGGAGTTCGGGGTCCGCTCAGGGCGTTGGCGAGCGGCTGCCCTCGACCGGGCGGGAGCGCAAGCCCGCCCTCGCCGCACTGGCGGTCCTGCTCATCCTCGTCGGCGCCCTCGGAGCCACGGTGCTCGTCCTGCGGGCCGGTGAGCGGATCGAGGTCGTCCGGCTGTCGGCCGACCTACCGGCGGGCAAGTCCGTGAGCGATGCCACCATGACTCCCGTGATGGTGGCCGACGACGCGGCCGTGCACTACGTGCGGTGGGAGCGGCGGCACAGCCTGAAGAAGCTCCAGGCCAAGAACAACCTCGTGGCGGGCACCATCGCGATCGGCGAGATGTTCTCCGAGGGCAAGGGCCTGCCCGAGGGCAAGGCCTACGTCGGCCTCTCCCTCAAGGAGGGCCAGTACCCGGCCGGGCTCAAGGTCGGCGACCACGTCGCCGCCTACCGCGTCGGTACCGAGACCGCCAAGCCGGCGGGCAACGGCTCCGCCGCCACCGAGGCCCTGCTCGTACGGGATGCCAAGGTCAACGACGTCATCGTCGGCGAGGCCGACACCATCCGCAGCGGCAACCTCCCCGTCACCGTCATGGTCAACACCAGCGAGATCGGGCCACTGACCCAGGCAGCCGCGGCCGGCCTGGTCGCCCTCGTGCTGATCCCGTCGACGTCCGGCTGATTCACGGGCGCAAGGAAGCAGACAACATGGCGCTCATCGCACTGGCCGCTGACAAAGGGTCACCCGGCGTAACGACCGCGGCCGTCGCGCTCTCGGCCGTCTGGCCGCGCCGCACACTGCTCGCGGAGACCGACCCGGCGGGCGGGGATCTCGTATACCGCAGCTCGGCCAGCCACGGCGGTCCGCTCAACCCCAACACCGGCATGCTCTCGATCGCCGCCACCGCGCGGCGCGGCCTCGCCCCCGACCAGCTGTGGGACCACGCGCAGACGATGTCCGGAGGCCTCGACGTGCTCGTCGGCCTCGGTTCGTCCGAGCAGTCCGCCGGCCTGGTCGGCCAGTGGTCCCTGCTCGGCCGGGCCTTCGCCGCGCTCGGCGAGTCCCCGCACGCACCCGCCGACGTCATCGCCGACTGCGGGCGCATCGGTGGCGACGGCCCCGCGCTGGAGCTGTTCGCCCAGGCGAGCCTCGTCCTGCTCATCGCCCGTACGCAGCCCGAGAGCATCGCCCGCGTACGGGACAGGGCCCTGGCCCTCTCCGGCCGGCTGCACGGCGCCCAGCGCGGCGCGGCCCAGCTGGCCACCCCGCTGCTGGGCGTGCTGCTGATCACCGACCCCAAGGAGTCGGGTCGGGTCGCCAACCAGGTCAACGACATGCTCGTCGCCTCGCATTCGGGTGTGCGCGTCCTGGGCACCCTGGCCCACGACCCGCAGGGCGCCGAGCAGTTGGCCGGGCGCCGCCGGGGCCGGCTGGACAAGTCCCTCCTGATCCGCTCCGCCCGGCAGGTCTCCTTCGACCTGAACCAGCAGTACGGCGCCGCGTGGGCCGCGGCCGCCGGTCCTGCCGCCGGCCACGGCCCGGGTGCGGTGCGATGAGCGTCGTCGACCACCAGCTCGTCAAGCGGTTCCGGCAGGAGGCGGGCGACCGCATCGCCGAGCAGCGCCGCCTGGACCAGCTGTCGGGCCTGCCCCAGATGTCCGGTGAGGACGAGCGGCAGTACGCCCGCGCCGTCATCGCCCAGATCCTGGAGGACCACGCCCGCGGTGAGATCAACGCGGGCCGCACCCCCTTCGACGCGGAGACCGAGGAGCAGTTCGCGGCCGCCGTGCACGCCGCGCTGTTCGGCGTCGGCAGGCTGCAGCCGCTGCTTGACGACGCCGAGGTCGAGAACATCGACATCAACGGCTGCGACCAGGTCTTCGTCGGATACGCCGACGGCAGGGAGGTCCGCGGCGACCCGGTGGCCGAGACCGACGAGGAGCTCGTGGAGCTGATCCAGGTCCTCGGCGCGTACTCCGGCCTCTCCTCGCGCCCCTTCGACTCCGCCAACCCCCAGCTCGACCTGCGGCTGCCCGACGGCTCCCGCCTGTCGGCGGTCATGGACGTGACCCGGCGCCCCTCGCTCTCCATCCGGCGCGCCCGCATGGGCAAGGTCTTCATATCGGACCTCGTCGGCAACGGCACCCTCACGCCGGAGCTGGCCCACTTCCTGTCCTGCGCGGTCCGTGCCCGCAAGAACATCATGATCGCGGGCGCCACCAACGCCGGCAAGACGACGCTGCTGCGCTCCCTCGCCAACGAGATACCTCCGACGGAGCGGCTGATCACGGTGGAGCGGGCCCTGGAGCTGGGCCTCGACCAGTTCCCGGAACTGCACCCCAACGTCGTGGCCTTCGAGGAGCGGCTGCCCAACTCCGAGGGGCAGGGCGCCATCATGATGTCGGAGCTCGTGCGCCGCTCGCTGCGCATGAACCCCTCCCGGGTCATCGTCGGCGAGGTGCTCGGCGACGAGATCGTCACCATGCTCAACGCCATGTCGCAGGGCAACGACGGCTCCCTCTCCACCATCCACGCCAACAGCTCCAGCGAGGTCTTCAGCCGTATCTCCACCTACGCGCTGCAGGCCGCCGAACGGCTGCCCATCGAGGCCAGCCAGATGCTGGTGGCCGGTGCCATCAACTTCGTGGTCTTCGTGGAGCGCCGCAACGCCTACCACAGCGGCGGCAGGCTCCGCCGCGTGGTGACCTCCGTACGCGAGGTGAACGGCGTGGACGGCCGGGTGCTCTCCAGCGAGGTCTTCGCGGAGACCTCCGACGGCCGCGTCGTACCCCACGCCCCGATCTCCTGCATCGAGGACCTCATTCCCTTCGGCTACCGACCCAGCGGATCCTGGGGGTGAGGCGGACATGAACGGCATCACCTCCATGGGAGGCCTCTTCTCGCTGCCCGTCCTGTACGCGCTGGTGTGCGGCCTGGTGGTCGGCGGCGGGATCGCCCTGCTCACGGCCGCCCTGCGCGGACTGCCGGTCAAAGCGGAACACGAGAAGGCCAATTCGCGGGAGCGTCTCGCCGAGCTGGCCAGGTTCGCCGGCCGCCGCGGTTCCCTCGCGGTCGGCATGGCCCTCGTCATCCTGCTGCTGACCCGCTGGGCGGTGGCCGGCATCGCCACCGGCGTCCTCGTCTTCTTCTGGGACCGCCTCTTCGGCGGCGCCGCCGAGGAGCGGGCCGCCATGCGCCGCGTCGAGGCCCTGGCGGCCTGGACCGAGGCGCTGCGCGACACCATCGCCGGAGCGGTCGGCCTGGAACAGGCCATCCCGGCGTCGGCCCGCGCCGCGGCCCCCGCCCTGCGGCCCCACCTGGAGACGCTGGTCGACCGGCTGCGTGCCCGTATGCCGCTGCCGGACGCCCTCCAGCACCTCGCCGACGAGATCGACGACGCGTCCGCCGACATCATCGTGGCCGCGCTCATCCTGAACGCGCGGCTGCGCGGCCCGGGTCTGCGGCAGGTGCTCGGCGCGCTGGCCAAGTCCGCCCGCGAGGAGGTCGACATGCGCCAGCGCGTGATGGCGCAGCGCTCCAGCACCCGCCGCAGCGTGCAGATCGTCGTCGGCGTCAGCGTCGCCTTCGTCCTGGGCCTGTCCATCTTCAACCGCGAGTTCGTCTCCCCGTACAGCACGCCGGTGGGCCAGGCCGTCCTGGCCTGCGTGTGCGGCCTGTTCGCGCTGGGCTTCTGGTGGCTGCGCAAGCTGTCCACCATCGAGACGCCCGAACGCTTCCTGGTCCGCGACGAGCAGCCCGTCCGTTTCGCGAAGCCCCCGTCCGAACGTGAGGAGGTCGGTCCGAGGTGAACCTCACCCTTCCGGTCGTGATCGGGGCGATCCTCGGTCTCGGCGTCTACGCGCTCGTGCGGGCCCTGGTGCCCTCGAAGCCCGGCGCGGTCGCCACCGTGGCCCGGATCGACGCGATGCGGGCGCGCGGGGTGCTGTACGGGTCCCCCGGTCGCGCGGCCCCGAAGCACGAGGACTCCGGGCGGCTCGACACCCTCAGGGCCCGCGTCGGCGTCCGTATCGCGGACCTCTACCGGCAGCAGGGCTGGGAACTGCGCTCGCTGCGCGCCGACCTGGCCGTTCTGGAGCGCAGCTGGGAGCACTTCCTGGCGACGAAGATCCTCCTGGGTGCGGCGGGCCTCTTCTTCGGCCCCTTCCTCTTCGCGATCGTCTGGACGCTGAAGCTCGGCAGCGGACCGGTCATCCCGGTCTGGATGGCGCTGGGCTGCGCGGCCGTCTTCTTCTTCCTCCCGGACCTGGAGGTACGACGGGACGCGGCAAACAAGCGCCGGGACCTGAGGCGCGTCATCGGCGCCTATCTCGACCTCGTCTCGATGAACCTGGCCGGCGGCCGCGGCCTGCCCGAGGCACTCATGGCCGCCGCCGAGATCAGCGACGGCTGGGCGCTGCGCCGCATCCGCAACACCCTGGGGGACGCCCGGATCACCGGCACCAGCCAGTGGCAGGCGCTCGGCGCACTCGGCGAAGAGCTGGGCGTGGAGGAGCTCAAGGACCTGGCGAGCGCGCTCGGCCTCGTGGCGGACGACGGCGCGAAGGTACGGGACTCCCTGGCCTCCCGGGCCGAGACCATGCGGCACCGGGAGATGGCCGAGATCGAGGGCAGCGCCGGCGAGAAGTCGCAGTCGATGCTGGTCGCCCAACTCCTGCTCTGTGCCGGCTTCCTGGTCTTCCTGATCTTCCCGGCGGCGCTGCGCGTCTTCCAGGGCGCCTGAGCCTTCCGCTTCCATCCGTACCGACTCCCCGAGAGGACTCCCCCCACCATGAACGGAATCCGTGCCAGCCACCCGGCTGTGGACTTCCTGGTCACATTCCTGCAGGGCCGTGTGCAGCGCGCCCGTTCCGGCGAGCTCGACCGCGGCGCCTCCGCCGTCGAATGGGTGATCATCTCCGCCGTCGTCGTGGCGATCGTCGGAGTCGTCGCGGCGATCATCAGCAAGGCGCTCGACACCGGGGCGACGAAGGTCGGCGAGTGCATCGCGGGCGCCAACCAGTCCGGCACCTGCAAGAAGTAGCAGCCTCTTCCCCGTGACCGATGCCGTGATCCGCTGCGCCCACCGGCTGCGCGGTGCCGTACGCCGCAGGACGGAGGCCGCCTCCGCCCGCGGCGACTGCGGCATGACCGCGATCGAGTTCGTCTTCCTCACACCGCTGCTGTTCTTCATGATCTTCGCGGCGGTGCAGTTCGCCCTGTACTCCTTCGCGGACCAGGTGGCGCAGGCCGCCGCCCAGGCCGGCGCGCGCGAGGCGCGGGCCACGGCGGACGCCAGCCCGAGCGCCTGGCGGGGCAAGGCCGACGCCACCGCTCGCGGCTACATCCAACAGCTGGGGCCCCAGTTGGTGCTGCGGCCGGACGTGGTGATCGACCAGCCGGCGCCGAACACCGTACGCGTGGTGATCACCGCCGACGTGCCCAGCATCGTGCCGGGCCTGAACCTGACCGTGCACACGCAGTCCAGCGGGCCGGTCGAGCGTTTCGTGCCGGAAGGGGGCTGACGAGCGCGATGATTCTCCGGATACCGCGTCGGGTGCGCGGCCGCGTGGCCGACGACAGGGGCATCTCCACCCTGGAAGTGGTGATCATCGCCCCCGTCTTCTTCCTCTTCATCCTGGTCCTCGCCGCCTTCGGCCAGCTCGTGCAGGGCCGTGGCGCCGTCGACGGCGCCGCGCGCGACGCGGCCCGGGCCGGCTCCATCCAGAAGAACCAGGACCGTGCGATGGCCGAGGCGAACAAGGCGGCGCAAGCCGGTCTGAGCGATGTGTGCGCGGGCCCGGTGACGGTCCAGAAGACCAGCGCGGGCTTCGAACCCGGCGGGTTCTTCACCGTGGAGGTCAGCTGCGAGATCCGCGGCCTGGCCATGCTCGGCATCGACGTCCCCACCAGGATCAGCGGCACCTCCACCTCCTCGCTCGACCCTTTCCGGAGGGCCGCGTGAGGGGGCTGGACGGGCTGCGCGCCCGGCTGCGCGCGCGGGGGGCCGAACTGGACGACCGGGGTTCCGGCGCCGGCGCCCTCATCATCTTCAGCATGCTCTTCCTGGCCCTGGCCGCCTTCGTGATCGACGGCGGCATGGCGATCTCCCAGCGGGAGCGGGCGGCGGACATCGCCGAGCAGGCCGCACGGTACGCGGCGCAGGACATCGACCGGGCCGCGCTGTACGCCGGCACGGGCGGCGCGCCGATCAACTTCCAGAACTGCGACGCGCGGGTCAACGAGTTCGCCCGGGTGGCGAGAATGACACCCCCGGACATCGCGGCGTCCGGCTGCGTCTCCGCCAGCGCCCAGCGGGTCCAGGTCGAGATCCAGCTCACCTACCGGCCCGTGCTGGGCCTGTACCACCGGGGACCGGTCACCGTACGGGGCAGAGCGGTCGCCGAGTCCCTGACCGGATAGCCCGGTCCGGATACTTGGCCCTCGACCCCGTCCCGCCCACCGCTCTCTCCTTACAGGAAGCCGCCATGGCACGCAGAACCTCCCGTACGAGCGCCGCACCCCGACCGCGGCGGACCTTCGGCGACATCGTCAAGGCGTTCCTCGCGTTCCTCGCGCTGACCGCGCTCGTGCTCGGCGTCCCGGCGGCGCTCGCGTCGCAGGTCGGCTGGCCGCTGCCGGACGAGGTGCCGTCGCTGGACGTGCTCAGCCAGCAGATCACCGTCGACACCTTCATCAGTGTGCTCACCGTGGTGGTGTGGCTGGCCTGGGCGCAGTTCACCGCCTGCGTCCTGGTCGAGGTCAAGGCCGCCGTCTCCGGATTCGGGATGCCGGCGCGCGTGCCCGCCGCCGGCGCGAGCCAGGCCCTCGCCCGGCAACTGGTCGCGGCCCTGCTGCTGGTGAGCGCCGGAGCGGCGAGCTTCGCCCCCGGCCTCGCCCAGATCGGCCACTCACCGGCGGACGAGAACCGCCCGGGCGTGGCCGCGTCCGCCCAGCAGACCCCCGGACAGCAGGCCCGGCAGGCGGCCCAGGACCGGGTCGCGGAGCAGGCGGAGACCGACCGGAAGGCGGCCGAGCAGGCGAGGGAGGAGGGCACGAAGTTCTACCGGATCCAGCCGCCCCAGGGCCGCCACCACGATTCGCTGTGGGAGATCGCCGAACGGCACCTGAACGACGGGCGCCGCTACTCGGAGATCTACGAGCTGAACAAGGACCGGGTGCAGCCGGACGGCGAGAAGCTCTCCAAGGCCAGCCTGATCCGGCCGGGCTGGATCATGGAAATGCCGGCGGACGCCTTCGGGGGCGATCTCGTGGAGATGCCGGACGAGGCGCCCAAGGTCTCCGAGAAGGTGCTCGGCCAGATCCAGCAGTACGCCAAGAGCGGCGATCAGGCACAGGACGCCGGCGCTACGGGCAAGGGGAAGGGCGCGGCCGCCGCCACGGGCGCCGTGGACACCGACACCACGCAGATCGTGCTGCCCCGGGACTGGGCCGCGCAGGACAAGTCCCGGGCCGCCGCCCCGGCGCCGGAGCAGGCACAGCAGCAGGCACCGGCTCAGGACCAGGCGCAGGACCAGGCGCACGAGCAGGCGCAGGCCACGGCCGCCGACGACTCCTCCTTCGGCCTCCCCGAGGCCCTCCTCGCCTCCCCCCTCCTGGCCGCGGGACTGCTGGCCGCGCTCGGCCGCCGTCGCCGCACCGCCCTGTGGCAGTCCGCGATGAGCGCCGTCTCCGGCCGCGGCGCCGTCGTCCCGCCCGTCCCCACCGGCGAGGCGGCCAGCGTCCAGGACGCGCTGCTGGTGGGCGCCGACCCCGACGCCGTACGCCGTCTCGACCGCTCCCTGCGCGGCCTGTCCGAGGCGCTCACCGCGGCCTCCCGCCCGCTGCCGACCGTGTACGCGGCCTGGCTCACCGACGGGGAGATCCACCTCCAGCTCGGTGACGGGGAGGAGCCCCCGCCCGCGCCCTGGGAACCGGGCCAGGACCAGACGGTCTGGCGCCTCGGCCAGGCGGCCGCCGACGCCTCCCCGGCCGGCGACACCGCGGCCCCGTACCCCGGACTGGTCAGCCTCGGCACGCATCAGGGCAACCGCCTGCTGCTGAACCTGGAGTCCGTACCGGGCGTCGTCTCGCTGCTCGGCACACCCGACGACCGGGCCGCGGTGATGTCCTCCATCGCCGCCGAACTGGCCACCAACGGCTGGTCGGACCGCCTGACCATCACCCTGGTGGGCTTCGGTGAGGACCTCATCGCCCTCGCCCCCAGCCGCCTGCGCCACCTGCCGGGGATCGAGGACCTGCTGCCGGTCATGCAGGCGGAGACCGGGCAGCGGGCGGGCGCGCTCGGCGCGGCCGGCCACGACTCCGTCCTCATCGGCCGCGCCGGCCACGCCCAGAACAACAGGTGGGCGCCCCACCTCGTGCTGCTCGCCGCCGAACCGACGCCGGCGCAGGCCGCCGAGCTCGCCGCCCTCGGCACCGGCGCCGCCCGCCTCGGCATCGGCTATCTCATCGGAGCGCCGACGAAGGAACTGCTCAGCGCCACCTGGGAGCTGGAGGTCACCTCCGACGGCCGGCTGCTCGCCCCGGTACTGGGCCTCGAACTCCAGGCGCAGACCCTGCCCCGGGCCCAGCACGAGGCGGTCGTCAGCCTCTTCCGGGACGCCGAAGGTGCTTCCGACCGCGACCCGGACCCGGGCTCGCCGCAGTTCCTCGTCGACATCACCGAGGCCGGCCGGCCCGCCGTGTACGCCCGGCTCATCGGCCCCTTCGAGATCATCGGCCTGGACGCCCCCGAGCCCGACCGGGCGGCTCTCCTGCGCGAGGCGCTCGCCCTGTGCCTGCTGCACCGCGAGGGGGTCAACCCCCGGGTGCTGGCCGCCGCGCTGTGGCCGCGCGGGGTGCCGGACGACGTCCGCGACGCGCTCATCGACCGGCTGCGGGAGTGGCTCGGCAACGAACCGGACGGCAGCCCCCGCCTGCGCGCGGGCGCCGCCGGCCGCCTCACCCTGGCGCCGTCCGTCGTCTCCGACCTGGACGTGCTGCGCTCACTGCACCACGAGGCGACCCAAGGCCGCGGGGCGCGCAACGCGAACGTGCGCGAGCGGCTGCTCACCGACGCACTGGGCCTCGTACGGGGCGGTCTGCTCCCGGACCGGCCCCAGGGGCGGTACGGATGGCTCGCCCACGAGATCGTCGACGCGCAACTCCCCCTGCTCGTCAGCGAGGTCGCCATCGCCCTGGGCCGGCACCACCTGGCCAAGGAGCAGCCCGAACCGGCCATCACCGCGCTCTCCACGGCCATGTCCCTCTCGCCCGCCGACGACCGGCTGTGGAACGAGCTCCTGCGGGCCACCCACGCCACCGGTGACACCGGCCGTCTGACGACCCTCGCCGCCGCGCTGACCGCGCGCGCCGTCGAGCTCGGCGGCGGCCGCGGTCTGCCGCCGCGCACCACGGCCCTCCTGGACGAGCTGCTGCCGAACTGGCGCGGCGACAGCGCCCAGGCGGGCTGACGGATGGACCTCACGGCGGCCCTGGTGGTGGCCGGCGCCGCCGTATGGGGCGCCGCCTGCGGCCTTCTGGTGCCGCGCGCCGCATACCGGCTCGCGGTCGCCCCGGAGGACCCCTGGCGCACCCACTGCCCGGCCGACCACCGGCTGACGGGAGCGGCCCGCGGATGGCTGGGCCGGGCGGCCTGCCCGCCCTGCGGCCCCGAGGGCGGGCGGTACGCGCCCGTCCCGGTCCCGGTGGTCCTCACGACGTCGGTGTGCGCGGTCCTCGCCGCGGCGGCCGGGCCCCGCCCGGAACTGTTCGTGTGGCTGGCCGTCGCGCCGTTCGGGGTGCTGCTCGCGCTGGTGGACCGGGCGGTGTTCCGGCTGCCCGACGCGCTGACGCTGCCGCTCGCGGCGGTCACGGCGGGCGGACTCGGCCTGGCGGCGCTGGCCCCGCAGAGCGCCGGATCCTGGCCGAGGGCCTTGCTCGGCGGTCTCGCGCTGGGCGGCTGCTACCTCGTACTGTTCCTCGTCAACCCCCGCGGCATGGGCCTCGGGGACGTCAAGCTCGCCCTCACCCTGGGCCAGATCCTGGGCTGGTACGGCTGGCCGGTGCTGTTCGCCGGGACCTTCGCGGCCTTCCTCGCGGGCGCCGTCCACGGCCTCGGCCTGATCCTGCTGCGCCGCGCCGGCCGCAAGACGGCGATGCCCTTCGGCCCGTACATGCTCGCCGGGGCGCTGGCGGGCGTCCTCTGCGGCGCGGCCGGCGGATTCGGCTGAAGCCAGGGCCTAGGGGGTGTGCGGGATACCGCCATGACCCCTGGCGTAGGCTGGATCGGTCCGGACCTCTTGACACACCGCCGAAAGGTGACGCACCGGTGACCGACCAGGCCGTTCTCCAGTCTGTCCTCGACCGCGCCGCCGCTGGGGGCCGGATCACCCGGGAAGAGGCGCTCGACCTCTACCGCCACGCGCCGCTCCACGCGCTCGGCCAGGCCGCCGACGCGGCGCGCCGCCGCCGGTACGCGGGCAGCGAGCACATCGCGACGTACATCATCGAGCGCAACATCAACTACACCAACGTGTGCGTCACGGCGTGCAAGTTCTGCGCCTTCTACGCGGCCCCCAAGGACACCAAGAAGGGCTGGTCCCGCGACCTCGACGACATCCTGCGCCGCTGCGCGGAGACCGTCGAGCTCGGCGGCACGCAGATCATGTTCCAGGGCGGGCACCACCCGGACTACGGCGTCGAGTACTACGAGCACCACTTCTCCGCCATCAAGAAGGCCTTCCCGCAGCTGGTCATCCACTCCCTCGGCGCGTCCGAGGTCGAGCACATGGCCAAGATCTCGGGCGTCTCGGCCGAGGAGGCCATCCGCCGCATCCACGCGGCCGGTCTCGACTCCTTCGCGGGCGCCGGCGCCGAACTGCTGCCGGAGCGGCCCCGCAAGGCCATCGCCCCGCTCAAGGAGTCCGGCGAGCGCTGGCTGGAGATCATGGAGATCGCCCACGCCCTGGGGGTGGAGTCCACCTCCACCATGCTGATGGGCACCGGCGAGACCAACGCCGAGCGCATCGAGCACATCGCGATGATCCGGGACACCCAGGACCGTACGGGCGGCTTCCGCGCCTTCATCCCGTACACCTACCAGCCCGAGAACAACCACCTCAAGGGCCGCACCCAGGCGACCGTCTTCGAGTACCTGCGGATGATCGCCATCGCCCGCCTCTTCCTCGACAACATCGCCCACATCCAGGGCTCCTGGCTCACCGTCGGCAAGGAGGCGGGCCAGCTCTCCCTGCACTACGGCGCGGACGACCTCGGCTCGATCATGCTGGAGGAGAACGTCGTCTCCTCGGCCGGTGCCAAGCACCGCTCCAACCGCCAGGAGATCATCGACCTGATCCGCAAGGCGGGCCGTACTCCGGCGCAGCGCGCGACGACGTACGAGCACCTCCTCGTGCACGACGACCCGGCGAACGACCCGGTCGACGACCGCGTGGTCTCGCACATCTCCTCCACCGCCATCGAGGGCGGCACGGCGCACCCCGAGCTGAAGCTCATCGCCACGAACTGACACCGCGTACCCGACTGCCCGAACGGAACCGGACCGACGCCACCGTGCTGACGCTTCACACCGCCGAACTCCTCGTCCCCGGGCCGCGCAGCACACCGCTGAGCGGCGGAGCGGTGCTGGTCGAGGGGGACCGGATCGCCCGCGTGGGGGCGTACGAGGACCTGGCCGCGGCCTATCCGCACGCCCGCGCCCGCCGCTGGCCCGGCGTGCTCACGCCGGGACTGCTGGCGCGCGGGGCGGACGAGCTGCTGGAGCGCACGTACTACCCGGACGACCCGTACGAGGTCACCGAGCTCGGAGCCGGCCCGATCAGCGGCGCCGCCGCCCTGGACGCCCTCAAGATGACCGAGGCGCGCTGGGGCAGCAGTGCCCGGCGCGGCACGCAGAAGCTGCTCGCCCGCGGGGTGGTGGCGGTCACCGGCCGCTTCGCGATCCCGGCGGTCCGCACGGCGGTGGCCCGCTCCGGGCTCACGATCCTGCCGCCGGCGCCCGGCGAGGGCGCGCCGCCTTCACCGGACCTTGCCCCGGACTTGGTCCGCGGGGACCCCCTGGCCGGACTGGACACGGCCGAGCAGGCCTTCTACGGGACCCTGGAGCCGGGCGCCCCGGCCCGCTTCGCCGTCTTCGCGGTGGCGGACCTCCGGACGCTGCTGGAGGCCGGCGCGACCACCTGCGTGGCCACGGTCATCGGGGGCCGGCTGCTGCACCGCCGCCGCTGAGCCGGGGGAGGTCCGCCGGGGGTGCGCGGAAGCCTCCCGGGCGAGGGCGGCCAGCAGGCAGGCCTGGAGGCGGCTGACCCCGCCCAGCTTCACCCGTATGTTGACGACGTGGAACTTGACCGTGCTGACGGACAGCCGCAGCTTCGAGGCCAGTTCCGCGTTGGAGGCGCCGGTGGCCAGGCACAGGAACACGGCCGACTCCTGCTCGGTCAGCTGGACCGCGGGCGGCGCCTGCGGCCCGGCCTGGATTCCGGGCGGCGCCTGTGGGCCGGCCTGGACCGCGGGCGGCGCCTGTGGGCCGGCCTGGGCTCCAGGCAGCCCCGGCGGCTCCTCGTAGGCGGGGAACCACGCCGGGACGGTGAAGCTGACGACGCGCACGGTTCCACTCCTCGCCCCCCGGCCGGTCACCCGTGATGACCGGCTCCCCTCCCTAGGGAACGCGCGGGCCCGCCAGATAGGTTCCGTTCCGGTCGAACGGCCAGGCATTCGACTCGCAGCCGAGCAGGCCCTTGATCTGCTGCATCATCGCAGGCGCGGGCTTCCCCGGGCCCGGGCAGGTCTCGTGCTCGCGGCCGAGTTCGTGCCCCACCTCGTGGTTGACGATCAGCGCCCGGTACTCCTCCACCGTGCCGTTGAACTGCGGCGATCCCTCCCGCCAGCGCTTGAGGTTGACCACGACCGTGTGGCCGGCCCGGCAGTTGGTCTCGCCGATGAGCGCGGGCGTGATCACGTCGCACAGCCGGTCGGTGGTGGCGGGCGTCGCGATCTTCACCGTGAAGTCCACCGGCGTGCCCGCTCCGGCCAGCTGGAATCCGTAGGCCGGGTCCGCGGTCCAGCCGCGCGGATCCCCGAGGATCGCCTCCACGGCATGGGCGGCCGTGTCCGGGTCGATCCCGCTGCCCTCCTCGGCCTCCAGCCGCCAGCGCAGCGCGGGCCCCCTGCCCTGGGGCGGACCGGACACGGCGGAGGGCTTGAAGACACCCGGCCCGGAGGCCGGTACCGCGGCCGGGGACGAGGAGGCGCCGACGGCCGGGGAGGGCGAGGCGGGAGCGGCCTGCGGCGGCGAAGGCGCGGCGGAGGACCAGCCGGGGGCCGGGGACCGCTGGCCGCCGTGCGGGGCCGCCTCCGCCCCTTCGCCCGGGGCGTCCTGCCCCTCCTGCGGGTCCGGCCGGGCGGCCGTCCGGCCGTCCGCGACCGCGGCGGTCTCCTCCAGCGGCACCAGCGCGTACGCGGCCGCCGCCCCCGAGACGGCGACCAGCGCCGCCGAGCCGAGGAGCGTCCGCCGCAGCCGCCTGCGCCGCTCCGCCCGGCGCTGGGCGCGCGGACCGAGGCGGGAGCGACCGGTGGTATGGCCTGCCGGCATCGTGAAGCCCTCTGTTCCATGGCGGCCGCTGCCGGACCGGGCCGCTGCTCGGCACCAAGATCCGGCGGGTGACCCTCACCGGGCCGCGCACCCGCCAGTCAACGCGCCCGCACGGCACCGGCGTAACTGTCCTTCGGGCCAGTTGTGCGCCGCCGCGCCCGGAGCCCCCGCCCGGAGCCCCCGCCCGCGCCCGGTGCCCCCGCCGCCCGGGGGCCGGACGGCCTGGCCGGCCTGAGAGGATGGGGCGGTACCCGCCGATCCGCATCGCACACCGAGGGGCGAACGCCAGTGACAAGGGCTTCCCTGGACAAGCAGCCGCACGAAGTCGCCTCCATGTTCGACGGGGTGGCGGCCAACTACGACCTCACCAACGACGTCCTCTCCCTCGGCCAGGCCCGGCTGTGGCGCAAGGAGGTCGCCAAGGCGGTCGGCGCGCGCCCCGGGCAGCAGATCCTCGACCTGGCCGCCGGAACCGCCACCTCCTCGCTGCCCTTCGCCGCGGCCGGTGCGTACGTCGTCCCCTGCGACTTCTCCCTCGGCATGCTCCGCGAGGGCAAGAAGCGCAACCCGTGGCTGCCGCTGACCGCGGGCGACGCGACGAGGCTGCCGTTCAAGGACGAGGTCTTCGACACCGTGACGATCTCCTTCGGCCTGCGCAACGTCCAGGACACCGACGCCGCCCTGCGCGAGCTGTACCGAGTGACCAAGCCCGGCGGCCGGGTCCTCATCTGCGAGTTCTCGCAGCCCACCTGGGCGCCCTTGCGCACCGTCTACACCGAGTACCTGATGCGCGCGCTGCCGCCCGTGGCGCGCGCCGTCTCGTCCAACCCGGATGCCTACGTGTACCTCGCCGAGTCCATCCGCGCCTGGCCGGACCAGCCCGCGCTCGCCGCGCTCCTGCGGAAGGCCGGCTGGGGCCAGGTCGCCTGGCGCAACCTGAGCGGCGGCATCGTGGCGCTGCACCGGGGCACCAAGGTCTGACGGCCGTGTCCCTGGACTACCCGGCCCTGCTGGAGCGGATCGCGTCCGACATCGCCCCGATGGTCGGCGGCGGCACGCCCGCCGAATACATCCCGGCGCTCGCCTCCGTGGATCCGCGGCGGTTCGGGATGGCCATCGCCGACCTCGACGGAAACGTCTTCGGGGTCGGCGACTGGCAGGTGCCCTTCTCCGCCCAGTCCATCACCAAGGTCTTCGCGCTGGCCCTGGCGCTGGCCGAGGGCGGCGACAGCCTGTGGGACCGGGTCGGCCGGGAGCCCTCCGGCAACCCCTTCAACTCCCTCGTACAGCTGGAGTACGAGAACGGCATCCCGCGCAATCCCTTCATCAACGCGGGCGCCCTCGTGGTCACCGACCGGCTCCAGAGCCTGACCGGCGACGCGAGCAGCGAACTGCTGGAGTTCCTACGGGCGGAGAGCGGCAATCCGGACATCGGCTTCGACGCGGAGGTCGCGGCCTCCGAGCAGGAGCACGGTGACCGCAACGCCGCCCTCGCCCACTTCATGGCCGCGTACGGGAACATCGACAACCCGGTACCGGCCCTGCTGGACCACTACTTCTGGCAGTGCTCCATCGAGATGAGCTGCGCCGACCTGGCCCGCGCCGGGCGCTTCCTGGCCCGGCACGGACTGCGCGCGGACGGCTCGCGGCTGCTGACCCGCAGCGAGGCCAAGCAGATCAACGCGGTGATGCTGACCTGCGGGACGTACGACGCGGCGGGCGAGTTCGCCTACCGCGTCGGGCTGCCGGGCAAGAGCGGGGTGGGCGGTGGGATCGTCGCCGTCGTGCCCGGCGCGTGCACCCTGGCGGTGTGGAGCCCCGGCCTGGACGCCCGGGGGAACTCCGTCGCAGGCGTGGCCGCCCTGGACCGGTTCACGACCCTGACGGGCCTGTCCGTTTTTTGACGCGCCGCTCGCACCGCTCGGCGCCGGGGCGCCTTCCGGGGCTTCCCGCCGCTGCGCCGGACTCCGTCCGTCGGGGGCCGGGCGGGAGCCCGGGGGCCGGTGCCCCGTCGCCCCACCCATCCGCGTACCGACCATCCCCGCCAGGGCGTCGCACCGGACGCAGTCCAGGAGTTGGGGGCGCGGGTGCGGGCAGAGCCCGGGAAACGGCGGAAGGGCGGGGCGGGGAGCTGCCCCGGGCGGCGGCCCGGCTACTCGCCCCGCAGGGAGAGCGTGTAGCGGCGGCCCGGGTTGCCTCCCGGAGTGGTGAACTCCTCGGCCAGCTCCATCCCCAGCCGCTCCGCCACCGCGACGGACCGCGCGTTGCGGGCGTCGATCATCGCGACCACGTGCGGGACACCGGCCTCGCGGACCCGCTCCAGCGTGGCCAGCGCCGCCGCGTACGCGTACCCGCGCCCCCACGCGGAGCGCCCCAGCCGCCAGCCGATCTCGATCTCCCCGACCGGCCCCCAGTCCTGGCGCGGCCACGGCTGGGCACCGGTGAAGCCGAGCACCGAGCCCTCCTCGTCCAGCAGCGTCCACAGGCAGTACCCGAGCTGTGCGTCGTGCATCCGCTGGCGGGCCGTGAACTCCACGTACGAGGACAGCTCGGCGGGACCGCCCAGGAACTCCATGACGTCGGGATCGGCGAAGACGCCGTGCCAGGCGTGCGCGTCCTCGTGCGTCGGTACGCGCAGCCGTACGGCGGGGAGCGGCCGGGCCGGCGCCGAGGGGGTGGAAGGCGCCAGGGACACGGGCGACGTGGGCGAGCTGGTCAACGGGATGGCCCTTCTGATCGCGGTCTCTCTCGCTGCATAGACTGCACGTGTCCGGTGCCGCCTGGCACCCTATATCGAGCCTTCGGGAGACCCCGCAGTGACCGAGCCCCTCTCCGAACACTCCGCGGATGTGATCGTCGTCGGGGCCGGCCCCGCCGGCGCGACCACCGCCTACTACCTCGCCAAGGCCGGACTGGACGTCCTGCTGCTGGAGAAGACGGCGTTCCCGCGCGAGAAGGTCTGCGGCGACGGACTGACGCCGCGCGCCACCAAGCAGCTGGTGGCGATGGGCATCGACATCTCCGAAGAGGCGGGCTGGCTCCGCAACAAGGGCCTGCGGATCATCGGCGGCGGGCAGCGGCTCCAGCTGGACTGGCCGGAACTCGCCTCTTACCCGGACTACGGACTCGTCCGCAAGCGCGACGACTTCGACGAGACCCTGGCCCGCCAGGCCCAGAAGGCGGGCGCGCGCCTGTACGAGCGCTGCAACGTCGGGGAACCGGTCCGCGACCCGCGCACCGGCCACATCACCGGCGTGCAGGCGAAGCTCGGCGAGGAGAAGACCCCGGTCACCTTCAGCGCCCCGCTGGTCGTCGCGGCCGACGGCAACTCCTCCCGGCTGTCCCTCGCCATGGGCCTGCACCGGCGCGAGGACCGCCCGATGGGCGTCGCGGTGCGGACGTACTTCACCTCGCCCCGGCACGACGACGACTACCTGGAGTCCTGGCTGGAGCTGTGGGACCGGCGCGGCGCCCAGGACCGGCTGCTCCCCGGCTACGGCTGGATCTTCGGCATGGGCGACGGCACGTCCAACGTGGGCCTCGGCATCCTCAACTCCTCCTCCGCCTTCAAGGAGCTGGACTGGCGCGAGGTCCTCAAGGCCTGGTGCGCGTCCATGCCCGCGGACTGGGGCTACACCCCCGAGAACATGACGCAGCCGATCCGGGGCGCGGCCCTGCCGATGGCCTTCAACCGGCAGCCGCACTACACCAAGGGCCTGCTGCTGGTCGGCGACGCGGGCGGCCTCGTCAACCCGTTCAACGGCGAGGGCATCGCGTACGCCATGGAGTCCGGCCAGATCGCGGCCGACGTCATCGTGCAGGCGCACGCCCGCTCCACCCCGGCCCAGCGCGAACTGGCCCTGCACAGCTACCCGAAGGTGCTCAAGGAGACCTACGGCGGCTACTACACCCTGGGCCGCGCCTTCGTGAAGCTGATCGGCAACCCGAAGGTCATGAAGGTCGCGGCCCAGCGCGGCCTGAGCCACCCGGTGCTGATGCGGTTCACGCTGAAGATGCTGGCCAACCTGACCGACCCGACGGGCGGCGACGCGATGGACCGCATCATCAACGGCCTCTCGAAGGTGGCCCCCAAGGCCTGAGGGCCTTAGGGCTTGAGGCCTGAGGGCCGAAGAAGCCCGGGGCCGAAAACCCAAGGGCCGGTACTCCACCCCCGAGCGGGGGAGTACCGGCCCTCAACCGTCTGGGACGCCGCAGACGGCCCAAACGGTTTCAGACGAGCTCAAACGGTTCAGAGAACGCGGACGGCGCCCGTCGGCTTGTCGTAGCTCATGGAGCGCTCGACGATGCCCGTGCTGGGGTTCTGCGCGCCGACGAACTTGCCGCCGCCGACGTAGACGGCGACGTGGTAGGCGCTGCCCTTGGCTCCCCAGTACAGGATGTCGCCCGGCTGCAGGGCGCTCAGCGAGACCGAGGTGCCCGCCGAGGACTGTGCCTGGGACATGCGCGGCAGGGTGATGCCGGCCTGGCGGTAGGCAGCCTGGACGAGGCCGGAGCAGTCGAAGGAGGACGGGCCGGTGCCGCCGCTGACGTACGCCTTGCCGACCTGGGCGCGGGCGAAGTTCACGATGGCCGCGGCGGAGCCGGTGGCCGGGGCCCTGACACCGGTGGTGGTGTCGGCGGAGGCGGTGCCCTTGGAGTCGGAGCCGGAGGCGGAGGCGGAGGCCGAGGCGGTGGCCAGCGAGGTGCGGGCGGCGCTGCGGCCGGCGCGCTCGGCCGCGGCCTTGCGGTCCGCTTCCTCCTTCGCCTTCTTCTCGGCATCGGCCTTCTGCTGGGCGTCTTCCTTGGCCTTCTTCGCCTCGGCGGCGGCGCCGGTACGGGCGGTCTCCTCCAGGGCGTTCAGTTCGCCCTCGACGGCGGCGGAGCGGGTGTTCTCGGCGGCGGCGGTGACGGCGGAGGCCACCTCGGCGCTCAGGTCGAGGCTGAGGACCGGCATCTCCAGCGTCGTCTCGGCCACGGGCTCGGCCGAGGGGGACGCGCTCGCCGTTCCGGCCATGGCGAGGGTGCTGAGGACGCCACCGGCAACTCCGGCGCGGACCGCGAGCTTCGAGGCGCTGCGGCGGGGCTTCCGGTGGCTGGGTATGTGAGCGGTGTGGGACATGAGGACAACCGCTATCAGGGGGCAGAGGTTCCCTTCAAGAAACGTGGGGTGCGCCACAGTTGTGCGCGAAAGGGTCGAACCGGGCGCGTCATGGCTTTGTTTGACGCCGTAACGGGCCAAACGGACACCCCGTCACGAGCCTGTGATCATGGGGTTTCTGCAATAAGTCCGGATTGATCCACGGTCTACCATCTCGCTGCACAGATGGCCAAGCCCTCCTTCGGTAGGAGGCATTCCGTGTGGTGCAGGTCACAGCTGCGTCACGCTGCGGCGGACATCGAGGGGCGGCCGGGGCCGCCCCGTGGCCCGGCCGTCATCGGGACGCGAACCGGTGGCGGCCCGGTCGGCGGCCGGGCGTCCGGCGCGCGGCCGCGCCGGCCCCGTGGCCGACGGACCGGGCGAGCGGGCGGGGCGGACAGGGGGCAGGCGCGTTAGTGAACGGACGCACGTGCGCGACGGCGCCGTCGCCGCCCTTCCGCCCCCGCGTCCACCTCGGTACGCACGGGCTCCCTCGACCGGGCGACCCGGATCCCTTTACCACTGCCACGGTCGTCGTGCCAATTTGTGTGCAGTTACCATGTTTGATAATGGCTCCACCTCTCCTACCTGCGGTAACGAGCCTCGATGTCACGTTTGGTGATCATGTGGATGCTTCGCGTATGAAGATCACCACTCATCGGAGTTCATGATCGTTCGCCGGGTGGTGGAGATCACAAACTCCTTACCGCCACCCGTGTCGCAGATCACAGAGGAGCGGGCATAAGATGCGCAGCAGTCCGGCTTGTGAACTGCCTCACATGCGATCACCTTCACCCGGGCGATCTTCGCGAGGCGGGGCATGCGGTGCCGGTGCGGCGGTCCAACGGTCAAGGACGACTGGAAGGAGCGAGGAGCGTGAATGCGTACGCGCCCATCCTCGTGCTCGGCGCCCTCGGCGCAGGGTTTGCGATCTTCTCCGTGGTCATGGCCACGCTGATCGGTCCAAAACGGTACAACCGGGCAAAGCTCGAAGCGTACGAGTGCGGCATCGAGCCCACTCCCATGCCGGCCGGCGGTGGCCGCTTCCCCATCAAGTACTACCTGACGGCGATGCTCTTCATCGTCTTCGACATCGAGGTTGTCTTCCTCTACCCCTGGGCCGTCACCTTCGACTCCCTGGGGATCTTCGGGCTCGTCGAGATGCTGCTCTTCGTGCTCACCGTCTTCGTCGCCTACGCCTACGTCTGGCGCCGCGGCGGCCTGGAATGGGACTGAGGGGCTGAATTCCCATGGGACTGGAAGAGAAGCTGCCGAGCGGCTTTCTGCTGACCACCGTCGAACAGGCCGCGGGCTGGGTGCGCAAGTCATCCGTCTTCCCCGCGACCTTCGGCCTCGCCTGCTGCGCCATCGAGATGATGACCACCGGCGCCGGCCGCTACGACCTGGCCCGCTTCGGCATGGAGGTGTTCCGCGGCTCCCCGCGCCAGGCCGATCTGATGATCGTGGCCGGCCGGGTCAGCCAGAAGATGGCGCCCGTACTGCGGCAGGTCTATGACCAGATGCCCGCTCCCAAGTGGGTCATCTCCATGGGGGTCTGCGCGTCTTCGGGCGGCATGTTCAACAACTACGCGATCGTCCAGGGCGTCGATCACATCGTCCCCGTGGACATCTACCTGCCCGGCTGCCCGCCGCGCCCCGAGATGCTGATGGACTCGATCCTCAAGCTCCACCAGAAGATCCAGGGCTCGAAGCTCGGCGTGAACCGGGAAGAGGCCGCCCGTGAGGCGGAGGAGGCGGCCCTCAAGGCCCTCCCCATCATCGAGATGAAGGGGCTGCTCCGGTGAGCGAGACCCGTGAACCCAACCCCGACCGGGAACTCAGCGCGCAGAACCTGCCCGGTCAGCGCGGAGACCTCGGCGAGGAGATCCGCCGCCAGCGCGGCATGTTCGGCGCGCAGAGCGGCGGCGACACCTCCGGATACGGCGGCCTCGTACGCTCCGTACGCCTGCCCGGTGCCAGCTTCCGTCCGTACGGCTCCTACTTCGACGAGGTGGCCGACGAGCTCGAAGGCGCGCTGGAGGAGCAGGACCTCATCCCGGGCAACGCCATCGAGCGGACGGTGGTCGACCGGGGGGAGCTGACCTTCCACATCGCCCGCGAGCACCTCGTCCGCGTGGCCTCCACGCTGCGCGACGACCCGGCCCTGCGCTTTGAGCTGTGCACCGGCGTCTCCGGAGTGCACTACCCGCAGGACACCGGCCGCGAGCTGCACGCCGTCTACCACCTGCGCTCGCTCACCCACGGGCGGATCGTGCGGCTGGAGGTCTCCGTCCCGGACAGCGACCGGCACCTCCCCTCGCTCGTCGGGGTCTACCCGGCCAACGACTGGCACGAGCGGGAGGCGTACGACTTCTTCGGGCTGATCTTCGACGGGCACCCGGCCCTCACCCGGATCATGATGCCGGACGACTGGCAGGGCTTCCCGCAGCGCAAGGACTACCCGCTCGGCGGCATCCCCATCGAATACAAGGGCGCCCAGATCCCGGCTCCCGACCAGCGGAGGTCGTACAGCTGATGTCCACGTCACACCACGCCGCCGCGCGCGAGACCACCGAAGGCACCGTCTACACCGTCACCGGCGGCGACTGGGACGAGATCGTCCAGTCCGCGGCCCGCGCCGACGACGAGCGGATCGTCGTCAACATGGGCCCGCAGCACCCGTCCACGCACGGAGTGCTCCGCCTGATCCTGGAGATCGACGGCGAGACGGTCACCGAGGCCCGCTGCGGCATCGGCTACCTGCACACCGGCATCGAGAAGAACCTCGAATACCGCAACTGGACCCAGGGCACCACCTTCGTCACGCGCATGGACTACCTGACGCCGTTCTTCAACGAGACGGCGTACTGCCTGGGCGTCGAGAGGCTGCTCGGCATCACCGACCAGATCCCCGACCGCGCCACCGTCATCCGCGTACTGCTGATGGAGCTCAACCGGCTCTCCTCCCACCTGGTGTGCATCGCCACCGGTGGCATGGAGCTGGGCGCGACGACGATCATGATCTACGGCTTCCGCGACCGCGAGCTGATCCTCGACATCTTCGAGCTGATCACCGGACTGCGGATGAACCACGCGTTCATCCGCCCCGGCGGCCTCGCCCAGGACCTCCCGCCGGGCGCCGTCGACCAGCTGCACGCCTTCGTGCGGACCATGAAGAAGAACCTGCCGGAATACGACAAGCTCGCCACCGGCAACCCCATCTTCAAGGCCCGCATGCAGGACGTCGGCTACCTCGACCTCACCGGCTGCGTGGCGCTCGGCGCCACCGGCCCGGTCCTGCGCTCCGCCGGCCTGCCGCACGACCTGCGCAAGACGGACCCGTACTGCGGGTACGAGAACTACGAGTTCGACGTGCCGACCACCGACACCTGCGACTCGTACGGGCGCTTCCTCATCCGCCTGGAGGAGATGCGCCAGTCGCTGCGGATCGTCGAACAGTGCCTGGAACGGCTGGAGCCCGGCCCGGTCATGGTCGCCGACAAGAAGATCGCCTGGCCGGCGCAGCTCGCGATGGGCCCCGACGGGCTCGGCAACTCGCTCGACCACATCAGGAAGATCATGGGCACCTCCATGGAGGCCCTCATCCACCACTTCAAGCTGGTGACCGAGGGCTTCCGGGTCCCGCCCGGGCAGGCGTACGCGGCGGTCGAATCGCCCCGGGGCGAGCTCGGCGCCCACGTCGTCTCCGACGGCGGCACCCGCCCCTTCCGGGTCCACTTCCGCGACCCGTCCTTCACCAACCTGCAGGCCATGGCAGCGATGTGCGAGGGCGGCCAGGTCGCCGACGTCATCGTCGCCGTCGCCTCCATCGACCCCGTGATGGGAGGCGTCGACCGATGACGACCGTGTCTTCCCGGGGGGAGACCCCCGAACCGCCCGTGTCCGTGTCCCTGGGCATGCCCCAGCTGCCCGCCCCGGACTTCCCCGCGGAGGTCCGGGCGCGGCTGGAAGCCGACGCCGCGGAGGTCATCGCCCGCTATCCCGACAGCCGCAGCGCCCTGCTCCCGCTGCTGCACCTGTGCCAGGCCGAGGAGGGTTACGTCTCGCGCACCGGCATCCGCTTCTGCGCCGAGGTACTGGGCCTGACCACCGCCGAGGTCACCGCCGTGTCGACCTTCTACTCGATGTACCGGCGGGGGCCCTCCGGCGACTACCAGGTCGGCGTCTGCACGAACACCCTGTGCGCGGTGATGGGCGGCGACGCCATCTTCGAGGAGCTCAAGCAGCACCTCGGGGTCGCCAACCACGGGACCACCCCCGACGGCAAGGTCACGCTGGAGCACATCGAGTGCAACGCGGCCTGCGACTTCGCCCCCGTGGTGATGGTCAACTGGGAGTTCTTCGACAACCAGACCCCCGACTCCGCCAAGGCCCTGGTGGACGACCTGCTGGCCGGCCGCCCCGTGGAGCCCACCCGGGGCGCGCCGCTGTGCACGTACAAGGAGACCGCCCGCATCCTGGCGGGCTTCCCCGACGAGCGCGAGGGCGCGGTCGAGGCCACCGGCGGCGCCGGCCCCGCCTCCCTGATCGGGCTGCGCATCGCCCGCGGCGAATCCCCGCACACCAGCATCGTCCACCCGCGCGGCGAGACCAGCACCGAGGGAGGGAAGTGATGACCGTGTCGACTCCGAAGGAAAGCCGCGGGGACACCTCCCAGCCCGAGGCCGGGGGAGGGACCAGCCCGGAGAAGCTCCTCGCCCCCGTCCTGACGGCGTTCTGGGACGAACCGCGGTCGTGGACGCTGGAGACCTACCGGCGCCACGACGGGTACGAGGGCCTGCGCAAGGCGCTCGCGATGACCCCCGACGACCTGATCGCCTACGTGAAGGACTCGGGTCTGCGCGGCCGCGGCGGCGCGGGCTTCCCCACCGGAATGAAGTGGCAGTTCATCCCGCAGGGCGACGGAAAGCCGCACTACCTCGTCGTGAACGCGGACGAGTCGGAGCCGGGGACCTGCAAGGACATCCCCCTCCTCTTCGCCAACCCGCACTCCCTCATCGAGGGAATGATCATCGCCTGCTACGCGATCCGCTCGCAGCACGCCTTCATCTACCTGCGCGGCGAGGTCGTGCCGGTCCTGCGGCGCCTGCACGAGGCGGTGCGCGAGGCGTACGAGGCCGGCTACCTCGGCAAGGACATCCTGGGCAGCGGGCTCGACCTCGACATCACGGTGCACGCGGGAGCGGGCGCGTACATCTGCGGCGAGGAGACGGCGCTGCTCGACTCCCTCGAAGGCCGGCGCGGTCAGCCCCGGCTGCGTCCCCCCTTCCCTGCCGTCGAGGGGCTCTACGCGTGCCCCACCGTCGTGAACAACGTGGAGTCCATCGCCTCGGTTCCCGCGATCCTGCACCGGGGCAAGGACTGGTTCAAGTCGATGGGGACGGAGAAGTCCCCCGGCTTCACGCTGTACTCGCTCTCCGGGCACGTCGCCGGCCCCGGCCAGTACGAGGCCCCCCTGGGCATCACCCTGCGCCAGCTGCTCGACATGAGCGGCGGCATGCGGCCCGGCCACCGGCTGAAGTTCTGGACCCCCGGCGGCTCCTCCACCCCGATGTTCACGGACGAGCACCTGGACGTCCCGCTCGACTACGAGGGCGTGGGCGCGGCGGGCTCGATGCTCGGCACGAAGGCGCTCCAGTGCTTCGACGAGACGACCTGCGTGGTGCGGGCCGTCACCCGGTGGACCGAGTTCTACGCCCACGAGTCCTGCGGCAAGTGCACACCCTGCCGCGAAGGGACGTACTGGCTCGTCCAGTTGCTCCAGCGGATCGAGGCCGGCGGCGGCGTCATGTCCGACCTCGACAAGCTGAACGACATCGCCGACAACATCAACGGCAAGTCCTTCTGCGCACTCGGCGACGGCGCGGCCAGCCCGATCTTCTCCTCGCTCAAGTACTTCCGCGAGGAGTACGAGCAGCACATCACGGGCAAGGGCTGCCCCTTCGACCCCAGCAAGTCGACCCTCTGGGCTGACACGGAGGT
This sequence comes from Streptomyces sp. NPDC003034, assembly GCF_053591375.1. Lineage (NCBI taxonomy): Bacteria > Bacillati > Actinomycetota > Actinomycetes > Kitasatosporales > Streptomycetaceae > Streptomyces > Streptomyces sp. NPDC003034. The sequence continues at coordinate 43,968 of NZ_JBSFTS010000001.1, forward strand.
GAACGCATGACCGTCACCAGTAACGCCCCTGCGGGCGGCGGCGAGGCCGCGGTGCCCCCGGAGGACCTCATCACCCTGACGATCGACGGAGCCGAGCTCTCGGTGCCCAAGGGCACCCTCGTCATCCGCGCCGCCGAGCAGCTCGGCATCGAGATCCCCCGGTTCTGCGACCACCCCCTCCTCGACCCCGTCGGCGCCTGCCGCCAGTGCATCGTCGAGGTAGAGGGCCAGCGCAAGCCGATGGCCTCCTGCACCATCACCTGCACCGACGGCATGGTCGTCAAGACGCAGCTCACCTCCGAGGTCGCCGACAAGGCCCAGCGGGGCGTGATGGAGCTCCTGCTCATCAACCACCCCCTGGACTGCCCGGTCTGCGACAAGGGCGGCGAGTGCCCGCTGCAGAACCAGGCGATGTCGCACGGCAACGCCGAGTCCCGTTTCGAGGGACTCAAGCGGACGTACGAGAAGCCGGTGCCCATCTCCACGCAGGTGCTCCTGGACCGCGAGCGGTGCGTGCTCTGCGCGCGCTGCACCCGCTTCTCCAACCAGGTGGCCGGCGACCCGATGATCGAGCTGCTGGAGCGCGGCGCGCTCCAGCAGGTCGGCATCGGCTCGGGCGATCCCTTCGAGTCGTACTTCTCCGGCAACACCATCCAGATCTGCCCGGTCGGCGCCCTCACCTCGGCCGCCTACCGGTTCCGCTCCCGCCCCTTCGACCTCGTCTCCTCCCCGAGCGTGTGCGAGCACTGCGCGGGTGGCTGCGCCACCCGGACCGACCACCGCCGCGGCAAGGTGCTGCGCCGGCTGGCCGCGGAGGACCCCGAGGTCAACGAGGAGTGGATCTGCGACAAGGGCCGCTTCGGATTCCGCTACGCGCAGCGCCCGGACCGGCTGACCACCCCGCTCGTACGCAACGCGGCCGGGGTCCTGGAGCCCGCCAGCTGGCCCGAGGCCCTGGCGGCCGCCGCGGCCGGACTCGCCGCCGCGCGCGGCCGGGCCGGGGTGCTGACCGGAGGCCGGCTCACCGTCGAGGACGCCTACGCCTACGCCAAGTTCGCCCGGGTGGTCCTCGACACCAACGACATCGACTTCCGCGCCCGCCCGCACAGCGCCGAGGAGGCCGATTTCCTGGCCGCCTCCGTCGCCGGCACCGGCAAGGACCTCGACGGCCAGGGGGTCACGTACACCTCGCTGGAGGCGGCGCCCACCGTGCTGCTGGCCGGCATCGAGGCGGAGGAGGAGGCCCCCGGGGTCTTCCTGCGGCTGCGCAAGGCCCACCGCAAGCACAAGCAGCGGACCTTCGCCATCGCCCCCTTCGCCACCCGCGGCCTGGAGAAGGCGGGCGGCACCCTGCTGGCCGCCGCTCCCGGCACCGAGCCGCAGTGGCTGGACGCCCTCGCCACCCGGACCGGGCTGGAGGAGGGCGGCCAGGCCGCCGCCGACGCGCTGCGCGCCGCCGGCGCGGTCATCGTCGTCGGGGAGCGCCTCGCCGCGGTGCCCGGTGCGCTGACCGCGGCCGTACGGGCCGCCGCCGCGACCGGGGCGAAGCTGGTGTGGATCCCGCGCCGGGCCGGTGAGCGGGCCGCCGTCGAGGCGGGCGCGCTGCCGTCCCTGCTGCCCGGCGGACGCCCCGCCACCGACCCGCGGGCCCGCGAGGAGGTCGCCACCGCCTGGGGGCTGGACGAGCTGCCGCACCGCTACGGTCGCGACACCGGCCAGATCCTCGAAGCCGCCGCCGGGCGGGAGCTGTCGGCCCTGCTGGTCGCGGGCGTCGAGGTCACCGACCTGCCGGATCCGGCCCGCGCGCGGATCGCCCTGGAGGAGGCCTTCGTGGTCTCCCTGGAACTGCGGCCCAGCGAGGTCACCGACCACGCGGACGTGGTCCTGCCGGTCGCCGCCGTGGCGGAGAAGCCGGGCGCCTTCATCAACTGGGAGGGCAGGGTCCGCCCGTTCGAGGCGGCGCTCAAGCCCGAGCACATGACCCGCCGGCTCGCCCCCGCGGACGCCCGCGTACTGCACATGCTGGCCGACGCGGCGGACCGGCCGATCGGACTGCCCGACATCCACGCCGTACGCCGGGAGTTCGACCGGCTCGGCCCGTGGGCCGGGGCCCGCGCCGGCGAGCAGGCGGCGGACACCGCTCCGCTGCCGCGCCCCGGAGCGGGCGAGGCGGTCCTCGCGGGCCACCGGCTCCTGCTCGACCAGGGCCGCCTCCAGGACGGTGACGACGCCCTGGCCGGCACCCGGCACGAGGCGAGCGCCCGGCTCTCGGCCGCCACGGCCGCCGAGACCGGGGTCAAGAACGGCGACGTGCTCGCGGTCACCGGACCGGCCGGCTCCGTCGAACTCCCGCTCCGGATCACCGAGATGCCGGACCGGGTGGTGTGGCTCCCGATGAACTCCACCGGCTCCGGCGTCCTCGCCGACACCGGCGCCCTCCCCGGCACCCTCGTCCGGATCGGTCCCTCCGCCCGGCGCGGGACCCACAGCGACGCAGCGGAGGCCCAGTCGTGACCCCACGGACCCACGCCCTTCGGCCGGGCGCAGCCCCGGCCCCCGCACGGGAGGTGCGAGCGTGACCCACCTCGCCCAGTTCGCGGCGCAGCCGCACGTCCTCGCGGCCGAGGACCTGTCCCTCTTCGGACGGGACGTCTGGTGGCTGGTCGTCATCAAGGCGGTGTTCTGCTTCGCCTTCCTGATGGTGACCGTGCTCTTCTCCATCGTGTGGGAGCGCAAGGTCGTCGCCTGGATGCAGCTGCGCGTCGGCCCCAACCGGCACGGCCCCTGGGGCCTGCTCCAGTCCCTCGCCGACGGCGTCAAGCTGATGCTGAAGGAGGACATCGTCGTCAAGCGGGCCGACAAGGTCGTCTACGTCCTCGCCCCGATCGTCGCGGCGATCCCCGCCTTCATGGCCATCGCGGTGATCCCCTTCGGCCCCGCCGGCAACGAGGTCTCCATCTTCGGCCAGCGCACCACGATGCAGCTCACCGACCTGCCCATCGCGATGCTCTACATCCTCGCGGTGGCCTCGGTCGGCATCTACGGCATCGTCCTGGCGGGCTGGTCGTCCGGCTCGACCTACCCGCTCCTCGGCGGTCTGCGCTCCTGCGCGCAGATGATCTCGTACGAGATCGCGATGGGCGCCGCCTTCGCCTCGGTCTTCCTGTACTCCGGGTCGATGTCGACCTCGGCGATCGTCGAAGCGCAGGCGGACCGCTGGTACGTCATCCTGCTGCCGGTCTCCTTCATCATCTACATCGTCACGATGGTCGGCGAGACGAACCGCGCCCCCTTCGACATGCCGGAGTCCGAGGGCGACCTCGTCGGCGGCTTCAACACCGAGTACTCCTCCATCAAGTTCGCGCTGTTCATGCTGGCCGAGTACGTCAACATGGTCACCGTCTCGGCCGTCTCGGTCACCCTCTTCCTGGGCGGCTGGCGGGCCCCGGCGCCGATCTCGACGTACTGGGAGGCGGCGAACCACGGCTGGTGGCCGATGCTCTGGTTCGTCCTGAAGGTCCAGCTGCTGCTGTTCTTCTTCATCTGGCTGCGCGGCACGCTGCCCCGCGTGCGCTACGACCAGCTGATGAAGATCGGCTGGAAGGTCCTGATCCCCGTCTCGCTGGTCTGGCTGATGATGGTCGCCACCGTCCGGGCGCTGCGCAACGAGCAGTACGACTTCAGCCAGATCGTCCTGTACGTCGGGGGCGCGGTCGTCGCGGTCCTGCTGCTCTCCCTGGTCGCGGACGTCATCCGGGACAAGCGGGAGAAGGCGGCGGCCGAGGAGACCGGCAAGACCGATGCCGAGGAGCCCTTCGACCCGATGGCGGGCGGGTACCCCGTACCGCCCAAGCCCGGCCAGCACCTGGCACCCGTACCGCGCCGGCGTCCCCGCCAGGAGCGGGAGCTGATCCCCAGCGGCGGGACGAACACCGAGAGTGACCGAGAGGAGGGTTGAGCGGTGTCTGACGAGAAATGGCAGAACCCCGTCGCCGGCTTCGGCGTGACCTTCAAGGCCATGTTCAAGAAGCGGCTCACCGAGCAGTACCCGGAGCAGCACAAGACCACCGCTCCGCGCTTCCACGGACGGCACCAGCTCAACCGCCACCCGGACGGTCTGGAGAAGTGCATCGGGTGCGAACTGTGCGCCTGGGCCTGCCCCGCCGACGCCATCTACGTGGAGGGCGCGGACAACACCGACGAGGAGCGCTACTCCCCGGGTGAGCGCTACGGCGCGGTCTACCAGATCAACTACGCCCGCTGCATCCTGTGCGGGCTGTGCGTCGAGGCCTGCCCGACGCGGGCGCTGACCATGACGAACGAGTTCGAACTGGCCGACGCCAGCCGCGAGTCGCTCATCTACACCAAGGAGCAGCTGCTCGCCGGACTCACCGAGGGCATGGTCGAGGCACCGCACTCGATCTTCCCCGGCACGGACGAGCAGGACTACTACCGGGGACTGGTCACGGGAGCCGCGCCGGGCACGGTGCGGCAGGTGGCCGTGTCCAAGGGCGAAACCGCCGGGGCCACGGAGACCACGGAGAGCGCCCGGACCACCGAGAGCGCCCGGACCGCTGAAACGGCCCGGACCGCCGAAGCCGCCGACCACTCCGAGGAGGTGGGGGCATGAGCGCCATCGCCGCCTCCCTGACCTCCACCGGTGAGGCCGTGCAGTTCTGGATCCTCGGTACGGTCGCCGTCGTCGGCGCGCTGGCCACGATCCTCATGAAGAAGGCCGTGCACAGCGCGCTCAGCCTCGCCGGGACGATGATCATCCTGGCGGTCTTCTACCTCGCCAACGGGGCGTACTTCCTGGGCGTCGTCCAGGTCGTCGTCTACACCGGCGCGATCATGATGCTCTTCCTCTTCGTGGTCATGCTGGTCGGCGTCACCGCCGCCGACTCGCTGAAGGAGACCCTCAAGGGGCAGCGCTGGCTGGCCGTCCTGTGCGGGCTCGGCTTCGGCATCCTGCTGATCGCCGGCATCGGCCACGCCCGGCTCACCCACTTCAACGGGCTCGGACGGATCAATTCCGCCGGGCACGTCGAGGGCCTGGCCCAGCTGATCTTCACCAAGTACGTCTTCGCCTTCGAGATGACCGGCGCCCTGCTGATCACCGCGGCCGTCGGCGCGATGGTGCTCACCCACCGCGAGCGCACCGAGCGGGCCGCCACCCAGCGGGAGATGGCCGAGCGGCGCGTCCGCGAGGGCGTGCAGCTCCCGCCGCTGCCCGCACCCGGCGTCTACGCCCGGCACAACGCGGTGGACGTACCGGGCCTGCTCCCCGACGGCAGCCCGTCCGAACTGACGGTCAACAAGACGCTGCGCGGCCGCGGCCAGATCCGGGACGTCTCCAGCGAGGCCCTGGAGGACCTCAAGGCGCTGGAGCAGAAGTCCTCGGAGCGCCTCGGCCGTGAGGAGGCCTCGAAGTGAATCCGGTCAACTACCTGTACCTGGCCGCCCTGCTGTTCACCATCGGCGCGGCCGGCGTGCTGATCCGGAAGAACGCGATCGTGCTGTTCATGTGCGTCGAGCTCATGCTCAACGCCTGCAACCTCGCCTTCGTCGCCTTCTCGCGCATGCACGGCAATCTCGACGGCCAGATCATCGCGTTCTTCACGATGGTCGTCGCCGCCGCGGAGGTCGTGGTGGGCCTCGCGATCATCGTGTCGCTGTTCCGTACCCGCCACTCGGCCTCGGTCGACGACGCCAGCCTGATGAAGCTCTAAGGGGTCGCTGTGGAGAACCTGATCGCGCTGCTGGTGGCAGCGCCGCTGCTCGGAGCGGCGGTGCTGCTGTGCGGCGGCCGCCGCCTCGACAAGACCGGGCACTGGCTCGGCACCCTCTTGGCCGCCGCCTCCTTCGGCGTCGGCGTCGCCCTCTTCACCGACATGCTGGGACGCGGAGCCGACGACCGGGCCCTGCACCAGCGGCTGTTCAGCTGGATCCCCGTGGAGGGCTTCCAGGCGGACATCGCCTTCCAGCTGGACCAGCTGTCGATGACGTTCGTCCTGCTGATCACCGGCGTGGGCACGCTCATCCACGTGTACTCGATCGGGTACATGGAGCACGACGAGCGCCGCCGCCGCTTCTTCGGCTACCTCAACCTCTTCCTGGCCGCGATGCTGCTCCTCGTCGTCGCGGACAACTACCTGCTGCTGTACCTCGGCTGGGAGGGCGTCGGCCTGGCCTCGTACCTGCTCATCGGCTTCTGGCAGCACAAGCCCAGCGCGGCGACCGCCGCGAAGAAGGCCTTCCTGGTCAACCGGGTCGGCGACATGGGCCTGTCGATCGCCATCATGCTGATGTTCACCACCTTCGGGACCTTCGCCTTCGGGCCGGTCCTCGCCTCGGTGGGCGAGACCTCGGAAGGCACGCTGACCGCGATCGGGCTGATGCTGCTGCTGGCCGCCTGCGGCAAGTCGGCGCAGGTCCCGCTGCAGTCCTGGCTCGGCGACGCGATGGAGGGCCCGACCCCCGTCTCGGCCCTGATCCACGCGGCGACCATGGTGACCGCCGGCGTGTACCTGATCGTCCGCTCCGGCGCCGTCTTCAACGGGGCGCCCACCGCGCAGACCGCCGTCGTCGTCGTCGGAGCGGTCACGCTCCTCTTCGGTGCGATCGTCGGTTGCGCGAAGGACGACATCAAGAAGGCCCTGGCGGGCTCCACCATGTCGCAGATCGGCTACATGATCCTGGCCGCGGGCCTCGGCCCGATCGGCTACGTGTTCGCGATCATGCACCTGGTGACGCACGGCTTCTTCAAGGCCGGCCTCTTCCTCGGCGCCGGTTCCGTGATGCACGGGATGAACGACGAGGTGGACATGCGCAAGTACGGGGCCCTGCGCACCTACATGCCGGTCACCTTCGTGACCTTCGGCCTCGGCTACCTGGCCATCATCGGCTTCCCCGGCCTGTCGGGCTTCTTCTCCAAGGACCTGATCATCGAGGCCGCCTTCGCCAAGGGCGGCACCCAGGGCTGGATCCTCGGCGGGGTCGCCCTGCTGGGCGCCGGAATCACCGCCTTCTACATGACCCGCGTGATGATCCTGACCTTCTTCGGCGAGAAGCGCTGGCAGCCCGCCCCCGACGCGGACACCACGCCCGGCGCCGAGCCCGCGGCCGACACCCGGGCCGCCTCCGCCGCCGGTGCGGCCGGCACCGCGGCCGACCGCATGCCGCACCCGCACGAGTCGCCCAAGTCGATGACCATCCCGATGATCGTCCTCGCCTTCGGCTCCGTCTTCGCGGGCGGCTTCTTCGGCATCGGCGACCGGTTCCTGAACTGGCTGCGGCCCGTCACCGGCTACGAACACGGCCACCCGCCGGTCAGCGCCATGACGGTGACGCTGGCGACGATGGCCGTCCTGGCCGTCGGCGTCGGCATCGCCTGGGCCATGTACGGGCGCAGGCCCGTCCCGGTCCTCGCGCCGCGCGGCAGCTGGGTCACCCGGGCCGCCCGGCGGGACCTGCTCCAGGACGACTTCAACCACGTCGTGCTGGTGCGCGGCGGGGAGCACCTGACCCGCTCGCTCGTGTACGTCGACCACAGCCTGGTGGACGGAGTGGTCAACGGGACGGCCGCCTCGGTCGGCGGGCTCTCGGGCCGGCTGCGCAAGCTGCAGAACGGCTACGCCCGCAGCTACGCGGTCTCGATGTTCGGGGGCACGGCGATCCTGATCGCCGCGACCCTGCTGATGAGGGCGGTGTGAGATGAATTTCCCGCTTCTGACGGTGACGGCCGCGCTGCCCGCGGTCGGCGCGATCCTGACGGCGGCCGTCCCGGCCGCCCGCCGGACCGCCGCCAAATGGCTCGCCCTGCTCTTCTCGCTGGCGACCCTGGCCCTGGCCGTGCTCGTCGCGGTCCGCTTCGAGCCCGGTGGCGACCGCTACCAGCTCACCGAATCCCACGCCTGGATCGCCGACTTCGGTGTCCGCTACGAACTGGGCGTCGACGGCATCGGGGTGGCGCTGATCGCGCTCACCGCGCTGCTCATCCCGTTCGTGATCGCGGCCGGCTGGCACGACGCCGACCCCCTGGCCACGCCCGCCGACGGCTCCGCGACGTGGAAGTCGAGCCGGTGGCGGCCGACCCAGGGCTTCTTCGCCCTGATCCTGCTGGTCGAGGCGATGGTGATCATCTCCTTCGAGGCCACCGACGTCTTCCTCTTCTACATCTTCTTCGAAGCCATGCTCATCCCGATGTACTTCCTCATCGGCGGCTTCGGAGACCGGGCCCATGCCGGGTCCGACGAGAACGCGGCCACGCAGCGCTCGTACGCGGCGGTCAAGTTCCTCCTCTACAACCTGGCCGGCGGCCTGATCATGCTGGCCGCCGTCATCGGCCTCTACGTCGTCGCCGGGAACTTCTCGCTCCAGGAGATCGCCGCCGCGCGGGCCGCCGGCACGCTCGACATGGCGACCAACACCGAGCGGCTGCTGTTCCTCGGCTTCTTCTTCGCCTTCGCGGTGAAGGCCCCGCTGTGGCCGCTGCACACCTGGCTGCCGAACGCGATGGGGGAGTCCACCGCCCCGGTCGCCGTGCTGATCACCGCGGTCGTGGACAAGGTCGGCACCTTCGCGATGCTCCGCTTCTGCCTCGGGCTCTTCCCGGAGGCCAGCAAGTGGGCCACCCCGGTGATCATCACCCTGGCCCTGGTCAGCATCGTCTACGGGGCGCTGCTCGCCGTCGGACAGCGGGACATCAAGCGGCTGATCGCCTACGCATCGATCTCGCACTTCGGCTTCATCATCCTGGGCATCTTCGCGATGACCTCCCAGGGCCAGTCCGGCGCCACCCTCTACATGGTCAACCACGGCCTGTCGACGGCGGCGCTCATGCTGGTGGCCGGCTTCCTGATCTCCCGGCGCGGCTCGCGGCTCATCGCCGACTACGGCGGGGTGCAGAAGGTGGCCCCGGTCCTGGCGGGCACCTTCCTCATCGGCGGCCTCGCCACCCTCTCGCTGCCGGGGCTCGCCCCCTTCGTCAGCGAGTTCCTGGTCCTGGTCGGCACCTTCGCCCGGTACCCGGTCGCCGGCATCGTCGCCACCCTCGGCATCGTGCTGGCCGCGCTCTACACGCTGGTGCTCTACCAGCGCACCATGACCGGCCCCGTGAAGGAGGAGGTCCGCACGATGCCGGACCTGCGCCTGCGGGAGGTACTGGTGGTCGCCCCGCTGGTCGCCCTGCTGATCGGGATGGGCGTGTACCCGAAGGTGCTCACCGACATCGTCAACCCGGCGGTGAAGCACACCATGTCGGACGTGAAGCAGACGGACCCCAGGCCAGAGGTGGCTGTTGAGGCCGTACCCGCGAAGAATGGGGAGGCGGCGAAGTGAGCGCAGTGACTGCTGCCCAGAGCCTGCTGACACTGGCGGCCGAGGGACCGGTCGACCGGATCCCGGCCCCGCAGATCGAATACGCGCAACTCGCGCCCACGCTGATCGTGGTGGGCGCGGCGATCCTCGGGGTCCTCGTCGAGGCCTTCGTACCGCGCAAGGCACGTTATTACGTCCAGGTGTTCCTCGCCGTCGCCGCGCTGGCCTCGGCCTTCGCGGCGGTCGTCGCCCTCGCGGCCGGCGGATACGGCAGTACGAAGGCGCAGATCGCGGCGATGGGCGCCATCGCCGTGGACGGCCCGGCGCTCTTCCTGCAGGGCACCATCCTGCTGGCCTCGATCGTCGCGGTCTTCACCTTCGCCGAGCGGCGCCTGGACCCCGCCGCGCACGGCAACCGCGTCGACTCCTTCGCCGCGCAGGCGGCGTCCGTACCGGGGAGCGACAGCGAGAAGGCCGCCGTCAAGGCGGGCTTCACCACCACCGAGGTCTTCCCGCTGGCGATGTTCGCGATCGCCGGGATGCTGATCTTCCCGGCCGCCAACGACCTGCTGATGCTGTTCATCGCCCTTGAGGTCTTCTCCCTCCCGCTGTACCTCCTGTGCGCCGTCGCCCGCCGCCAGCGGCTGATGTCGCAGGAGGCCGCGGTCAAGTACTTCCTCCTGGGCTCCTTCTCCTCCGCCTTCCTCCTCTTCGGCATCGCGCTGCTCTACGGGTACGCGGGCTCGGTGTCGTACGCCGTGATCGCGGACGTGGCCGACGGCACCGTCGCGCGGGTCGACCCGGCGCTGGCCGCCACCATGGCCAATGACGCGCTGCTGCTGATCGGCGGCGCGCTGATCCTCATGGGCCTGCTCTTCAAGGTCGGCGCGGTGCCCTTCCACATGTGGACCCCGGACGTCTACCAGGGCGCCCCGACCCCGGTCACCGGCTTCATGGCGGCGGCGACGAAGGTCGCGGCCTTCGGCGCGCTGCTGCGGCTGCTGTACGTGGTCCTGCCGGGGCTGCGGTGGGACTGGCGGCCGGTGATGTGGGGCGTCGCGATCGTCACGATGCTGGCGGGCGCGGTGATCGCCGTGACCCAGACGGACGTCAAGCGACTGCTGGCCTACTCCTCGATCGCGCACGCCGGCTTCATCCTGGCCGGTGTGATCGCCACGTCGGCGGAGGGGGTCAAGTCCGTCCTCTTCTACCTCGGTGCCTACTCCTTCGTGACGATCGGCGCCTTCGCGGTGGTCACGCTGGTGCGGGACGCGGGCGGCGAGGCGACGCACCTGTCCAAGTGGGCGGGGCTGGGGCGGCGTTCGCCGCTCACCGCCGCCGTCTTCGCGGTGTTCCTGCTGGCCTTCGCCGGCATCCCGCTGACCTCGGGCTTCGCCGGCAAGTTCGCCGTGTTCAAGGCGGCGGCGGAGGGCGGCGCGGGGGCGCTGGTCGTGGTCGGTGTCATCTCGTCCGCGATCGCCGCGTTCTTCTACATCCGGGTGATCGTCCTGATGTTCTTCAGCGAACCGAAGGCGGACGGCCCGACGGTGGCGGTCCCGTCGCCGCTGACGATGACCACCATCGCGGTGGGAGTCGCCGTCACCCTGGTGCTGGGCGTGGCCCCGCAGTACTTCCTGGACCTGGCGGGCCAGGCGAGCACCTTCGTCCGCTGACCCGGCCCGCCGCACGGCGCAGGGCCCGGCTCCCTTCTGGGGGACCGGGCCCTGCGCCGTGTCCGGGGGTTATTCGGCGCCGCGCCGCCTGGCCATGATCTGGGTGAGGTCCAGGTCGATGGGGAAGGGGACGGAGACCTTGAGCCGGTCGTGGAAGATGCCGGTGCTGGTGTAGGCGCCGGTGGCCGGCTCCCGCTCGAAGACGTAGACGATCGCACGGCCGTCCTTGTTCTCGACGCGCCAGTAGTGGGGGATCCCGGCCCGGGCGTACTTCAGCGGCTTGGTCTCGCGATCGCGGTCGACGGACTCCGGGGACACGACTTCGATCGCGAGCAGGACGGACTCGGCGGGCAGGCGGGTCTGGTTCGGATCCTCGTCGGGTTCGACGGGGACCACGATCACGTCCGGCTCCGGACGGTTACGGCGGTCGATGTCGATGGTGAACTCCCTGAGGACTTCCAGCCCTTCAGGGGCCCAAGCGCGCAGTTCCCAGGTGAAGAAGTCGACCGTCAGCGTGTGGAATCGGGTCTGCGGACTCACGAAAACGAGGCTCGCGTCGATCAGCTCCGTGTGCGGAGGCAGATTCGGAAGCGTGTCCAGGTCATCGGCAGTCCAGCCGCCCGCAGGCGGGATCGGCCAGCTGTATTCCGGGTTCATCGGTGCTCCCATGAGCCGGAGTATCGCGAGTCCGTCCAGCCTATCGGCGGGCATCGGCCGAAGACCGCACTTACGGGTGATGGCGGTGGGCGGGTGTGGTGGTGGAGGGCTTCTTGGGGCAGGTCAGCGCCGTGTTCCAGTTGTGGAAGCGGCCGGCCGGGTTCTTCTTGTAGGCCCACATGTGCAGGTCGTAGTGCTTGGGCATGCCCGCCCAGTGGCCTGGCATGGGCCCGTCGAAGGGCAGGCCGAACATCGTCGGCCGGTCGTCCGCGGTCTTCAGGTCCTGGTCGCGGTCGGAGACCATCCACTCCACGGCCTGCAGCTGCCGGCGGCCGCGGCGGTCCGTCTCGGCGCTGTAGACCAGGGCGGTGGGCTTGCTGGGGTCCGTCGAGCCCCAGTGGGCCTCCTTGACGTAGTGGTAGCCCATGGCGCCCTTCCCGAAGGGGTTGTTCATGCACTCGCCGTGGCGGACGTACCCGTCGGCGATCGCCAGCCTCTCGTCCACGTACTTGGCCGTCACCGCGAGCGCCGTCGCCATGTCCCGCATGGCCTTCCGGTTGCGCGGGTCGGGCGCCGGCCCCTCGACGGAGTGGGCCGGGGGCATCACGGCGAGGGCGAGGGACGCGGCGGCGGCGCACGTCAGGGCGGTCTTCAGGCGGCGTGCTGGCATGGCGGCTCCTCGCGGTGGGGTACGGCGCACGGGCCGGCCCTACCCGGTCCCGCTGGGTCCACCATCCGGGGCCGCCCCGCCCGCCGCACGCCGGCTACGCCCGGGTGGCGTACGCGCACACCTTCGGGCCACCGCAGACAGGACCTAGCGGGATCCCACGATGCGGCCGGTGACCTCGCCGAGGCCCACTCGGGTGTCCTGCGGGCCCGGGGCCCATGCGGTCAGGGTGACGGTGTCGCCGTCCTCCAGGAAGGTGCGCTTGCCGTCGGCCAGTTCGATGGCGTCGCGGCCGTTCCACGTCAGCTCCAGCAGCGAACCGCGCTGGTCGGTGTCCGGGCCGCTGACCGTACCGGAGCCGTAGACGTCACCGGTGCGCAGCGAAGCGCCGTTGACGGTCATGTGCGCGAGCTGCTGGGCCGCGGTCCAGTACATCGAGGCGAACGGCGGCCGTGCCACCTCCTGCCCGTTGATCGCGACGGAGATGCGCAGGTCGAAGCCGCCCGGCCGGTCACTGTCGGCGTCGTCCAGGTACGGCAGCAGGGGCAAGTCCCGGGCGGGCGGGGCGACCCGGGCCGCGTCCAGGGCCTCCAGCGGGGTGACCCACGCGGAGACGGAGGTGGCGAAGGACTTGCCGAGGAAGGGGCCCAGCGGCACGTACTCCCACGCCTGGATGTCCCGCGCCGACCAGTCGTTGAGCAGGAAGAGACCGAAGACGTGGTCCTCGAAGTCGCCCAGCGCCACCGGTCGCCCCAGCTCGGAGGGCACGCCGACGACGAAGCCGACCTCCGCCTCGATGTCGAGCTTGACGGACGGCCCGAAGACGGGCGCCGGGTCGGTGGGGGCCTTGCGCTGTCCGCGGGGCCGTACGACATCCGTCCCGGAGACCACGATCGTGCCAGAGCGGCCGTGGTAACCGATCGGCAGGTGCTTCCAGTTGGGGGTCAGCGCGTCCCCGTCGGGGCGGAAGATCCGGCCCACGTTGGTGGCGTGGTGCTCGCTCGCGTAGAAGTCCACGTAATCGGCGACCTCGTACGGCAGGTGCAGCGCGACCTCCTCCAGCGGCAGCACGTGCGGCTCGACCGCCGGGCGGTGGCCGGGGTCGGTGACCCAGGCGGTCAGCGCGCGCCGCACATCGCGCCATGCGGTGCGCCCGGCGGCCAGCAGCGGGTTGAGCGAGGACTGCCCGAGCAGGCCCGCGTACGGGGAACCGAGCGCGGCCGCGGCCGCCCCCGCGTCGAGCACGTGCCCGCCGATCCGCACACCGATCCGGCGCCGCGCCGGGTCCTGCGCGGTGGAGAAGACGCCGTACGGGAGGTTGTGCGGCCCGAACGGGTCGCCCTCGGGGACATCGAGGGGGCTCTGCTGGGGCATGGGGTACTGCCTCACTTTCGACGCGGTCCGGGGGTGTCCCGGGGGCTGGTTGACACGTTACGTGGCATGTGGGGCCCGCGGGAGGCCGGATTGGGGCGCTATTTGTAGGACTTGTCCAAAGGGGTCCGTATCCTTGGCGCCGTGACTTCCGCCCTCCCCCACGCCTTGATCGCCACTGACCTGGACGGGACTCTGCTGTGCGCCGGAGACACCGTCTCCGCCCGCTCCCACCAGGCGCTCGCCAAGGCCCGCACGGCCGGCGCCCGGCACATCATCGTCACCGGCCGCCCGGTCCCGCAGGTACGCCACGTCCTCGACGGTCTCGGCTACACGGGGCTCGCGGTGTGCGGGCAGGGCGCGCAGGTGTACGACGCGGCGCGCGGACGCCTGCTGCACTCCGTGTCGATGGACCGGGGGCTGGCCGAAGTGGCCCTCGGCAAGATCGAGGCGGAGATCGGCGAGGTCTACGCCGCGGTCAACCAGGAGGGGGCGGACGCGGAGATGCTGATAGGGCCGGGTTACCGGATGTGGCACCCGCACCTGCCGACCGTGCGGGTCCCGCGGCGGAGCGACCTGTGGTCCGCCCCCATCAACAAGGTGCTGCTCCAGCACCCCGAGCTGGACGACGACGAACTGACACGGGTGGCGCGGTCGGTCGTCGGCGACCTGGTGAACGTCACGATGGCGGGGGAGCACACGGTGGAGCTCCAGCCGCCGGGCATCGACAAGGCGAGCGGCCTGGCGCGGGCGGCGGAGGTCCTCGGCCTGCCGGCCGAGTCGGCCATCGCCTTCGGGGACATGCCGAACGACATCCCGATGTTCGCGTGGGCGGGCTGGGGCGTGGCGATGGCCAACGCGCACCGCGAGCTGATCGCGGTGGCCGATGAGCTGACGCTGTCGAACGAGGACGACGGCATCGCGGTGGTCCTGGAGCGTCTGTTCGGCTGACCGCCGGTATCCCAGGGCTCCGCCCGCCCCGCACCGCTGCGCCGCAAACGCCGGCGGGGCCGGGTGTGGCCGAGCCGCGCCGGCGGATGCCGCCCGGCGGGCCGAACTGCCGCGCAGCGGAGATTCCAGCCCCGCCGGCGATTGAGGCGCGGGTCCGGGGCGGAGCCCCCGCAGAGGTGCCGCGCCCGGGCCTCCTACCCGGGCCCCCTCAGCCGGCGGCGCGCGGGAGGCGGCGTTCCCACGTGCGGTGGAAGAGGACCTCGTCGCCCTCGCGGCAGATCACCTCGTTCGACGTCAGGAAGCCGCCCTCGTCGCACGAGACCTCCGACCGCGTTTCGATCCGGGCGTCCCAGGACAGCTCCGGCCGGTGCAGCCGGATCCGCCGTTCCGAGCGGGTGCGGGCCGACAGCGGGTCCGCCTCCTGGATCTCGTAGACGTCCAGCGCGTCCTCGCCGTACTCCAGGCCGTCCGGGTACATCCGCGTGCCCCCGGGCCGGGGGTCCACCTCCAGCCGCCACGTCCCGCGCGCGACATCCCGTACGACCAGCCGCTGCGGACGCGGTTCGTCCAGCGTGGCGGGGCTGTATCCGAGATCGGCCACGCCGAGGGCGACGCCCAGCGGCGGAGCCTGCTCCGGCGGCTCGAAGACGATGCCCTCCCCGGCCGGGGACGCGGCACGGACCGGCAGGGTCAGCGCGCTGCCCGCGGGGTCCAGGGTCCAGCCCGCCGTGGAGCCGGCCCGGGGCCAGATCCACGGCCAGTAGGCGGAGGACACGGCGAGGCGGATGCGATGGCCCGGCGCGAAGGCGTGGCCGGTGCCGTGCAGCTCGAAGGTGACGTCCTCGTACGCGCCCACGGGCCAGGGCAGCGCCCGGTCCCGCCCCCGCCGGGCGGAGAGGTTCAGCGCGCCGCGCGTGATCAGTGTCGAGGCGCCGTCCGGGGCCACGTCGCACAGCCGGGCCACGACCTGCCCGTACGGCACGTCGAGGCGCAGCCGCAGGGTCACCGAGGGCCGGCCGAGGATCTCCACCGATTCCTCGCGGCCGACCGGGAACTCGAAACAGGCGGACTTGGCGTCCTCCTCCCGCTGGTCCGGCGGCAGGTCGGCGTCCTGGCCGAGGGGCGCGAAGCGGCCCGCGTCCACCCCGGTGTGCTGGGGGGAGGCGACGGCCACCGGCGGGCCCTGCAAGCCGTACGGGACGGGGATGACGGAAGCCGACGGCCAGCTCTTCTCCCCGACCCAGCGGCCCGGCAACTCCTCGTACACGGGGGCGGGACGGTGCGACCCGCTGATCCAGGCGCGCAGCAGCGGCTCGCCCGGCACGCCGTTGTCCAGACCCTTGAGCCAGTGGTCCCACCAGCGCAGGGTCTCCTGGAGGAAACCGATCGCCGGGCCCGGCCGCAGTCCGCGGTCCGGGTACTGGTGCGACCACGGGCCGATCAGGCCCCGTACCCGCGAGGACGGCAGGTGCTCGATCAGCCGCAGCACCGTGTCCCGGTAGGGGTCGTGCCAGCCGCCCACGGCCAGCACGGCGGCGCCGATCGCGGCGTGGTCCTCGCTGACGCCGCCCCGGCGCCAGTAGGCGTCCCGCGTCTGGTGCGAGAGCCAGGTGTGGATCAGGGGTTCGACCGACTCCAGCCGGTCCAGCCACCGTTCGCGCCAGCCGTCGCCGACGAACCGCGGGTCCGGCGGGTGCGCGGCGGAGGCGAGCAGGCTCGCCGCCCGCGCGGGCATGCCCGCCGCCAGCACGGAGCCGCCCAGGTAGTGCGCGTCGCCGTCGTACGGGTCGTCCGGGGCGCAGACCGTCACCACGGCCTTGAGCGGCCCGGGCGCCAGCGCCGCGATGCGCAGGCTGTTGAATCCGCCCCACGAGAGCCCGAACATGCCCACCGATCCCGTGCACCACGGCTGACCGGCCAGCCACTCGACCACCGCGGCCCCGTCGGCCGCCTCCCGGGGGCCGTACCCGTCGCCCGGGCGGCCCGCGCTGCACCCGTGGCCGCGCGCGTCGACGCGCACCGAGGCGTAGCCGTGCCCCGCGTACCAGGGGTGACGCTGGCGGTCGCGCGACGCGGTGCGGTCCGTCAGGCGGCCCGGGAGGTACTCCAGCAGCGCCGGAACCGGCTCATCCGTCACCGGTCGCCAGATCCGGGCGTACAGCTCCACGCCATCGGAGAGCGGGATCCGGACATCCTCGCGGGTGGTCTCGTAGGGGAAATCGGTACGGGTGATCATCGGATCCAGCCGCCAATCGCCTCAGAGGACGCATCAGTCGACACCGGGCTCTCAAGAACATACCGGGGTGTTTCGGGTGGTGCGCGGGTGGCGACGGGACGGGCGCTCTCGGTGATCGAAAGGGGACCCGATACGCTGGCTTGAGTGATGGCAGCGACACATCGACAATCCAGGTGATCGTCAGCGTGATCGTCAGCAGACAGGAGTACCCCTCGTGACCGTCGTCGGGCCGTTCGGACTGAGCGTGCGGGACCAGGCTCTTGAGACCGATGTCCAGGCCGGACTGGCCGCCGTCGAGGCGGGTCTGCTGGAAGCCACCAAGAGCGAAGTCCCCTTCATCACCGAGGCCGCGCAACACCTGGTACGAGCCGGAGGCAAGCGGTTCCGGCCGCTGCTGGTGATGCTCGCGGCCCGTTTCGGCGATCCGTACGCGCCCGGAATCGTGCCCTCCGCCGTGGTGGTGGAACTCACCCACCTCGCGACGCTCTACCACGACGACGTCATGGACGAGGCGGACGTACGCCGCGGGGTGGCCAGCGCGAACACCCGCTGGGGCAACTCGGTGGCCGTCCTGACGGGTGACTTCCTCTTCGCCCGTGCCTCGCACATCCTGGCCGACCTCGGGCCCGAGGCCGTACGCATCCAGGCCGAGGCCTTCGAGCGGCTGGTGACGGGCCAGATCCTGGAGACCGCCGGTCCGCGCGACGGCCGCGACCCGGTCGCCCACTACCTCGACGTCATCGCCGGCAAGACCGGCTCGCTGATCGCCGTCTCCGGTCGCTTCGGCGCGCTGATGTCCGGCGCCGACGAGTCGGTCGTCGACATCCTGACCCAGTACGGCGAGCGGCTCGGCACCGCCTTCCAGCTCGCCGACGACGTCCTCGACATCGCCTCCGACGCGCACGAGTCCGGCAAGACCCCCGGCACCGACCTGCGCGAGGGCATCCCGACGCTGCCCGTGCTGCGGCTGCGCGAGATCGCGGCCCGCGACGGCCGCCAGGACGACGTCGAGCTCGTACGCCTCCTGGACGGCGATCTGACGGACGACGCCCGGCACGCCGAGGTACTGGCCCGGCTGCGGGTCCACCCCGCCCTGGAGCAGGCCCGCCGCGACACCATCCGGTACGCGCAGGACGCGCGGGCCATGCTGGCTCCGCTGCCGGAGTGCTTCGCGAAGTCGGCGCTGGAGGAGCTCTGCGACGCGGTGGTCCACCGCGCGGGCTGACGGCCCCGGCGGCCACGGGCCACCGCGGCTGCGGAACGGGCCCTTCCGTGCCTCGACCCCTACGGGTCGGGGGAGAAGGGCCCTTGCCGTGTCATCCCACGGTCGTACGCGCAGTTGCTTCCGGGGGCTGACGCCTTCGCCCCGCCGATTTGGTCAGATGGATCCATCAACCCCACCAGATCGGGTGAGCGCGGCGACACGGCGGTCGCCGCCGTCGACACAGAGGGCAGGGCACTGACATGGCAGCGAAAACGAAGACTTCTCGCAGGGTCGCCCGGTACGCGGTACCGGTCGCGGTAGCGGGTGTGGCCGCGGCGACCGTCGCGATGGTCCCCGCCTTCGCCAACGCCGGCGGACCGGACCTGCCGAAGGTCACGGCGCAGCAGCTCATCGAGAAGATCGCGGCCTCGGACGTGCAGGAGCTGACCGGCACCGCCAGGCTCAGCACCGACCTGGGTCTGCCGTCCTTCGCGACCGGCCTGCTCGGCGGCGGCGGGGTCGCGGGCGGCTCCGCCGACCCGGAGGACAAGGTCGCCCAGCTCGCGAGCGGCACGCACACCTTCCGCGTCGCGGCCGACGGCCCCGACCGCCAGAAGCTCACCTTCCTGGACGGGAAGGACGAGTACAGCCTCATCCACAACGGCGACGACCTGTGGGGATACGACTCCAAGTCGAACGAGGTCTTCCACGAGAAGAACCCGCAGGCCGGTGGAGGCGGGGCCGAGGACGGCGGTCAGGACGGCGGCAAGGGCGCGGGCCGGGAGCACAAGACCGGCGACCGCCTCGACGCCTCGCCGCAGCAGCTCGCCGAGGAGGTCCTGAAGGCCGCCGGCCCGACCACCGACGTCAGTGTCGGCGACACCGCTCAGGTCGCCGGTCGCGACGCCTACCAGCTCGTGCTCAAGCCCAAGCAGAGCGGCTCGACGGTCGGCTCGGTGCAGATCTCCGTGGACGCGAAGAACGGCGTGCCGCTGCGCGTGCAGCTGCTCTCCGCCCAGGGCGGCAAGCCCATCGTGGACGCCGGTTTCACCAAGGTGGACTTCGCCAAGCCGTCCGCCGACACCTTCGCCTTCACCCCGCCCAAGGGCGCCAAGGTGACCGAGGGCGCGGCCGGGGACGCCCGCGGGGAGAAGGGCGAGGACGGCGAGGAGTTCAAGGCGCTGGAGTCCTTCCCCGGTCTGGGCGGCCTGTTCGGCGGAGCGAACGGCTCCGGGGACGGCAAGGGCGAGACGAAGGTGCTCGGCGAAGGCTGGGCGACCATCGCGCGGATCGACTCCGGAGCCGGCCCGGGCCTGAAGGAGCTGGAAGCCGGCAAGGGCGCGCCGAAGGAGGCCCAGCAGTTCATGGACTCGCTCGGGGACAAGGTCTCCGGCAGCTTCGGCGAAGGCCGGGTGCTCTCGACCCGCCTGGTCAACGCCCTGATCACGGACGACGGCAAGGTCTACGTCGGGGCGGTCACCAAGGACGCGCTGGTGAAGGCGGCCGAAGCGAACAAGTAGGCATCAGCAGCGCAGGCGTCAAGCGTCAAGCGTCAAGCGTCAAGCGTCCGAAGGGTGGGCGGGGACTGTGTCCCCGCCCACCCTTCGGGCATTCCCCTCCTGCGTACAGCGCGGTCGCTGTACGGTGGAGGGCATGTCGAGACACGTCACCATCCGCCTGGACGAAGAGTTCCACGAACGCCTGAAGGCGCGCGCGGCGGCCCTGGGGACGACGGTCACCGCACTGATCACCGAAGTCACGGAACGCGAACTCGACGAGGACCGGAAGAACTTCCTGTCCGGCATAGAGGAGTTCGCGGACCACTGGAGCTATTTCCAGGAGCGGTTCGGCAATTGAAGATCACCATGGAGTGGGCCTGGACCGCTCTGGCCCACCATCTCCCGTCCGATCCCGCCGTGTGGGATCCCTCCGGGGTGGCCGCCGCCGTCGCCCGGCACCAGAACGACCTCGTCCTCGTGCCCGAACAGCCCGCCCCGGACACCGCGTGGCGGGCCGCCGCGTTTCTGCACACCCTGGCCGTGTGCCCGGCGCTGGAATCCCCGATGAACGAGTTCTACGCGGCCGCCGCCACCCGCTCCTACCTGCGCGTGGCGGGGGCCGAGCAACTGCCCTCCCCGGAGGTGCTGGGCGATCTGGTCGAGGCGGCGAAGCTGGGCCGCGCGGACGTCGCGGCGGTGGCCGAGGAGCTCCGCGCCCGGATACGGGATCCGCTGACGTCCTCCGGACGGGCGGCCCGCACCGACGAGCCGTAGCCGCCGCCGCTCCCCACCGCGGGGGTGAGGGATCTGTTCAGCGGCGGCGGCAGCGGCGGCGGCCCGGACGCTCAGGCCGGCGGCTCGGGTCGCTCAGGTCGGCCGGTCGGTTGGCCGGCCGGTTCGGCCGGTCCGGTCAGAAGGTGATCTTCCAGCTGTTGATGTAGCCGACGTCCTGCGCGGCCACGTCCTTGACCTGGAGCTTCCACACCCCGTTGGCCGCCTCGCTCGACGCGTTGACCGTGTACGAGGCGATGACGTTGTCCGCCGAATCCGATCCGCTGGAGTTCTTCAGCAGGTAGGCGGTCCCGTCCGGGGCGATCAGGTGCACGACCAGGTCGCCGCGGAAGGTGTGGACGATGTTGACGTCCACCTTGGTGGTCGCGGGCGCGTTGCCCGAGACGCCGGAGACCGTGACCGGTGAAGTCACCGCCGCCGCGGGGGAGTCCGGGATGCTGACGTCCGCGGTGTTCTCGAAGGAGGGGCCCGGCGGGACCGGCGTGGCCGCGCCGAGGTTCCAGATCGCATGGGCGATGGCGTCGGCGTTGCGGTCCAGGGCGGTGTCGTTGATGTTGGCCGTGCCGTCGCAGGAGGAGTGGTAGCAGCGGTCGAAGGCCTGACCGGCGGTGCCGCCCCACTTCTGCGCCTGGGCCGAGGACTTGGTGTTGCTGGCGCCGGTGAACAGGCCGCCGACGGGTATGCCCACGTTCTTGAAGGAGGCGTGGTCGGAGCGTCCGTCGCCCTCGGTCTCGATCTCGGTCGGGACGCCGAGGCCCGCGTAGTAGTTCTTGAAGGTCTGCTCGATGGCCGGGTCGTCGTCGTAGACGAAGTAGCCCGGGTTCGGCGAGCCGATCATGTCGAAGTTCAGGTATCCGGAGAACTTCGCGCGCTCGGTGCTCGGCAGGTTGTTGACGTAGTACTTGGAGCCGATCAGGCCCAGCTCCTCCGCTCCCCACCAGCCGAAGCGCAGGTGCTTCGTCGGCTTCAGGCCGGCCCGCGAGACGGCGAGCGCGGTCTCCAGGACGGCCGCCGACCCGGAGGCGTTGTCGTTGATCCCGGCACCCGAGGACACCGAGTCCAGGTGCGCGCCGGCCATCAGGACCGCATTGCCGTCACCGCCCGGCCAGTCGGCGATCAGGTTGTAGCCGGTGGCTCCGCTGGAGGTGAAGGTCTGCACGGTGGTGGTGAAGCCGGCCGCGTCGAGCTTGGCCTTCACGTAGTCGATCGACGCCTTGTAGCCGGGCCGTCCGTGGGCGCGGTTGCCGCCGTTGTTGGCGGCGATGGCCGAGAACTGCGACAGGTGGGCCTTGACGTTGGCCAGCGGAATGTCGGGCGGCGTCGGCGCCGCGGTGGCCGCCGTGGGGGCGGCGAGCGCCGCTGGTGCGGTGGAGGCGAACAGGCCCGCGACCGCGAATGCGGTCACGGCAGCGAGGCGCCGGGAGACGGACAGGCTCATGTGGGGGCTCCGGGATTCCGCGGGGATATGACGGAACGTGCGGGGGGTAGCGCGGGTGAGCGTTCGTGCGTCAGTGCGAGCCTGATGGTCAGTGAGATTGTGACATTGAGTCAAGACCACAATTCGGTCAGAGCCGTTCGGAAAACGGACGATCCCCGGTACGGGGCTTCCGTACCGGGGATCGTGAGAGGAGAGGGGGCGCTGTTACGCGGGCCCGCGCGCCGGCGTCACCACCGCGGCGGGGATCCCCGCGAGCCGCGCCCGGGGGCGCCGCGCCGTACGCAGCGCGTCCCACGTCAGGACGGCGAGCGCGGCCCAGACCAGGGAGAAGCCGATCCAGCGCTCGGGCGGCATGGCCTCGTGGAAGTACAGGACGCCCAGTGCGAACTGGAACACCGGCGCCATGTACTGGAGCAGCCCGAGGGTGGAGAGCGGGACCCGGATCGCGGCCGCCCCGAAGCACACCAGCGGGATCGCGGTGACGAGCCCGGCCGAGGCGAGCAGGGCGGCGTGCCCGACGCCGTGCGAGGCGAAGGTGGACTGCCCCTGCGCGCCCAGCCACAGCAGGTACCCGAGGGCGGGCAGGAACAGCAGGGCCGTCTCGGCGGTCAGCGACTCCAGTCCGCCCAGGTTGATCTTCTTCTTCAGCAGGCCGTACACCGCGAAGGAGAAGGCGAGGGCCAGCGAGATCCACGGCGGCCGTCCGTAACCGACGGCGAGCACCAGCACGGCCGCGAAGCTGACGCCGACCGCCGCCCACTGCGTGCGGCGCAGCCGCTCGCCCAGCAGGAGGACGCCGATCGCGATGCTGACCAGCGGGTTGATGAAGTAGCCGAGGCTCGCCTCGACCACCTGCCCGTTGTTGACGGCCCAGATGTACAGGCCCCAGTTCACGGCGATCACCAAGGCGGCCAGGGTGGTCAGGCCCAGCTTGCGGGGCTGCCTGACCAGCTCCCGTATCCAGCCCCAGCGGCGCAGCGCCAGCAGCGCCACCCCGACCACGGCGAGTGACCACACCATGCGGTGGGCGAGTATCTCGATGGCGCCGGAGGGCTTCAGGAGCGGCCAGAAGAGGGGGACCAGGCCCCACATCCCGTATGCGCCCAGTCCGTAGAGCAAACCCGTGCGCTGCTCGGTCTCCGCCTTCACGGGGCCTCCTGTACGACTTCCAGCCAACCTGAAGACCGTAACGCCGCACGGGGCGGATGTCATACCCATGAGGGCGAGATGCTCATGACATCAGCCCTCATGGCATCAGTGATGCAGCGTGCGGACGGGGCGACGGGGGCACGCCGAAGCCCGGGCCCCCGGGGGAGGTCCGGGCTTCACGCGGTCGGGCCGTCGGGCGGGCAGCGGTCAGCCGGGTCAGCCGATGACGGTCCAGGTGTCGTTGCCGCTCAGCAGGGCGCCGAGGTCGCCCTTGCCGTGCTGCTCGACGGCCGTGTGCAGCTGCTCGGCCATGAGCGTGTCGTAGACGGGCCGGCCGACGCTGCGGAAGACCCC
Organism: Streptomyces sp. NPDC003034; assembly: GCF_053591375.1. NCBI lineage: Bacteria > Bacillati > Actinomycetota > Actinomycetes > Kitasatosporales > Streptomycetaceae > Streptomyces > Streptomyces sp. NPDC003034. The sequence goes on from NZ_JBSFTS010000001.1 coordinate 67,277, forward strand.
GATGGGGGTGTGGTGCAGGGTGTCGGGGTCGGCGAGGCGGGAGAGGGCGAAGGCCGTCGTGGGGCTGGCCGCCGCGGCGTCGTGGACCAGGATCCGCGATGCGTTCTCCGGGGTGACCGCCACCACCTCCAGGTCTCCGGTGGCCGGGTCGCGGACGACGCCCTTGGCTCCGTCCGCGCCGAAGCGGATCGGCTGCCCGTCCTCCAGGCGGATGACGGCGTCCCGCGCCCGCTCGTTGTCCTTCAGGGCCTCGAAGGCGCCGTCGTTGAAGATGTTGCAGTTCTGGTAGATCTCCACCAGCGCCGTGCCCTGGTGCTCGGAGGCCCGGCGCAGGACCTCGGTGAGGTGCTTGCGGTCGGAGTCGATGGTGCGGGCCACGAAGGAGGCCTCGGCGCCGAGGGCCAGGGACACCGGGTTGAAGGGCGCGTCGAGCGAGCCCATCGGGGTCGACTTGGTGATCTTGCCCAGTTCGGAGGTGGGGGAGTACTGGCCCTTGGTCAGACCGTAGATCCGGTTGTTGAACAGCAGGATCTTCAGGTTGACGTTGCGGCGCAGGGCGTGGATGAGATGGTTTCCGCCGATGGACAGGGCGTCGCCGTCACCGGTGACCACCCACACGCTGAGGTCACGGCGGGAGGTGGCCAGGCCCGTGGCGATGGCGGGCGCGCGGCCGTGGATGGAGTGCATCCCGTAGGTGTTCATGTAGTACGGGAACCGGGAGGAGCAGCCGATTCCGGAGACGAAGACGATGTTCTCCTTCGCCAGGCCGAGCTCCGGCATGAAGCCCTGCACGGCGGCGAGCACGGCGTAGTCACCGCAGCCGGGGCACCAGCGGACCTCCTGGTCCGACTTGAAGTCCTTCATCGACTGCTTCGCCTGCGCCTTGGGCACGAGCGAGAGCAGCGCGGAAGCGGAGGCCCCGGCCGCCCGCGTCGTCCCGGTCGCCCCGGTCGTCTCCGTCGCCCCGGTGGTTGCCTCAGTCATGGGTGGCCTCCTTGAGGACCGTGGCGAGCTGCTCGGCCTTGAAGGGCATTCCGTTGACCTGGTTGTAGGACTGGGCGTCGACCAGGTACTTCGCCCGGATCAGGGTGGCCAGCTGCCCGAGGTTCATCTCCGGCACTACTACGTTCTCGTAACGCTTCAGGACCTCGCCGAGATTCCTCGGGAAGGGGTTCAGGTGGCGCAGGTGGGCCTGGGCGATGGGAACGGAGTCGAGGCGCAGGCGGCGGACGGCGGCGGTGATGGGGCCGTAGGTCGAGCCCCAGCCCAGGACCAGCGTGCGGGCCCCGTCCGGGTCGTCGACGTCGAGGTCGGGGACCTCGATTCCGTCGACCTTGGCCTGGCGGGTGCGGACCATGAGGTCGTGGTTGGCCGGGTCGTAGGAGATGTTGCCGCTGCCGTCCTGCTTCTCGATCCCGCCGATGCGGTGTTCGAGGCCGGGCGTGCCCGGGACGGCCCACGGCCGGGCCAGGGTCCGCGGGTCACGCTTGTACGGCCAGAAGACCTCGGTGCCGTCCGCCAGCTCGTGGTTCGGCTCGCACGCGAACGGGGTCCGCAGGTCGGGCAGGTCGTCCACCTCGGGGATCTTCCAGGGCTCGGAACCGTTGGCCAGGTAGCCGTCGGAGAGCAGGAAGACCGGCGTCCGGTACGTCAGCGCGATCCGCGCCGCGTCCAGTGCCGCGTCGAAGCAGTCGGCGGGGGTCCTGGGCGCCACGATCGGCACCGGTGCCTCGCCGTTGCGCCCGTACATGGCCTGGAGGAGGTCCGCCTGCTCCGTCTTGGTGGGCAGACCGGTGGAGGGGCCGCCGCGCTGGATGTCCACGATCAGCAGCGGCAGCTCCAGCGATACCGCCAGGCCGATCGTCTCCGACTTCAGGGCCACACCCGGCCCGGAGGTGGTCGTGACGCCGAGGGCCCCGCCGAAGGCCGCTCCGAGCGCCGCGCCGATGCCGGCGATCTCGTCCTCGGCCTGGAAGGTCCGCACGCCGAAGTTCTTGTGCTTCGACAGCTCGTGCAGGATGTCGGAGGCCGGGGTGATCGGGTACGAGCCCAGGTAGAGGGGCAGATCGGCCTGCCGGCTCGCGGCGATCAGCCCGTACGACAGGGCCAGGTTCCCGGAGATGTTGCGGTAGGTGCCGGTCGGGAAGGCCTTGGTCGCCGGGGCGACCTCGTAGGAGACGGCGAAGTCCTCGGTGGTCTCGCCGAAGTTCCAGCCGGCCCGGAAGGCGGCGACGTTCGCCTCCGCGAGCACGGGCTTCTTCGCGAACTTCCGGCGCAGGAACCGCTCGGTGCCTTCGGTGGGCCGGTGGTACATCCAGCTCAGCAGGCCCAGCGCGAACATGTTCTTGCTGCGCTCGGCCTCCTTGCGGGACAGCCCGAAGTCCTTCAGCGCCTCCACCGTGAGCGTCGTCAGCGGCACCGGGTGCAGGTGGTAGGCGTCGAGGGAGCCGTCTTCGAGGGGGGAGGTCTCGTAGCCCACCTTGGCCATGGGCCGCTTGGTGAACTCGTCCGTGTTGACGATGATCTCCGCGCCGCGCGGCACGTCCGCGATGTTGGCCTTGAGAGCGGCCGGGTTCATCGCGACGAGGACGTTCGGCGCATCACCCGGGGTGAGGATGTCGTGGTCGGCGAAGTGCAACTGGAAGGAAGAGACGCCCGGCAGCGTCCCGGCGGGGGCACGGATCTCGGCGGGGAAGTTCGGCAGGGTGGAGAGGTCGTTGCCGAAAGACGCCGTTTCCGAGGTGAAGCGGTCACCGGTGAGCTGCATGCCGTCACCGGAGTCACCCGCGAACCGGATGATCACACGATCGAGGTGGCGGACTTCCTTGCCGCCAGGGCTCGCCGGGGCGCGCTGTCCTGTGACGACCGCACCCCCGGCCCCGTCGGCCTGCTCGGCTGGGCTACTGACCTGGCTGGTCACTGAACTGGACCTCCTTCGAGGCGTGACGTCCCCGATTCCCACCCTACGTCCGTAGGGACTCAGTCCCCGGGAACCACCACGTTCCGGACCGTCGGCCCGCACATCGAGACGACCCGACCGGTTATGCCATGTCTGACAGAGTGTCGGCCGATCAAGACTTCAGGTAGGTGAGAACGGCCAGAACGCGCCGGTGATCCCCGTCACTCGGCGAGAGGCCCAGCTTCATGAAGATGTTGCTGACGTGCTTCTCCACCGCCCCGTCGCTGACCACGAGCTCCTTGGCCACGGCGGAATTCGTACGGCCCTCGGCCATCAGCCCCAGCACCTCGCGCTCACGCGGAGTCAGACCCGCCAGGACGTCCTGCTTGCGGCTGCGGCCGAGCAGCTGGGCCACGACCTCCGGGTCCAGGGCGGTACCGCCGCGGGCCACGCGGACCACCGCGTCCAGGAATTCCCGCACGTCGGCGACGCGGTCCTTGAGGAGGTACCCCACACCCGTACTGGAACCGGCCAGCAGCTCGGTGGCGTACTGCTCCTCCACGTACTGCGACAGGACCAGCACCCCGATCCCGGGGTACTCGCGGCGCAGGCGTACGGCGGCCCGTACGCCCTCGTCGGTGTGCGTCGGCGGCATCCGCACATCCGCCACCACCACGTCCGGCAGCGCGTCCTGCGCCGCCAGCTCCGCCACCGTCTTGAGCAGGGCCTCCGCATCCCCGACCCCGGCGACGACCTCGTGCCCCCGGTCGGTCAGCAGCCGGGTCAGCCCCTCACGCAGCAGCACCGAATCCTCGGCGATGACCACTCGCACCCTGTCGTCCACGACTCAGCAGCTCCCGCATCCACTCGTACCCGCACGCTCGGGCTCGGGGCCAAGCATCCCAGGTCGGGGGCCACGTCGCGGCGGAGCCGGGGCAACGGGCGTGCGGGCGGGCGGAGTTTCGGCGGGCCTGCCGGGTCCGGGCGCCCCGTCAGGCGGGGGCGGGCCGCCTCAGGGCCGGGCGCGCCAGGGGAGCTCCGCCGTGACCGTCGTACCGCCCTCCGGAGGCGAGTCGACCACCAGCATCCCGTCCACCGCGTCCACCCGCTCGGTCAGGCCCGCCAGCCCCGAACCGGGCCGGGGATCCGCCCCGCCGCGGCCGTCGTCGGCGACCCGGACCAGCAGCCGCTCCCCGGACCTCCACACGTCCACCGAGGCCGAGCGCGCCCCGGAATGCTCGCTGATGTTCCGCAGCAGCTCGCAGACCGTGAAGTACGCGATCCCCTCGATCGCGGCCGCGGGCCGGTCCGGGAGATCCACCGCCACCCGTACCGGAACCGCGCACCGGGCGGCCACCGCCGACAGCGCCGCGTCCAGACCGCGGTCGGTCAGGACGGCCGGATGGATGCCGCGGGCCAGGTCCCGCAGCTCGCGCAGGGCGACCTTCACCTCCCCATGGGCCTCGTCCACCATCCGCGCGGCGGCCCGGGGATCCTCGGTGAGCTTCTCCTTCGCCAGCCCGAGGTCCAGCGCGAGGGCCGCGAGGCGTGCCTGCGCGCCGTCGTGCAGATCGCGTTCGATGCGCCGCAGATCGGCGGCGGCGGTGTCCACGACGACTCCGCGGTCGCTCTCCAGCTCGCTGACGCGGCTGTCGAGGCCGTCGCGGCGGGAGGCGCCGAGCAGCCCGCCGATCAGGACCCGGTCGACGGTGGTCAGGGCCCGGATCACCCACGGTGTGGCGAGCGTGAAGGCCAGACCGACGAGGCTGGCGAGGGCGATCTCCGCGGGGGAGTCGAGGTGGAAGGAGTAGTCACCGTTCTGGAAGAGCTGCAGCCCTGGCTGATCGGTATAGGCGGGGAAGACCCAGAACCAGACCGGGTACAGCAGGAAGCCCCACCCGTACGCCCAGAACACGACCGCCACCGTGAAGCTGAACACCGCCCACGGGAAGTGGACCACGCAGTACAGCGCATGCCGCCAGGCGCTCCCGCTCGTGAGCAGCGCCCCCATCGCGGCGAGGGCGCCGGGCTTGCGGGCGCGGACGGGGGAGGGAGCGGGGATGCCGGTCCGGAGCAGGGCGCGGACGCGGGCCCGTTCCAGGCGCCCGAACCCGCGGCACATCGCGAGTACGCCGGCGAGTACCGGAATTCCGAGGAAGGTGACCAGCAGCCCGGCGCCGAGGCTCAGGCCGGCGATGGCGAGCGAGAAGTACAGGGCGCTGAGCGGAAGCCCGAGGAGCAGATGACCGAACTCCCGCCAGGTCCGCCCCTCGACGGGCGCCCGCACCACAGCCCCGAAACCCCGCCGCCCGCCGGATCCCGTGCGGCTGCGGGCGCGGGCGCCGAACCCACCGGCTCCGGTGCCGGTCCCGTAGCGGCCGCCGGTGCCGCCGCCGGTGCGGGGTCCGGATCCGCTGCCGTAGCCACCGCTGGTGCTGGCGGCGATGCCGGGCCCGGATCCGCTGCCGTAGCCACCGCTGGTGCTGGCGGCGATGCCGGGCCCGGATCCGCTGCCGAAGCCACCGCTGGTGCTGTCGGTGCGGGTGCGGGTGCCGTGGCCATCGGTTCTGGTGCCCCCGCTGCCGTAGCCACCGCCGGTGCTGGCGGCGAAGCCAGCGCCCGTGCCGCCGGTCGCGCCGCCCGTGCCGGTGCCACCGCCGGTGCGCTGGTTGCCGTTGCCGTGGTCCATGCTCGTGCCCCGTCCTTCGGTCCGCCCTCTACGCCTCCACCCTGCCGCCCGCCGCGCGGCCGAACCATGCGGCGAGTCGGCCTGTCCACCGGGGGGTTAACCCCACCCGGCGGCGGCTTCGGCCCCGGCCCGGGCGCCTGCGGGGAGGGAGCCCGGGCCACCGGATCCCGGCCCGACGGCTCGGGCCGGGGTCACCACGCGCTCACGCCGAGCGGTCCGTGGCCCGCTGCCCGGAGCACGGCCCGCCACCCCGTAGCCAGCGGGGGCCGGCCGCCACGCAACGGCAACTGGGACGCACCTTCGAGCTCGCCGAGCAGCGCCGGCACTCAGGCCGCACGGACCGCCTGCCTGGGGTCTTCCTGGCCGTGCCACCGGCCTCCACACCCAAGATGCTGGCCCATCAGCGGGCACACCGGCAGAACCGGAGCCCCCGCCGCCATGCGCATCCGCCGCACGCGGGACCACCCCCACCAGCCGGAGCCACCGCACGCAAGCGGGACCCCCGTCCACCTCGGACGGGAGTCCCACACCCCAGCGGCGGCGTCAGTGCCCCGCGGCCCCGCGGTCGCGCCACGGCAGCTCGGCCGTGACCACCGTGCCCGAGCCCTCGGGGGAGTCCAGCACCAGCACCCCGTCCACCGCGCCCAACCGCTCCGCGAGTCCGGCCAGCCCCGTGCCACCGGACATCCGCGCACCACCGCGCCCGTCGTCCGACACCCGGATCAGCAGCCGCGCGCCCGCCCGCCACACCTCCACGCCCGCGCCCCGCGCGCCCGCGTGCTTGCTCACGTTCTGCAGCAACTCCGACACGACGAAGTACGCGATCCCCTCGATGGCCTCCGCCGGCCGCGCCGGCAGGTCCACCGCCACCTTCACCGGCACCACGCACCGCGATGCCACCGACGACAGCGCCGCGTCCAGTCCCCGGTCCGTCAACACGGCGGGGTGGATCCCCCGGGCGAGGTCCCGCAGCTCCCGCAGCGCCAGCTTCACCTCGCCGTGGGCCTCGTCCACCATCGCCGCCGCGCCCTCCGGATCCTCCAGCAGCTTCTCCTTGGCCAGGCCCAGCCCCATCGCCAGGGCCACCAGCCGCGCCTGCGCGCCGTCGTGCAGATCGCGTTCGATCCGCCGCAGGTCGGCCGCCGCCGTGTCCACCACCACCCCGCGGTCGGATTCCAGCTCCGCGATCCGCCGCTCCAGCTCGTCGGAGGGCGACAGGAGGCCCCGTACCATCGCGCGGTCCGCGTTCGCCATCCCCCGTACCACGTACGGCAGGACCGGCCACAGCACGAACAGCCCGGTCAGCACGACGGCGAAGGTCAGCACGCCCCACGGCAGCCGGATCAGCGCGTACAGCACCGTCCGCCAGGCGACCGGGTCCTTGACGCTCGTCCACAGCCAGGGGAAGAACCCCCCGCTCCGCCCCGGCCCGGGGATCGGCGTCGGTTCGTCCACCCGTACGCCCAGCAGCGCACGCGCCCGTGCCCGCTCCAGCCGTCCCAACTGCCGGGACAGGAAGAGACCGCCGGCGAGCAGTGGAAGTCCGACGGCCGTCACGGACAGGCTGCCCGCGGTCGCGACCAAGGCGAGCGTGCAGGTGAAACCGACGACCGCCACCGGCAGGTTGCCGAGCAGGTAGCCGATCTCCTTCCAGGTCACGGCGCCGAAGACGGGGCGTACGGGGGGCGGCCGGTCGTCGCCGGGCTCCCGACGGGGCCGCTCCGGCGGGTCGGAGCCAGTGGCGCGGCCGGACCCGGTGGGCCGAACGGCGTGATTGATCGCGGTCATGCCGCCCAGCCTGTCAAGTACGGCCCCCGTCGTGCCATGGGGCGGCCGGGGTGCTGTGAACGGGGGATAACCCCACCCTGTGTGAGGCAGGGCCTAGACTCCCGTACATACCAGATTTTCGACGGTGGCCGAGAAGCGAGGAACGGACGTGCCCGACCCAACGGTATCGACCGCAACCGTGCTCGCGGCGGACTACTTCCAGAGTTATTCGGTCGTCGGTCTGCTGGCCGTACTGGGCGTGCTCTTCGTGGCCGTGGCCTTCGGAGCCGGGCGCCTGCTGCGGCCGGCGGTCCCGAGCCCCGAGAAGCTGCTGACCTACGAATGCGGCGTGGACCCGGTGGGCGAGGGCTGGGCCCACACCCAGGTCCGCTACTACGTCTACGCCTTCCTCTACGTCATCTTCGCCGTCGACTCGATCTTCCTGTTCCCGTGGGCGACGGTCTTCGCCGCCGCCGGTTACGGCGCCACGACCCTGGTGGAGATGTTCATCTTCCTGGGCTTCCTGGCCGTCGGCCTGCTCTATGCGTACAAGAAGGGCGTCCTCGAATGGACGTGACACCGGCCGTGACACCCGCTGCGACACCCGCTGGGGCTCCCGCCGCGGCGCCCGCCCAGGCCGAGCTGCTCCCCGAGCCCAGGCGCCTGGGAGTGCTCTCCCGGCTGGCCCCGGAACCGATGAAGGTGGTCCTCAACTGGGGCCGCCGCTACAGCCTGTGGGTCTTCAACTTCGGCCTCGCCTGCTGCGCGATCGAGTTCATCGCCGCCTCCATGGCCCGGCACGACTTCATCCGGCTCGGCGTCATCCCCTTCGCGCCCGGCCCCCGCCAGGCCGACCTGATGATCGTCTCGGGCACGGTCACGGACAAGATGGCCCCGGCCGTGAGGCGCCTGTACGAGCAGATGCCGGAGCCGAAGTACGTCATCTCCTTCGGTGCCTGCTCCAACTGCGGCGGGCCGTACTGGGACTCGTACGCGGTGACCAAGGGCGTGGACCAGATCATCCCGGTCGACGTCTACGTCCCCGGCTGCCCGCCGCGGCCGGAGGCGCTGCTCCAGGGCATCCTCAAGCTCCAGGAGAAGATCGCCCGGGAATCGCTGGCCGACCGCTACACGACGGGCCCGTCCGTCTCGCAGCTCACCAGCGGCCTCGTCACGCCCCCCGCCGGGGCCCCGACGCCGGTCACGGCCCCGTCCGCACCCGCGCCGGGGGCCGGCGCGTGAACCTCTACGACTCCCTCCCCGACGCGGCGCCGGAGGTCTTCGGCGCCGAGGCCGTCGCCGAGCTCTCGTACGACGTCCTCACGGTGGATGTGCCCGTCGGCAGCTGGATCTCCTCGCTCGAAATCGCCCGGGACAAGCTGGGCTGCACGTACTTCGACTGGCTGAGCGCGGTCGACGAGCCGGGCGCCGGCTTCCGGATCTGCGCGCACGTCGTCTCGCTGGAGCCCCACCGCGTACGCCGCCTGCTGCTGCGTACGACGGTCCCGCACTCCGCGCCCTCGCTGCCGTCGGCGGTCGCCGTCTACGCGGGCGCGGAATGGCACGAGCGGGAGACGTTCGAGATGTTCGGCGTGGTCTTCACGGACCACCCGCACCTCGTCCCGCTCCTCCTGCCGGAGAACTTCGAGGGCCACCCGCTGCGCAAGGACTTCGTCCTGGCCGCGCGGGTCGCCAAGGCCTGGCCGGGCGCGAAGGAGCCGGGCGAGGCCGCGGACCCCGACGCCCCGAAGCGCCGGCAGATGCTCCCGCCCGGCGTCCCGGACCCCAACGACTGGGGCCCGATGAAGGGCCAGCTCCCCCCGGCGCCCGCCCGCCCGGCACGCACCCCCCGTGCGGCGGGCGCCACCGGTGCGGCCGCCCGCACCCCCCGCGAGGGCACCCCGCCCCGCCGCACCCGCTCGGTCACCGAAGGCTCGGCCACCCAGTCCCCGGCCACCCAGTCCCCGACTACGGAGACCCCGGCGACCGAGGCTCCGCCCCGCCGCACCCGCCCCACGACGGACGCCCCGCCGACGGCTCCCGCCCCGGAGGCCGAGGCCCCGGCGCGTCCTGCGCGCCGTACCCGCTCGGTGGCGGACGGCTCCGCGAGCCAGACCGCGTCCGGCAGCCCGGATGAAACCGCCGGTGCCGCGGCGGGCACCCCGGCGGCGCCGGACGCGTCGGCAGTACCCCCGGTGACGGAATCCGCCCCGGAGGCCGAGGCCCCGGCGCAGCCTGCGCGCCGTACCCGCGCGGCGGGCGACGGCTCCGCGAGCCAGTCGGCCCCCGCACCCGGGCCGGAGGCCACCCGGCGCAGCCCGGACGCCCCTTGGCACGACCCGAAGCCCGCCTTCGAGGAACCGCAGCCCGGCCGCACCACCCCTACCGGCCGAACCCCCGCGAGCCCGACCCCGGAGGCCTCGGACGAGCCGACGGCCACGTCGGCCCCCGACCCCACGGCCCCCGACCCCACGGCAGACGACGCCACGGCAGACGACGCCACGGCAGACGACGCCACGGCAGACGACGCCCCAACGTCCGAGCCGGCCGCGGGCAACGGGGCGGCAGCCACGCCCCGCACACCGGCATCCGAGCCCGCCGCAGGCGACCGGCCGACGGCTGCGCCACGGACCTCGACGGCCCAGCCCGCCGCAGGTGACGACCCGGCGGCCACGCCACCCACCCCCCCTGCCGAGCCCGTCGCAGGCGACCGGCCCACCCCCGACCACGGAGGCGACGCGTGAACGACGTCCTCGACGTCGCCCTGCGGCTGATCGTCGTCTTCGCCGTCTTCCTCGTGCTCCCGCTCGTCATCGGGCAGACCGAGCACAAGGTGATGGCCCACATGCAGGGCCGCCTCGGCCCCATGTACGCCGGCGGCTTCCACGGCTGGGCCCAGCTCGTCGCCGACGGCGTGAAATTCGCGCAGAAGGAAGACATCGTCCCGGCCAACGCCGACCGACGGATCTTCCAGCTCGCCCCCGCCGTCGCCCTGCTCCCGTACCTCCTCGTCCTCGTGGCCATCCCCATCGGCCCGGGCGAAGGCGCCGTCGGGCAGGTCGTCGACGCCGGAGTGTTCTTCGTACTCGCCGTCATGGGCGTCGGAGTCCTCGGCTCGCTGATGGCCGGCTGGGCCTCCGCCAACAAGTTCTCGCTGCTCGGCGGCCTGCGCACCGCCGCCCAGCTGCTCGCGTACGAGCTGCCCATGCTGCTCGCCGCCGCCTCCGTCGCGATGGCCGCCGGGACGGTCTCCCTCCCCGGCATCGTCGCCGCCTTCGAGTGGTGGTGGCTGCCCTGGCAGATCGTCGGCGCGCTGGTCTTCTTCACCGCCGGCCTCGCCGAACTCCAGCGGCCCCCCTTCGACATGCCCGTCGCCGACTCCGAGATCATCTTCGGCGCGTACACCGAGTACACAGGGCTGCGCTTCGCGCTGTTCCTGCTCGCCGAGTACGCCGGCATCGTCGTCCTGTGCGGCCTCACCACCGTGCTCTTCCTCGGCGGCTGGCAGGGACCGCTCGGCGCCGAAGGCCTCGGCTGGGTGTGGACCCTGCTCAAGACCGCGGTCCTCGCCTTCCTCGTGATCTGGCTCCGCGTGAGCTACCCCCGGCTGCGCGAGGACCAGCTCCAGAAACTCGCCTGGACCGTACTCATCCCCCTCGCGCTCGCCCAGATCGCGCTCACCGGCATCGTGAAGGTGGCGATCAGCTGATGCCCATCCCCGGATCCGGCCTCGCCAAGGGCCTGGCGGTCACGCTGCGCACGATGACGAAGCGTTCGCACACCGCCCAGTACCCCGAGGTCCAGCCCCAGCTCCCGCCCCGCAGCCGCGGGGTCATCGGCCTGTTCGAGGAGAACTGCACGGTCTGCATGCTGTGCGCCCGTGAGTGCCCCGACTGGTGCATCTACATCGACTCCCACAAGGAGACGGTCCCGGCCGCCGCACCGGGTGGCCGCGAGCGCAGCCGCAACGTCCTGGACCGCTTCGCCATCGACTTCTCCCTCTGCATGTACTGCGGCATCTGCATCGAGGTGTGCCCCTTCGACGCCCTCTTCTGGTCGCCGGAGTTCGAGTACGCCGAGACCGACATCCACGAGCTGACCCACGAGCGCGACAAGCTCCGGGAGTGGATGTGGACGGTGCCGGCCCCGCCCGCGCTGGACCCGGCCGCCGAGGAGCCCAAGGAAATCGCCGCCGCCCGCAAGGCGGTGGAGAAGGCCGAAGCCGCCGCTGCCGCCGAAGCCGCCGCGGCTGCGGCGTCCGCCGCCGAGACGCAGCCGCCGACCACCACGACCCCGGAGGGAGACGCGTGACCCCCGCCGCCACCCTGGCAGCCGCCGCCGCCAACGGGCCCGGCTTCCTCTCCCCGACCGGCGTCGAGATCGCTTTCGTACTCGTCGGCATCGCCACCCTCGGCGCGGCCGTCGTCACGGTCACCACCAAGCAGCTCGTGCACGCCGCCCTCTGGCTGGTCGTCGCGCTCGGCGGCATCGCCGTCGAGTACCTGCTGCTGACCGCCGAGTTCGTCGCCTGGGTCCAGGTCCTGATCTACCTCGGTTCCGTGATCGTCCTCCTCCTCTTCGGACTGATGCTGACCAAGGCCCCCATCGGCCGCTCCCCGGACGCCGACTCCGGTAACCGCTGGGTGGCCCTCGGCGTCGCGGTCACCGCCGCCGTCGCGCTCGTCTGGGTCGTCGTCGACGCCTTCCGCACCACCTGGATCGATCTCGACGGCCCCGCCCAGGGCTCCACCAAGGTCTCCGGTGAGATCCTCTTCCAGCACTGGGTCCTGCCCTTCGAGGCGCTCTCCGTCCTCCTCCTCGCCGCCCTGATCGGTGCCATCGTGCTGTCCCGCAAGAACGACGCGGCTGACCACCCGGCCGCCGTGGCCGACGCGGCCACCCCCGCCCCGACGGCCCCGGCCGACGCCCCCGCCGACGCCGGCGGCGAGAAGGGTCAGCGCTGATGCACCTCGCCTACCCCGCCGTGCTGGCGGCGCTCCTGTTCTGCACGGGCCTGTACGGAGTCCTCGCCCGCCGCAACGCCATCCTGGTGCTGATGTCCGTCGAGCTGATGCTCAACGCCGTCAACCTCAACCTGGTGGCCTTCGACGTATGGCTGCGCGACGCCCTGCACGCCGGCCAGGCCCTCACCCTCTTCACCATCGCCATCGCCGCCGCCGAGATCGGCATCGGCCTCGCGATCGTGCTGATGGTGTACCGCAACCGAGGCACATCGGACGTCGACCGGCTGCGTGACACCGCCGAGGGCCACGAACCCCCCTCCCCTACGGCGAGCACATCCGGTGCATCCGGTACGTCGAGCACGCCGCATACGCAGAGCGAGGTCGCCGCGTGACCACCCCGACCCTCGCCGTCCTCGTCCCCCTCCTTCCCTTCCTCGGAGCGGTGGCAGGACTGCTGTTCGGCCGCACCGCCCCCGGCTTCGTGCGGCCGCTCGCCCTCCTGCCGACGCTCGCCGCCGCCGTACTGGCCGTGCTCGTCGCCGTCCGCCACGGCGGCGGCAAGGCGATCGACACCGCCACCGAGCTGACCCCGACCGGCTCGGTGCCGATCGAGCTCTCGCTCCACCTGGACGGCTTCGCCGTGCTCGTCGCCGTCCTGGTCGGGGTCGTCGCCACCTGCGTGCAGCTCTACTCGACGGCCTACCTCCGCGAGGACCCGCGCTACCCCTCGTACGCCGCGCTGATCTCCTTGTTCACCTCCGCCATGCTGCTCGTCGTCTACTCCGGCGACCTGATGGTGCTGCTGGTCGGCTGGGAGATCATGGGCATCTGCTCGTACTTCCTGGTCGGCCACTACTGGGAGACAGAGGCCGCCCGGTCCGCCTCCCTGAAGGCCTTCCTCGTCACCAAGCTCGGCGACGTCCCCTTCCTGATCGGCCTGTTCGCCCTCGCCGCCGACGCGGGCTCCTTCCGGATCACGAACATCCTGGGCACCGTCGCCGCCGGCGGGCTCGACCACCCGACGCTGATCGCCCTGCTCCTGCTCGCCGGCGTCGCGGGCAAGTCCGCGCAGTTCCCGCTGCACACCTGGCTCCCGGACGCCATGGCGGGCCCCACCCCGGTCTCCGCGCTGATCCACGCCGCGACGATGGTCGCCGCCGGTGTCTACTTCATCGCCCGCCTCCTCCCCGTCTTCGCGGCCTCCCGCGCCGCGCTGCTGGTCATGGCCGTCATGGCTGCCGTCACGATGATCGGCTCCGCCCTCGCCGCCCTGGCCCAGGACGACATCAAGCGGGTGCTCGCCTACTCCACGGTCGGTCAGCTCGGCTACATGACCGGCGCCCTGGCCGTCGCCGACCGCGGCGCCGCCGTCTTCCACCTCCTGTCCCACGGCGCCTTCAAGGCGCTGCTGTTCCTCGGCGCGGGCGTGATCATCCACGCCGCCGGTACGAACTCCCTGGCCGCCATGTCCCGCATGGACGGCCTGTCCAAGCGCATCCCGGACGCCTTCTGGACGATGACCATCGCCCTGCTCGCGCTCGCCGCGATCCCGCCCTTCGCCGGCTTCTTCTCCAAGGAAGCCGTCCTCGTCGCCGCCGAACACACCGTCACCGGCGACGCGGGGCTCGCTCCCGCGGCCGCCGGCTGGGTGGTGCTGGTCGCCGGCGTACTGACCGCCCTGCTCACCGCCGCCTACGCCACCCGGCTGTGGCTGATGGCCTTCCGCGGCCGGGGCGCCGCCGCCCCGGACCACGGCCCCGTACCCGACTACGCACCCGCCGCCGACCACGCCCCCGCCCACGCCAAGGAGCCCGTCGCCATGACCGGCGTCCTGTGGCTGCTCGCGATCCCGTCGCTCGGCTTCGGCCTCGCGGCGGGCCCCCTCGCCGACTGGTTCGACGGCGTGGAACTCACTCCCTCCGTGACCACCTCGGTCCTCGGAACGGGCGCCGCGGTCATCGGCGCGATGCTCACCTACGCCCTGTGGCAGCGCCCTGCCGCCCGGGCCGCCGCCGCTCCCGCCACGGTCACCGCGTACGCGGCCTCAGCCGCGGCCGTCCATTCCGCCGCACAGGCCCCCGAGGTCGACGAGGTCGCCCCGCAGGGAGCGGCCGCCGCCGTCCCCGTCACGGGCTACACGGCCTCCGCCGCCCCCGTCGCCGACCCCGGCAAGGCCCTCCTCGGCCCGCTCCACCGCCACGCCGCCGACGGCTTCCACCTCGACGCCGTCTACGACCGGCTCTTCGTCCGCCCCGTCCGGGCCGCCGCGAGCCTGGTGCGCTTCCTCGACCGCGAGGTGGTGGACACCTACGTCCGTGGCGCGGGCACCGGCCCCCGGCTGCTCGGCAGCCTCGTACGCCGTGCCCAGACCGGCAACGTGCAGAGCTACCTGAGCGCCCTGCTCGCCGGCGCCGTGGTCCTGACGATCGCCACCGCCGTCCTCGCCAACGTCAACGCCGGATCGTGAGCCGTGAGTCAGCCGTGATTGATATCAGCCCGTCCGTGATGCAGTTCCTTCTGGCGTTCATCGTCGCCGCGCCGCTCCTCGGCGCCCTCGCGGCCCTGCTGCCGGCCCCGCCCGGCCTCAAGGGGCGCGGCCCCGAACAGGCCGTCCTGCGCCACGGCGTGACCGTCACCGGTGTGATCCTTGCCGCCGCGATCGCCCTCACGCTCGGCTTCGACCACAACGCCCCCGCCCGCTTCCAGGCGACGACGGACATCAGCTGGATCCAGGCGCTGAACGTCCGGATCCACCTCGGCGTCGACGGCATCTCGCTCCCCCTCCTCCTGATGACCGCGCTGCTGTTCTTCCTCTGCGCGCTCTACAGCTACTTCAAGCTGCCCGACGGCCCCTCCCCGAAGGCCTTCGTCGCACTGCTCCTCGTCCTGGAGTCCGGCACCCTCGCGACCTTCGCCGTCCTCGACCTGCTGCTCTTCTTCCTCGCCTTCGAGATGGTCCTCATCCCGATGTACTTCCTCATCGCCCGCTGGGGCGGTGCTCAGCGGCAGGCCGCCGCCTGGAAGTTCATCCTCTTCACCCTCCTCGGCTCCGTCGTCATGCTGCTCGGTCTGCTGCTGATCGGACTGAACAGCGGCACTTTCGACATGGTGGCACTCGCCACTGACAACGGCTCAGGACTGACCCGTACCACCCAGCTCCTGGCCGTTGTGGCCATCGGCATCGGCCTCGCCGTGAAGACCCCGATGTGGCCGCTGCACAGCTGGCTGCCGGACGCCCACACCGCCGCCCCCACCGTCGGCTCCGTCCTGCTGGCCGGCGTCCTGCTCAAGATGGGCACGTACGGGTTCGTCCGCATCCTGCTCCCCATCACCCCCGACGGCATGCACACCTTCGCCCCCTACCTGGGCGCCTTCGCCGCCGTCGGCATCGTCTACGGATCCCTCGCCTGCCTCGCGCTGGCCCGCAAGGGGAACAAGGGCGACCTCAAGCGCCTCATCGCCTACTCCTCGGTCGGCCACATGGGCTTCGTACTCCTCGGCATCGCGAGCATGACCCCCACCGGCGTCAACGGCGCGCTCTTCGCCAACATCGCCCACGGGCTGATCACCGGCCTCCTCTTCTTCCTGGTCGGCGCCCTCAAGGACCGTTACGGAACCGCCGACCTCGACACCCTCGCCGGGGCCACCGGAGCCGCCCTCTACGGCCGCGCCCCCCGCCTCGGCGCGCTCCTCGCCTTCGCCGCCGTCGCCTCCCTCGGCCTGCCCGGGCTGGCCGGCTTCTGGGGCGAGATGCTGGCCCTGTTCGGCGCCTTCGACCCGGCGGAGGGCCTGTCCCGGCCCGCCTTCCTCACCTACATGGCGGTCGGCGCGTTCGGCACCCTGCTCACCGCCGCCTACCTCCTGATCGTCGTCCGGCGCGTCTGCATGGGCGACCCGAAGGCCGAGAGCGCCGCCCCGGCCGCCCTCCCGGACGTCCAGCGCTACGAGTTCGCCGCCTGGACCCCGCTCGCCGCCCTCACCGTCCTCGCCGGCCTGTGGCCCGCGGCCCTCCTCGGCCTCACCGATCCGGCCGTTCAGAAGCTCCTCGCAGGAGGCACCTCATGACGGCCCTGACCACCCTCGGAACCGCCCTGGGAACCGCCACCGCGACCGGTGCCGCCGCCGAACCGGCCGCCGCGAGCCTGATCCAGTCCGTCGACTGGCTGGCCATCGCACCCGTGGTCATCACCGCCGCCGTCGCCCTGGTCGTCCTGGTCGCCGACCTCTTCGTACCGGAGCGCCGCAAGCCGCTCCTCGGCTGGATCTCCGTCGCCGGTCTGGCCGCCGCGACGGCCACCCTGCTGCCGCTGCGCGCCGGCGACCGCAGCACCTTCTGCCTCACCGGCGACGCGACGGCCTGCAGTTACACCGCCGACCACTTCACCCTCGTCGTCCAATTCCTGGTCCTGACCGGCGCGTTGGTCACCGCGCTGCTGTCGGTGACCGCCGTCCGCGAGACCCGCCTGCCGGCCGGCGAGTACTGGTTCCTGCTGCTGTCCTCCGCCGCCGGCGCGGCCCTGCTGCCCGCCTCCCGCGACCTCGCCACCCTGATCGTCGCCCTCGAAGTCGCCTCGCTGCCCGCCTTCGCCCTCGTCGGCATGCGCCGCGGCGACCGGCTCTCCTCCGAGGCCGCCCTCAAGTTCTTCCTCTCCTCCGTCACCGCCACCGCCGTCTCCCTCCTGGGCGTCAGCTTCGTCTACGCCGCCACCGGCACCCTGCACCTCACCCAGGTCGCCGAGCGCCTCGAAAACGTGCCCGGGCAGCTCGACACCCTGGCCGTGGCCAGCGTCGCGCTCACCCTCGTCGGCTTCGCCTTCAAGACCGCGGCCGTCCCCTTCCACTTCTGGGTCCCCGACACCTACGTCGGCGCGCCCCTGCCCATCGCCGGCTACCTCTCGGTGATCGGCAAGGCCGTCGGCTTCACGGGCCTGATCCTCGTCACGGTGATCGCCTTCCCCGCGTACTCCGAGGTCTGGGGCCCGGCCCTCGCCGTCCTGGCCGCGCTCACCATGACGCTGGGCAACGCGGCGGCGCTGCGCCAGTCCGCCGACCGCGCCAACAGCGCCGTACGGCTGCTCGCCTGGTCCTCCGTCGGCCAGGCCGGCTACCTGCTGGTCCCGATCGCGGCGGCCGCGTACTCCGAGCGCGACCAGATCGGCTCCACCCTCGCCTACGCCCTCATGTACGCCGCCGTGAACCTGGGCGCCTTCGCCGTCGCCGCGCTGGTCGCCCGTACGAAGCCGCTCCACCGGATCAGCGACTACCGGGGCCTCTACGCCGAACGCCCGCTCGCCGCGCTCTCGATGGCCTTCTTCCTGCTCTGCCTGGCGGGCCTGCCGCCCGGCCTCATCGGGCTCTTCGCCAAGGTCATCGTCTTCCGGTCCGCCGTCGACGCGGGCCTGGGCTGGCTGGCCGTGATCATGGCGATCAACGTGGTCGTCGCCCTGTACTACTACCTGCGGTGGACGGCGCTGCTCTTCCGTACGCCGGAGGGCGCCGAGGGCGCGGTGCCCCCGGCGAAGGCACCCTGGCCGGTCACGGCCACCATCGGGCTCACCGCGGTGGTCGCGCTGGTCCTCTCGGGCGCCCCGCAGCTGATCCTGCGCGTCGCGGCGGGCAGCCTCTTCCCGCAGTAGCCGTACGCCGTCTCCCGGTCCCGTACGCCCCGTCCCGTACGTCATCACCCGTACGCAGTAACGCCCGCCGCCGCCCCGCCGCCCCCGACGGCGGGGCGGCGGCCCCGCCGTGCCCCGGGAACCTGACGCCCTCACCTCGCGTTGACCAGGAAGGAAGGGTCCACTGGACCGTAGACCCTCAGATCCCTCGACGGGGCTCCCCTGCCGCACCACTAGGAGGGCGTACCGTGCACCGCCGGCACAACGGGCTCAAGACCGCCGTACTCCTCGGCGGGCTGTCCGCACTGATCATCGTCATCGGAAGCCTCTTCGGGCGGGGCGGCCTGATCGTCGCCGTCGTCATCGCCCTGGGGACGAACGCGTACGCGTACTGGAACAGCGACAAGCTGGCTCTACGCGCGATGCGCGCCCGCCCAGTGAGCGAGTTCGAGGCCCCCGGCCTCTACCGGATGGTGCGCGAACTGTCCACGTCAGCCCGCCAGCCCATGCCCCGCCTCTACATCTCGCCGACCGACGCGCCCAACGCCTTCGCCACCGGCCGCAATCCGCGCAACGCCGCGGTCTGCTGCACCGAGGGCATCCTGCGCATCCTCGACGCGCGGGAGCTGCGCGGAGTGATCGGCCACGAGCTGAGCCACGTCTACAACCGCGACATCCTGATCTCGTCGGTCGCCGGCGCCCTGGCCTCGGTGATCATGTTCCTGGTGAACTTCGCCTGGCTCATACCGGTCGGCCGCTCGGACGACGACGAGGGACCGGGCCTCTTCGGCATGCTCCTGATCATGATCCTGGGCCCGCTGGCCGCGTCCGTGATCCAGCTCGCCATCAGCCGCTCGCGCGAGTACGAGGCCGACGCGTCCGGGGCCCAGCTCACGGGGGACCCGCTCGCCCTGGCCAGCGCACTGCGCAAGCTCGAAGCGGGCACCAAGCAGCTCCCGCTGCCCGCCGAACCGCGACTGGAGACAGCGAGCCATATGATGATCGCCAACCCATTCCGTCCGGGCGAGGGACTTTCCAAGATGTTCTCGACCCACCCCCCGATGGCCGAGCGCATCGCCCGGCTCGAACAGATGGCAGGACGCCCGCAGTGAAGACAATCCTGAATGTCATCTGGCTCGTACTGAGCGGCATCTGGCTGTTCCTCGGCTACTGCCTCGCCGGGGTGCTGCTCTGCATCACCATCATCGGCATCCCCTTCGGCATCGCCGCGTTCCGCATCGCGGTCTACGCGCTCTGGCCCTTCGGCTACACCGCGGTCGAACGGCGCGACGCGGGCGCGGCATCCTGCGTCGGCAACGTCCTGTGGCTGGTCCTGGCGGGCTGGTGGCTGGCGCTCAGCCACATCGTCACCGGCATCGCCCTCTGCGTCACGATCATCGGCATCCCCTTCGGCATCGCCAACTTCAAGATGGTCCCGCTCTCCCTGCTCCCGCTCGGCCGCGAAATCGTCCCGACCGACGCCCCGTTCGCCTCTCGGTAAGCGCGCGGCTCGACCGGTTCGCGCAGGTCAGGGCGATTGTCAGTGGGGTCGTCCACCATGAATGCATGGACGAGACCGAGCAGTTGCTGGAGCAAGTCGCGGACCGCGTGCGCCAGGCCGCGCAGGGGCACGGAAAGTCCCTGCCGGCGCCCCTGGGCACCGGGGACCTCACCCGCTCCGCGCACATACTCGGCTTCGCCCTGCCGCCCCTGCTCGCCGGTCTCTACACCCGCGTCGCGGACGGCGGCTGCGGACCGCAGTACGGGCTGCTGTCGCTGGATCAGGCCGTGGGGGCCTACGAGGCCCAGCGGGGTTCCGGCTGGCGCTGGCCCGAGGGCGTGCTGCCGATAGCCGACTTCGGGTGCGGCATGTACGCATGCGTGGACTGCCGCTCGGAAACGGCCCGGGTGCTGCTGTTCGACCCCAATCCGGGGGAGCCCGACCTCGCCTGGTACGTCGACACCCCGAGCCTTGCCGACTGGCTGCGCGGCTGGCTCGACGGCACCGCATGGTTCTGCGAGGAATCCGGCTTCGGAGAGGAGGAAGAGCTGGAGATGACCCAGTGGACCGAGTTCAGATCCCGGCTCTGATCCGCCGCCGGACCACATAGGCCAGCGCGCCCAGTGCCAGTACCGCCGCCCCCGCCACCGCCGACACGAAGGGCAGCGCGCAGACCAGCACCACACAGCCGGCCAGCCCGACCGCTGCCACGGCCCGCCCCTTGACATGTGAATCGAGCGTCCACGCGGAAGCGTTCGCGATCGCGTAGTAGACCAGCACTCCGAAGGACGAGAAACCGATCGCGCCCCGCAGATCGGCGGTGGCCGCGAGCACCGCCACGACCGCACCCACTGCCAGCTCCGCATGGTGCGGCACCCGACGCCGGGGGTGTACGGCGGCCAGCGCGCGGGGGAAGTGGCCGTCCCGCGCCATCGCCAGGGTGGTCCGCGAGACCCCGAGGACCAGGGCGAGCAGCGATCCCAGCGCGGCCAGCGCCGCGCCAACCCGGACCACCGGGGCCAGTTCGGGCCGGCCGGCGGCCCGTACCGCGTCGGCCAGCGGGGCCGGCGACCGCGCCAGCCCCTCGGCGCCGAGCACCGACAGCGCCGCCACGGCCACGGCGGCGTACACCAGCAAGGCGATCCCGAGCGCGAGCGGCACCGCGCGCGGGATCGTCCGTTCCGGGTCGCGCACCTCCTCGCCCAGGGTGGTGATCCGGGCGTAGCCGGCGAAGGCGAAGAACAGCAGCCCCGCCCCCTGCAAGACCCCGAGGACCGCCCAGTCCGCGCCTCCCAGCCGCCCGGGCCGGGCCACTTCGGAGAAGAGGCACACGATGACGACCCCGGCCAGCACGGCCAGTACCGCCGCCACGATCAGCCGGGCCAGCCCAGCGGACTTCTGCACGCCGCCGTAGCTCGCGGCGGTCAGCGCCACCACCGCCGCGACGGCCACCGCATGCTGCTGCCCGGGCCAGACGTACGCGCCGACGGTGAGCGCCATCGCCGCGCAGGAGGCCGTCTTGCCGATCACGAATCCCCAGCCGGCCAGGTACCCCCAGAAGGGCCCGAGCCGCTCGCGCCCGTAGACGTAGGTGCCGCCGGAGGCCGGGTACCGGGCGGCGAGCCGCGCCGAGGAGTGCGCATTGCAGTAGGCCACGAGGGCCGCCAGTGCGAGGGCCGCGAGGAGGGCGCCGCCCGCCGCGCGCGCGGCCGGGGCGAGAGCGGCGAAGATACCGGCGCCGACCATCGCGCCGAGCCCGACGACGACCGCGTCGCGGACCCCCAGGGTGCGCTTGAGCTCGTGTTCCACGGGCGGGAGGGTAGCCGAGCCGGATGACACCCGGGTGAGCAAGCCGTGTCGTCGAAGCGGGACCACCGGCAGAAGCAAGGCCTAGAGGCGACGCCCTCGCGGCCGGGGAGCGGCGTGCCCTTGCGCTGCCAGCCCTCAAGGGCGGTCAGGCAGGCGTGGTCGAGGTGGCGCAGCCCGCCCGGACCGAGCCGTACCGGTTTCCCGTGAGGCAGCGCGTCCAGCGCGTCCAGCAGCTTGGGCAGCCACAGGAAGGTGGCGTTGCCCAGGACGCGGACACACAGCTCATCGCCCTCCCACGCCTCCTCGACGTGCACGTGGAGGTTTCCCAGGCCGCCTTGGCGACGGCCAGGCACAGTCCGATCAGCGCGCCCCCGAAGAGGCTGGTGACCGCGATCGCGCAGGCCGTGGCCACCAGCACCACGGCCTCGCCCCGGTGGGTCCGCCACAGGGCGGCCACCGCCCGGCCCGGCAGCAGCTTCCAGCCCGCGTGGAGCAGCACCCCGGCCAGCGCGGCGAGCGGCACGACCTCCAGCAGCCGGGGGAACGCCGCGGCGAAGAGGAGCAGCCAGCCGCCGTGCAGCACCCGCGCCGCCCCGGGTACGGGCCCCGGCCTCCACATGGGCGGCGCTGCGCACGATCACGGCGGTCATCGGCAGCGCCCCCAACAGCCCGCCCGCGAAGGCGCACGCGTCGGGCACGCCCCGCACACACCCCCCTCCGCACCCTCCGCACCTGCCGAGCAGCCGGAACAGGCCGGGCAGAGAGACCGGGCCCGTGCACACCGCGGCCCGGCGGTCGGGGCGACCGCCGGGCCGGCGTGGAGTCAGGTCGAGGACCTGGGTCGGCGAGGGGTCAGCGGTAGTTCACGAACTGGATCGCGAAGTCCAGGTCCTTGCCCTTGAGGAGCGTCTGCACGGTCTGCAGGTCATCGCGGCTCTTGGAGCTGACGCGCAGTTCCTCGCCCTGGACCTGCGCCTTGACGCCCTTGGGACCCTCGTCCCGGATGATCTTCGCGACCTTCTTGGCGTTCTCCTGGGAGATGCCTTCCTCGATCGTGGCGAAGATCTTGTACTCCTTGCCGGACAGCTGCGGCTCGCCGGCGTCCAGCGCCTTCAGCGAGATCCCGCGCTTGACCAGCTTGGTCTCGAAGACGTCCAGTACAGCCTTGACGCGCTCCTCGGAGTTCGCCTCCATCAGGATCTTCTCGCCGGACCAGGCGATCGTGGCGCCGGTGCCCTTGAAGTCGTAGCGCTGCGAGAGCTCCTTGGCGGCCTGGTTGAGGGCGTTGTCGACCTCCTGCCGCTCGACCTTCGAGACGATGTCGAAACTGGAGTCGGCCATGTGCTGTGGCTCCTTGAAGTCGGTTGCGATCACCCCGGAGGGCGCGGCCGGACATCCCCGGCCCGTTCGGCAAAGCCTAGCCACCGCACCCACCCGCGGCGCTGATCAATCCGGTGGTGAAGCACCCCCGGTCATCAGGTATCGTTTACGTCGTTGCCACGGAGCGCCGCCGCAAGGCGGAAAAACGGCAACATCTCTTGGCGGTGTGCCCGAGTGGCCAAAGGGAGCAGACTGTAAATCTGCCGGCTCAGCCTACCCAGGTTCGAACCCTGGCGCCGCCACGCGATGTGAGACCCCCGTTCAACTGCGGAAGCGCAGTGAGCGGGGGTCTTCTCGCATGCGCCGGTCATCGGCCGCATCGTCGCACGCTCCTGTTCGTTCACCGGGGGTGAAATGGACATCTGACATGCGAGGGAAGGTCGGGGGCGGAGTACTGCTCGCCCTGCTCGGCGCCGGGATTCCGGCTCTGGTGGGGGCGGCGCTCCATACGGACGTGGGGCAGCCCTACCAGGAGACCCGGCTGTACTTCGGCACCGACCGCCCGGGCGGCCGGGACCCGATCGGGGAGGGCGAGTTCATGCGGTTCCTCGACCGGGAGATCACGCCCCGCTTCCCGGAGGGGCTGACCGTCCACGACGGGTACGGCCAGTGGCGCGGGCGGAACGGCGCGGCCGTCCGCGAGACCTCGTACGAGGTCGTGCTGCTGTACCCCGAGAAGGAGGCCGGCGAGCGCAGTGCTCGCATCGAGCGGATCCGGCAGGCCTACGAGGACCGCTACCAGCAGGATTCGGTCGGACGGTCCGACGACAAGGTGACCGCCGAGTTCTGACACACCGCGCGCACGGACATGGCGGTGCGTCAGTTGCCCGCCATGTCCTTGACGGCCACCGACACCGGGGTCGACCCGGAGACCAGTTCCAGGGTCAGTCCCGCCGTCGCCGGGGTGTCGATCAGCTCGGCCAGGACCGCCGCCACGTCGTCGCGCGGGACCGCCCCGCCGCCCGTGTGCGCCTCCAGGTGGACCAGGCCCGTACCGGCGTCGTCGAGCAGCGAGCCGGGCCGCAGGATCGTCCACTCCAGGCCCAGCCGGGTGCGGAGGTGCTCATCCGCCTCGCCCTTCGCCCGCAGGTAGGCGTCGAAGACCTCGTCGCCCTCGCGCCGCGCGTCCGCGCCCATCGAAGAGACCATCAGGAAGCGCCGCACCCGGGCCCTTTCGGCCGCGTCGGCGAACAGCACCGCCGCGCCGCGGTCCACGGTCTCCTTCCGCTCGACGCCGCTGCCGGGGCCCGCCCCGGCCGCGAACACCGCCGCGTCCGCGCCCTGCAGGATCCCCGCCACGTGCTCCACCGACGCCGACTCCAGATCGCACAGCACCGGTTCGGCGCCCGCCTCCCTGAGGTCGTCACCCTGTGCCAGGTCGCGGATGATGCCCGCGACCTCGTACCCGCGTGCGGCGAGCAGTCGCTCCAGCCGCAGCGCGATCCGACCGTGTCCACCCGCGATGACGATGCGCATGACCCGACCGTACGTCCAGCCGGGCGGCCACGCCCGCGAACGACGGCGAACGCCCGGCGAAGCTTCAGGGTCCGGCTTCCGTACGGCCCTGCCGGGGAAGGTCCAGGGCCACCGCGACGGCGGAGTCGCAGTACTCGCGGACGGCACTCGTACGGGCTACCACCCGGCCGCGGTGGATCACGATCCTGCTGTACGCGAGCGAGAGCACGGCCGCGATCCGGTCCCCGCGTACGGCGAGCAGCTCCGCCGGGAAACCGGCCTCCACCCGCACCTCCGGCAGGCCCATGGCCTCCCGGGCGGCGGCGCTGACCGACTCGTAGGCCTCCGCCGCCCGCAGGCCGCCCTGCGAGGCCAGCAGGTACGCGGCCTCCAGCGGGTCACCGCGCCCGACCGGGTTCCCCGCGTCCCGCAGCGCCCCGCTCCCGGCCGCCACCCGCACCCCGGAGGCCCGCAGCAGCCGTACGGGAGCCGTGCGCAGGCCGCGCCGCTCCAGGGCCGCGCAGTCGCCCTGGGGCAGACACGTCACCCGCAGGCCGGCGGCGGCCAGCTGGTCTGCGGCGCGGCCCGCCACGTCCAGCGGAAGCCGGGACAGGCCGCCGCAGGGGCCGATGGTCACCCCGGGGCGCAGCCCGCCGGCCATCGCCGCGAGCCGGGAGAGGCGGGCGGGATCGTCACCGTCCGTGTGCAGGTCCACCGGGCAGCCGTGCTCGCCGGCCAGCTCCAGGACGGCTTCGAGGAAACCCGTCGGGTCGGGATCGAGGTCGGGGCAGCCACCGATCACCGAGGCGCCCATCTTGACCGCGTCGCGCAGCATCGCGAAGCCGTCCGCACCCGCCACCCCGGTCAGCAGCCGCGGTACGGCCACGGCGGTGAGGTCGGTGAGCCCGCGCAGCGAGCGGCGGGCCTGGAGCACCGCCTCCAGG
The DNA here is from genome assembly GCF_053591375.1 of Streptomyces sp. NPDC003034. Classification (NCBI taxonomy): domain Bacteria; kingdom Bacillati; phylum Actinomycetota; class Actinomycetes; order Kitasatosporales; family Streptomycetaceae; genus Streptomyces; species Streptomyces sp. NPDC003034. The sequence continues at coordinate 92,300 of NZ_JBSFTS010000001.1, forward strand.
GGGCCGAGGCCGTGCACGTCGCCGATGCGGACGTGCGAGCGTACGGCGGTGGCCCCGTGGCCGAGCTGGAGCAGGGCCGCTTCGGTCGCGCGGCGCTGGACCTCGTCCGGGGTGTACGAGACGGGCCCCTCGCAGTCGGCGGTCAGGGCGGTGTCTCCGTGGGCGTGGGGCTCGGCGGGCGCGGGGAGCAGCAGGTAGCCGCTGAGGTCGACCCGGGAGTGGGCGGGCGCGGGGAGGCTGCCCGCGGTGCCGACGGCCTGGATCCGGCCGCCGCTGAGGCGGACGTCGACGGTGCGGCCGTCGGTGAGGCGGGCCCCGGCGAGCAGCAGGCTGGTGCCTTCGGAGGCGGCGGCTTCGCCGTGCCCGCCCGGGAACGACCGGCCGTGCCCCTGGCCGTGCCCCTGCCCTTGCCGCTGGCCCGACCTGGGGCCGGATCCCGCCCCCTGGCCCGACCCTTGGCCCGAGCTTTGGGACGGGCCCGGCCCCCGGCCGCCGCCATCGCCGGGGCCGCTGCGCGGGGAGTGGAACGGCTGCTGCGGCTGGCTGTCGGACATCGCGCTCCTGCGGGGGCTCGGGCGGTTCCTGGGCCCGTGGCCGCGGCCCAAGATCACGCAGCGTGCTCAGAGCCTAGGGGGCCGCGCTCCCCGCCTCACGGAAGAGCGCAATAGTCGTACCGGTGTGGTGCGGCAGTCGTACCGGGCGCTACGGCGCCCCCGCGTCCGGGCGCCGCCGGCGCGTCCCCCCGGCCGCCTCCGCCCGAAAGCGATGCCGACACCGACACCGACACCGACACCGACTGACACCGACCCGACACCCGCACCGACCCGACACCCACACCGACACCGGCTCACCTGAAGCCACCGCCGACCACCGGTGAGCACGGCTGAGCGGCGCCCTCCCGTGTGAGTCCGCGCACAATCCGGCCCAGAACCAGGCCCGGAGCCGCCGGAGAGCGGATCAAGAATCGCTTCCCAGCCCCTCGGAGCCCGGTCCCCGCAAAGGATTTGGGCGATCGGCGGGCGACCGTGTAATGTCTTCATCGCTCGCCCCAATAGCTCAGTCGGTAGAGCGTCTCCATGGTAAGGAGAAGGTCTGCGGTTCGATTCCGCATTGGGGCTCTGGTGAGAGAGGTTCCCTGCCCTCGGGTGGGGAACGGATCACATCAAAGCGGCGTAGCTCAGTCGGTAGAGCAAGCGGCTCATAATCGCTGTGTCACCGGTTCAAGTCCGGTCGCCGCTACACACAGTAGCCGATTGCGGGGTCGGTCTCCCGGTCGGCTACTCTTGTATGCGTTCATCCGTCCCAATTTCCGTCAAGGAGCACTCACGTGGCTGCCACCGACGTCCGCCCGAAGATCACGCTGGCCTGCGTGGAGTGCAAGGAGCGGAACTACATCACCAAGAAGAACCGGCGTAACGACCCGGACCGTCTTGAGATGAAGAAGCACTGCCCGCGTTGCAACTCGCACACCGCGCACCGCGAGACCCGCTGACCCCAGCGAGTCCCGTTTTAACAGGCACCGTCATGAGGTCGTCCCCTTCTTTTGGGGGGCGGCCTCGTGTCGTATCCGGGTTTGTGTGTTTCCCGTCGCTTCAAGTGGCTTCAACAGGAGGTAGTCAGTCATGGCGCTCGACCAGTCCTTCGTGGGGCGGAGCTACCCGCCCACCGATCCGTACGAGGTCGGCCGGGAGAAGATCCGCGAATTCGCGGTCGCGGTGGGTGACGACAATCCCGCCTACACCGATCCCGAAGCCGCCAAGGCTTTCGGTCACCTGGACGTGATCGCACCGCCGACTTTTGTGTTCGCCATCACTTTCGCGGCGGCGAGCCAGGTCGTCCACGATCCGCAGCTGGGGCTGGACTACAGCCGCGTGGTGCACGGCGACCAGAAGTTCGCGTACTCGCGTCCCGTCCGCGCCGGTGACCGGCTCTCCGTGACCTCCGTCATCGAAGCCGTGAAGTCGATGGCGGGCAACGACATCATCGACATCCGCGGCGAGGTCCACGACGAGACCGGCGAGCACGTCGTGACGGCGTGGACGAAGCTCGTCTCCCGCGCCCCCGAGGAGGCCTGACATGGCAGCGCAGATCAAGTACGCGGACGTCGAGGTCGGCACCGAGCTCCCCGCCGGGTCCTTCCCCGTGACGCGCGCCACGCTCGTCCGCTACGCGGGCGCCTCCGGCGACTTCAACCCGATCCACTGGAACGAGAAGTTCGCCAAGGAGGTCGGACTGCCGGACGTGATCGCACACGGCATGTTCACCATGGCCGAGGCGATCCGCGTGGTCACCGACTGGGTCGGCGACCCGGGCGCGGTGGTCGAGTACGGCGTGCGCTTCACGAAGCCCGTCGTGGTCCCGAACGACGACCGGGGCGGGCTGATCGAGGTCACCGCGAAGGTCGCCGCCAAGCTGGACGACAACCGCGTACGGGTCGACCTGACGGCCATGAGCGCCGGCCAGAAGGTCCTCGGCATGTCCCGCGCGGTGGTCGCCCTCGCCTGACTCTCGGGCGACGACGCGACGCGACGCGACGTGACCGACGCGACGTGACGTGACGTGATCGACGCGACGCGACGCGACGCGACGTGACGCGAGGCAGGGCGGGGGCGGGGCTTCCCCGCCGACCGGTCCGTGGCCCCGCGGGGATGCGAGGGGTACGGACCGTACTCTTGTCCCCGTGCAGGAACTCCACGACGCGCCCCTCGCCCCGCTGACCACCTTCCGCCTCGGTGGCCCCGCCACCCGCCTGATCACGGCGGCCACCGACGCCGAGGTGGTCGCCGCCGTCCGCGCCGCGGACGAGAGCGGCACCCCGCTCCTGGTCATCGGCGGCGGCAGCAACCTGGTCATCGGCGACAAGGGCTTCGACGGCACCGCCCTGCGCATCGCCACCACCGGGTTCGCCCTCGACGGCACCACCCTGGAACTCGCCGCCGGCGAAAACTGGAGCGACGCCGTCACCCGCACCGTCGAGGCGGGCCTCGCCGGCATCGAATGCCTCGCCGGAATCCCCGGATCCGCCGGTGCGACCCCCATCCAGAACGTCGGGGCGTACGGCCAGGAGGTCTGCGACACCATCGCCGAGGTCGTCGCCTACGACCGCACCCACGGTGAGACCGTCACGCTGACCGCCGCCGAGTGCGCGTTCTCGTACCGCGACAGCCTCTTCAAGCACCACCCCGAGCGGTACGTCGTCCTGCGCGTGCGCTTCGCCCTGGAGGACGCCGGGGGCCTCTCCGCGCCGATCAAGTACCCCGAGACCGCCCGCGCCCTCGGCGTCGAGGCCGGCGACCGGGTCCCGGCCGCCACCGCCCGCGAGACCGTGCTGCGCCTGCGCGCCGCCAAGGGCATGGTCCTCGACCCCGCCGACCACGACACCTGGTCGGCCGGGTCCTTCTTCCACAACCCGATCCTGACCGACGAGGCGTACGCCGCCTTCCTCGCCCGCGTCCAGGACCGCCTCGGCCCCGGCACCACCCCGCCCGCGTACCCCGCCGGCGACGGCCGTACGAAGACCAGCGCGGCCTGGCTGATCGACAAGGCCGGTTTCACCAAGGGCTACGGCACCGGCCCCGCGCGCATCTCCACCAAGCACACCCTGGCCCTCACCAACCGCGGCGAGGCCACCACCGAGGACCTCCTCGCCCTCGCCCGCGAGGTCGTCGCGGGTGTCCACGCGGCCTTCGGCGTCACCCTGGTCAACGAGCCGGTGACGGTCGGCGTCAGCATCTGAGGAGTCCCGGCCGCCCATGCTCTGTCCCCTGCACGGGGCCGGTACGGACCCCACCCGCCTCGTGGGGCGCACGCTCACCAGAGTCGTGGCGTCCTGGCACATCAGCGACGGCGAGCGCTCCGAGGCTCCCCTCGACGTCTGGCTGATCGACGGCGCCGGCGACTCCATCCGGATCACCACCGGGTCCGACCAGTGCCTCATCGTCGAGTCCGGGGCGCCGCACGAGCCGTACGACCTGGGGGAGTGGGGCCGCGTCGAGGTCGGCGAGGACCTCGGCGACCACCCCTTCCTGCGCCACCTCGGCGAGACCGTCGTCTCGGTCGCCGAGTACGCGCTGCCCGAGCAGGGCCGTACCCACCTGGAGATCGGCTTCCCGGACGGTGGCCGGGTGCGCGCCGACTGCTACGAGGGAGACCTCAGGCTCACGCGCTGACCCGCACCGCCCGGACGCCGCCGCTCACCCGGTGAGCCAGTGGTCGATCCCGGCGAGCAGCTTGGCCTGTACGTCGTCGGGCGCCGCCGAACCGCGCACCGACTGGCGGGCCAGCTCCGCCAGCTCCGCGTCCGTGAAGGCATGGTGGCGGCGGGCGATCTCGTACTGGGCGGCCAGCCGCGACCCGAACAGCAGCGGGTCGTCCGCACCCAGGGCCATCGGAACCCCGGCCTCGAAGAGCGTGCGCAGCGGGACGTCCTCGGGGCGCTCGTACACGCCGAGGGCGACATTGGAGGCCGGGCAGACCTCGCAGGTGATCTGCCGGTCGGCGAGCCGCTTCAGCAGCCGGGGATCCTCGGCCGCCCGTACGCCGTGCCCGATGCGGGCGGCGTGCAGATCGTCGAGGCAGTCGCGGACCGAGGCGGGGCCCGTGAGCTCGCCGCCGTGCGGGGCCGCGAGCAGGCCGCCGTCGCGGGCGATGGCGAAGGCCCGGTCGAAATCACGGGCCATGCCGCGGCGCTCGTCGTTGGAGAGCCCGAAACCGACGACGCCGCGGTCGGCGTAGCGCACGGCGAGGCGGGCCAGGGTGCGGGCGTCGAGCGGGTGCTTCATGCGGTTGGCGGCGATGAGGACGCGCATGCCGAGCCCGGTCTCGCGGGAGGCGGCGTCCACCGCGTCGAGGATGATCTCGACCGCCGGGATCATCCCGCCGAGGAGGGGCGCGTAGGAGGTGGGATCCACCTGGATCTCCAGCCAGCCGCTGCCGTCCCGTACGTCCTCCTCCGCGGCCTCGCGCACGAGGCGCCGGATGTCGTCGGGCTCCCGCAGGCAGGACCGGGCGGCGTCGTACAGCCGCTGGAAGCGGAACCAGCCGCGCTCGTCGGTGGCCCGCAGCTTGGGGGGCTCCGCGGCGGTGAGGGCGTCGGGCAGGCGCACGCCGTACTTGTCGGCCAGCTCCAGCAGGGTCGACGGGCGCATCGACCCGGTGAAATGCAGGTGGAGATGAGCCTTCGGCAGAAGCGTGAGGTCTCGTGCGTGCGGGGGGTGCGGGGGGTGTCCACCGGAGAGGGGCAGCATTCAGTGATCCTGCCGTACGCACGCGCTGAGCGGGAGGGCGTTTTCCCGATCGGGGGCTTGCTCGAACGCGGAAGCGGCCCCGGAGCGGCCGTCCGGCTCCCGGATCCCGCCCGGCACCGCCGCCTCCAGCGCGGCCGGGCCCGGATGCGCCCGAGCGGCGTCCCCCCTGGGGGAGACGCCGCTCGGGAACGGCCTGCCGGCCGGGTCAGGCCTTGGCCTCGGCCAGGAGCTTCTGGATGCGGGACACGCCCTCGACCAGGTCCTCGTCGCCCAGGGCGTACGACAGGCGCAGGTAGCCCGGGGTGCCGAAGGCCTCGCCCGGGACGACCGCGACCTCGACCTCGTCGAGGATCAGGGCGGCGAGCTCGACCGAGCTCTGCGGACGCTTGCCGCGGATCTCCTTGCCGATGAGCTCCTTGACGGAGGGGTACGCGTAGAACGCGCCCTCGGGGGTCGGGCAGAAGACGCCCTCGATCTCGTTCAGCATCTTCACCATGGTCTGGCGGCGGCGGTCGAAGGCCTTGCGCATCTCCGCGACCGCGTCCAGGTTGCCCGAGACGGCGGCCAGCGCGGCCACCTGCGCCACATTGGAGACGTTCGACGTGGCGTGCGACTGCAGGTTCGTCGCGGCCTTCACGACGTCCTTCGGGCCGATGACCCACCCGACGCGCCAGCCGGTCATCGCGTAGGTCTTGGCGACCCCGTTGACCACGATGCACTTGTCGGCCAGCGCGGGCACCAGCACCGGGAGCGAGGTGAACTTCGCGTCGCCGTAGACGAGGTGCTCGTAGATCTCGTCCGTCAGCACCCACAGGCCGTGCGAGGCGGCCCACTCGCCGATCGCGCGGGCGTCGTCCTCGCTGTAGACGGCCCCGGTCGGGTTGGACGGGGAGACGAAGAGGACGACCTTGGTGCGCTCGGTGCGCGCGGCCTCCAGCTGCTCGACGGAGACGCGGTAGCCGGTGGTCTCGTCGGCGACGACGTCGACCGGCACACCGCCGGCGAGACGGATGGACTCCGGGTAGGTGGTCCAGTACGGGGCCGGGACGATGACCTCGTCACCCGGGTCCAGGATGCTGGCGAAGGCCTCGTAGATCGCCTGCTTGCCGCCGTTGGTCACGAGGATCTGCGACGGGTCCACCTCGTAGCCGGAGTCGCGCAGCGTCTTCGCGGCGATCGCGGCCTTCAGCTCGGGCAGGCCGCCGGCCGGCGTGTAGCGGTGGTACTTGGGGTTGCGGCAGGCCTCGACCGCCGCCTCGACGATGTAGTCCGGAGTCGGGAAGTCGGGCTCGCCCGCGCCGAAGCCGATCACCGGGCGTCCGGCGGCCTTGAGGGCCTTGGCCTTGGCGTCGACGGCGAGGGTGGCGGACTCGGAGATGGCGCCGATACGGGCGGACACCCGGCGCTCGGAGGAAGGCGTTGCAGAGCTCATGCCGGCCATCGTCCCAGACGGCAAAGAGGCGCCGCACACCGTTTCAGGTACCGGACCGGAGCACGTCAGGTCGGGTTCTGTTCGACGTCGGCCCCGGGACCACGTACACTCACCTGTCGTTGGACCCCGCCGACCGCCCCGGAGCGCGCACACTCCGTGCACTCATCCGGATGCGGTAGGTTGGGGAACACAAAGGGTCGTAGCTCAATTGGTAGAGCACTGGTCTCCAAAACCAGCGGTTGGGGGTTCGAGTCCCTCCGGCCCTGCTCCACACTCCTTCTCGGATGTGTGTGCGCAGGTACGTACTTCGATGCAACGCCGTGCGGCGCAACCGGGCGCGGTACGGCCACGACCCGGATTCAGGTGAGAGACGTGACGGACGCCCTGGGCTCCATCGACATGCCTGACGCCGAGGACGAGACTCGCGAGAAGAAGGCCCGCAAGGGCGGCAAGCGCGGCAAGAAGGGCCCTCTCGGCCGGCTCGCGCTGTTCTACCGCCAGATCGTCGCGGAACTCCGCAAGGTTGTATGGCCCACTCGCAACCAGCTCACGACGTACACCACCGTGGTGATTGTCTTCGTCGTCATCATGATCGGTCTGGTGACCGTGATTGACTATGGGTTCCAGGAAGCCATCAAGTTCGTCTTCGGCTGATCCCCGCGGAGGGCGGCGCCTTGATGGGTGCCGCCCGTTTTCGCATGTTCCACCACCTTTTGTATCCAGGAAGAAGCAGCCACCGTGTCTGACCCGAACCTGAACGTGAGCCACGACTCCGTCGAGTCCGTCGAGGACGAGCTCGACATCGTCGAGGCGGCAGACGCTGTGGACCCCGACGAGGCCGAGCACGCCGACGCCAAGGCGGGTGTCGCCGCCGAGGTGGCCGCGCTGCATGTCGAGGGCGAGATCGACGCCGAGGTCGAGGACGACGCCGAGGTCGAAGAGGCTGACGACATCGCCGAGGCCGACGCGGAAGCCGAGCCCGAGACCGACGCTGCGGCCGAGCCCGCCGCCGAGACCGACGCCGGCGCCGAGACCGACGCTGCGGCCGAGCCCGCCGCCGAGACGGACGAAGCCGCCGAAGAGGCTGCCGAAGCCGAGCCCGCCGAGCCGGTCGACCCCGTCCAGGCCCTGCGCGAGGAGCTGCGCCTCCTCCCCGGCGAGTGGTACGTGATCCACACCTACGCCGGCTACGAGAAGCGCGTGAAGGCCAACCTGGAGCAGCGCGCCGTCTCGCTGAACGTCGAGGAGTTCATCTACCAGGCCGAGGTGCCCGAGGAAGAGATCGTCCAGATCAAGAACGGCGAGCGCAAGAACGTCCGGCAGAACAAGCTGCCCGGTTACGTCCTCGTCCGCATGGATCTGACGAACGAGTCCTGGGGCGTCGTCCGCAACACGCCTGGTGTCACCGGCTTCGTCGGCAACGCGTACGACCCGTACCCGCTGACCCTGGACGAGATCGTCAAGATGCTCGCCCCGGAGGCGCAGGAGAAGGCCGCCAAGGCCGCCGCGGAAGAGGCCGGCCTGCCCGCGCCCTCCGTCAAGCGCGAGATCCAGGTGCTCGACTTCGAGGTCGGCGACTCGGTCACCGTCACCGACGGCCCGTTCGCGACGCTCCAGGCGACCATCAACGAGATCAACCCCGACTCGAAGAAGGTCAAGGGCCTCGTCGAGATCTTCGGCCGCGAGACCCCGGTCGAGCTCAGCTTCGACCAGATCCAGAAGAACTGATCCACCGCGTGTGATCCAGGGCTTCTGAGCCACAGCTTCCGGACAGGTCAGACCACCCCTCAAGGGCGGTCTGACCTGCTCGGTTTTTAGCGCCGCACCTGTACCCGTTATCGTGGTGCGGTATGCCTCCATCCGGATGACCGGTTGGCGGCTGAAAACTCTCACTAGGACCCGGAGAGAGCAATGCCTCCCAAGAAGAAGAAGATCACGGGGCTTATCAAGCTCCAGATCAAGGCCGGTGCGGCCAACCCGGCTCCGCCGGTCGGCCCCGCGCTCGGTCAGCACGGCGTCAACATCATGGAGTTCTGCAAGGCCTACAACGCCGCGACCGAGTCGCAGCGCGGCATGGTCGTGCCGGTGGAGATCACGGTCTACGACGACCGTTCCTTCACCTTCATCACCAAGACTCCGCCGGCCGCGCGCCTGATCCTGAAGAGCGCGGGCATCGAGAAGGGCTCCGGCGAGCCGCACAAGACCAAGGTCGCGAAGCTGACGCGCGCCCAGGTCCGCGAGATCGCCGAGCTCAAGATGCCCGACCTGAACGCCAACGACATCGACGCCGCCGAGAAGATCATCTCGGGTACCGCGCGCTCGATGGGCATCACGGTCGAAGGCTGATCCAGCCCCACCCCAGCACCACAGTGGTAGGGCCAAGCGCTGGCCCGCACCACGACTCCACACCTGAAGTCACAACACAGGAGCAGAAGTGAAGCGCAGCAAGACTCTCCGCGCTGCGGACGCCAAGGTCGACCGGGAGAAGCAGTACGCCCCGCTCGAGGCCGTCCGTCTCGCCAAGGAGACCTCCGCGACCAAGTTCGACAGCACCGTCGAGGTCGCCTTCCGCCTGGGTGTCGACCCGCGCAAGGCCGACCAGATGGTCCGCGGCACCGTGAACCTCCCGCACGGCACCGGCAAGACCGCCCGGGTCCTGGTCTTCGCGACCGGTGACCGTGCCGCGGCCGCGGTAGCCGCCGGCGCCGACATCGTCGGCGACGACGAGCTCATCAACGAGATTGCCAAGGGCAACCGCCTCAACGAGTTCGACGCCGTTGTCGCCACCCCGGACCTCATGGGCAAGGTCGGCCGCCTCGGCCGCGTGCTCGGTCCCCGTGGCCTCATGCCGAACCCGAAGACCGGCACCGTCACGATGGACGTCGCCAAGGCCGTCACCGAGATCAAGGGTGGCAAGATCGAGTTCCGCGTCGACAAGCACTCGAACCTGCACTTCATCATCGGCAAGGTCTCCTTCTCCGATGAGCAGCTCGTCGAGAACTACGGCGCGGCCCTGGACGAGATCCTTCGTCTGAAGCCGTCCGCCGCGAAGGGCCGCTACATCAAGAAGGCCGCCCTGAGCACCACGATGGGTCCCGGCATCTCGCTGGACTCGAACCGCACCCGGAACCTCCTCGTCGAGGAAGACCCGGCTGCTGTCTGAGCCTGACGGCTCACCGAGTGGCTGAAAGGGGCCCCTCGCCCGCCTTCACGGGCGGCGAGGGGTCCTTTCGCGTACGGGCCGCTCACAGGCTCGTACGGGCTGCCGGAGGCCGGGCGAGCGCTCCTCAAGGCCCCGCCGATGGCTGCGGCCGGTCGTCGGCGCCGGTGCCCGATGAGGCGATTTGCCTTGGCTCGAACCTTTCACGTAAGCTCCACCAGAAGCCAAAGACCGCTGGTCGTTGCCGTGTCCGAAAGGGTGCGGCGGCCGAAGGATCCGCTGACCGCGGACGTCCTGCGCAGGTGTTCGTGGAGAAGTTCCCGGAGAGATCCAGTTGAGCTTAAGCCCCGTGCGCTTGCGCCGGGGCGTTTCGTTTGTTCAGCCCCTTCTGAGCGGTCCTCATCACCCGGAAGGAGGCCGACGCTCTATGGCAAGGCCCGACAAGGCTGCCGCGGTAGCCGAGCTCGCGGACGCGTTCCAGAGCTCGAACGCCGCCGTGCTGACCGAGTACCGGGGTCTCACCGTCGCGCAGCTCAAGACGCTGCGTCGTTCGCTCGGTGAGAACGCCCAGTACGCCGTGGTGAAGAACACGCTGACCAAGATTGCGGCCAACCAGGCCGGGATCACCGCGCTGGACGAGCACTTCGCTGGTCCGACCGCGGTCGCCTTCATCACCGGTGACCCGGTGGAGTCGGCGAAGAGCCTGCGTGACTTCGCCAAGGACAACCCGAACCTCATCATCAAGGCGGGTGTCCTTGATGGTAAGGCGCTCACCGCCGATGAGATCAAGAAGCTTGCGGACCTCGAGTCCCGCGAGGTTCTGCTCAGCAAGCTGGCCGGCGCGTTCAAGGGCAAGCAGTCTCAGGCTGCCTCGCTCTTCCAGGCGCTGCCGTCGAAGTTCGTCCGCACTGCGGAAGCGCTTCGCGTCAAGCTCGCCGAGCAGGGCGGTGCCGAGTAATTCGGCTCGCGCACTGATCTGCGCCGCCTAGTGCGTGGGTCGTAGCGGGCCGTTACGCCCGCCTCTCAATACATCCGGCACCTGCCGAATTAGTGGAAGGATCGCCCATCATGGCGAAGCTCTCTCAGGACGACCTCCTCGCTCAGTTCGAGGAGATGACCCTCATCGAGCTCTCCGAGTTCGTGAAGGCCTTCGAGGAGAAGTTCGACGTCACCGCCGCCGCGGCCGTCGCCGTCGCCGCCCCGGGTGCCCCGGGTGCCCCGGCCGAGGCCGCCGAGGAGCAGGACGAGTTCGACGTCGTCCTCACCTCTGCCGGTGACAAGAAGATCCAGGTCATCAAGGTCGTGCGCGAGCTGACCTCCCTGGGCCTCAAGGAGGCCAAGGACCTCGTGGACGGCGCCCCCAAGCCCGTCCTGGAGAAGGTCGCCAAGGAGGCCGCTGACAAGGCCGCCGAGGCCCTCAAGGCCGCCGGCGCCGGCGTCGAGGTCAAGTAACACCTCAGGAGCCTCCTGAAGGCTCCCGCGAAGGGCGATCACCCGTAAGGGTGGTCGCCCTTCGGCGTACCCGCAGTGCCTGATTTGCCCTGGTCTCGTTGGGGAGTAGGGTGATCATCGTTGCCCCGCGGCGGGATCCGGAGATGATCCGCACGGAGCAGGGGGCCTTGACGAACGGGACGCGGCGCGCAATTCTCAAACCGGCTCGCGGCTCGGACAGCTCGATCCGGGATTCGAGGCATGGATCGACTACGAAGAGGGCAGTACTGATACGCGCTCTGTGTGCGAGTGCCGCAGCGTTGGACGCAGTTTGAACTACCTGGGGAAGGCCTGTTGCCGGTTTCCGGAAACCTGGTCTGGACATCAGTGAGCCTGTTGGCTACACTGACCCTTTGCGCTGCCTGTTAGCTGCCCCCTGCCCGTCGCCAGGGGCATACCCACGCTTGAGCACACTGATTGATCGCCCTGACCTGGACCTTAAAACCAGATTGGGAGCGCTTGTCTTCTGTGTCGGCTGGGACCGGTACGCGCGTAGTGAGTCCGAGCCCTCGGAAGGACCCCCTCTTGGCCGCCTCGCGCAACGCCTCGACCAATACGAACAACGGTGCCAGCACCGCCCCGCTGCGCATCTCCTTTGCAAAGATCAAGGAGCCCCTGGAGGTTCCGAACCTCCTGGCGCTGCAGACCGAGAGCTTTGACTGGCTGCTCGGCAACGCGGCCTGGAAGGCCCGCGTCGAGTCGGCGCTTGAGAGTGGACAGGACGTCCCCACCAAGTCCGGTCTGGAAGAGATCTTCGAGGAGATCTCGCCGATCGAGGACTTCTCCGGGTCGATGTCGCTGACCTTCCGCGACCACCGTTTCGAGCCGGCGAAGAACTCTGTCGACGAGTGCAAGGACCGCGACTTCACGTACGCGGCGCCGCTGTTCGTTACAGCCGAGTTCACGAACAACGAGACCGGAGAGATCAAGTCTCAGACGGTCTTCATGGGCGATTTCCCGCTCATGACCAACAAGGGCACCTTCGTCATCAACGGCACCGAGCGTGTCGTCGTGTCGCAGCTTGTCCGTTCCCCCGGTGTCTACTTCGACTCCTCGATCGACAAGACGTCCGACAAGGACATCTTCTCCGCCAAGATCATCCCGTCCCGGGGTGCCTGGCTGGAGATGGAGATCGACAAGCGCGACATGGTCGGTGTCCGCATCGACCGCAAGCGCAAGCAGTCCGTCACCGTTCTCCTGAAGGCTCTCGGTTGGACCACCGAGCAGATCATGGAGGAGTTCGGCCAGTACGAGTCCATGCGCGCCACCCTGGAGAAGGACCACACCCAGGGTCAGGACGACGCGCTGCTCGACATCTACCGCAAGCTGCGTCCGGGCGAACCGCCGACCCGCGAGGCCGCTCAGACGCTGCTTGAGAACCTCTACTTCAACCCCAAGCGCTACGACCTCGCGAAGGTCGGCCGCTACAAGGTGAACAAGAAGCTCGGCGCCGATGAGCCGCTCGACGCCGGGGTGCTCACCACCGACGACGTCATCGCCACGATCAAGTACCTGGTCAAGCTGCACGCCGGCGAGACCGAGACGACCGGCGAGTCCGGCCGTTCGATCGTGGTCGAGACCGACGACATCGACCACTTCGGCAACCGTCGTCTGCGCAACGTCGGCGAGCTCATCCAGAACCAGGTCCGCACGGGTCTGGCTCGTATGGAGCGCGTCGTCCGCGAGCGGATGACGACCCAGGACGTCGAGGCGATCACGCCGCAGACCCTGATCAACATCCGGCCGGTCGTCGCCTCCATCAAGGAGTTCTTCGGCACCAGCCAGCTGTCGCAGTTCATGGACCAGAACAACCCGCTGTCGGGTCTGACCCACAAGCGCCGCCTGTCGGCGCTGGGCCCCGGTGGTCTGTCCCGTGAGCGGGCAGGCTTCGAGGTCCGTGACGTCCACCCGTCGCACTACGGCCGCATGTGCCCGATCGAGACCCCTGAAGGCCCGAACATCGGTCTGATCGGCTCGCTCGCCTCCTACGGCCGGGTCAACGCCTTCGGTTTCGTCGAGACCCCGTACCGCAAGGTCATCGACGGTGTCGTCACCGACGAGGTCGACTACCTGACCGCCGACGAGGAAGACCGCTTCGTCATCGCCCAGGCCAACGCCGGCCTGTCCGACGACATGCGCTTCACCGAGACGCGCGTACTGGTGCGCCGTCGTGGCGGCGAGATCGACTACATCGCCGGCGACGACGTCGACTACATGGACGTCTCCCCGCGCCAGATGGTGTCCGTCGCGACCGCGATGATCCCGTTCCTGGAGCACGACGACGCCAACCGCGCCCTCATGGGCGCGAACATGATGCGCCAGGCCGTTCCGCTCATCAAGGCGGAGGCCCCGCTCGTCGGCACCGGCATGGAGTACCGCTGCGCGGTCGACGCCGGTGACTCGATCAAGGCGGAGAAGGACGGTGTCGTCCAGGAGGTCTCGGCCGACTACATCACCGTCGCCAACGACGACGGCACGTACACCACGTACCGCGTCGCCAAGTTCTCCCGCTCGAACCAGGGCACTTCGGTCAACCAGAAGGTCATCGTCAACGAGGGTGACCGCATCGTCGAGGACCAGGTCCTCGCCGACGGTCCGGCGACCGAAGAGGGCGAAATGGCCCTCGGCAAGAACCTGCTCGTCGCGTTCATGCCGTGGGAAGGCCACAACTACGAGGACGCGATCATCCTGTCGCAGCGCCTCGTACAGGACGACGTCCTCTCCTCGATCCACATCGAGGAGCACGAGGTCGACGCCCGTGACACCAAGCTCGGCCCCGAGGAGATCACCCGGGACATCCCGAACGTCTCCGAGGAGGTCCTCGCGGACCTCGACGAGCGCGGCATCATCCGCATCGGTGCGGACGTCGTCGCCGGCGACATCCTGGTCGGCAAGGTCACGCCCAAGGGCGAGACCGAGCTGACCCCGGAGGAGCGCCTGCTCCGCGCGATCTTCGGTGAGAAGGCCCGCGAGGTGCGTGACACCTCGCTCAAGGTCCCTCACGGTGAGATCGGCAAGGTCATCGGTGTCCGCGTCTTCGACCGCGAGGAGGGCGACGAGCTTCCTCCGGGCGTGAACCAGCTGGTCCGCGTCTACGTCGCCCAGAAGCGCAAGATCACCGACGGTGACAAGCTCGCCGGCCGCCACGGCAACAAGGGTGTTATCTCCAAGATCCTTCCGATCGAGGACATGCCCTTCCTTGAGGACGGCACGCCGGTCGACATCATCCTGAACCCGCTGGGTGTCCCGTCCCGAATGAACCCGGGCCAGGTCCTGGAGATCCACCTCGGCTGGCTCGCCAGCCGCGGCTGGGACGTCTCCGGTCTCGGCGAGGAGTGGGCCGAGCGTCTGAAGGTCATCGGTGCCGACAAGGTCGCGCCCGGTACCAACGTCGCCACCCCGGTCTTCGACGGTGCCCGTGAGGACGAGCTCGCCGGCCTCTTCGAGCACACCATCCCGAACCGCGACGGAGACCGCCTGGTCATGCCGTCCGGCAAGGCGCGTCTGTTCGACGGCCGCTCCGGTGAGCCGTTCCCGGACCCGATCTCGGTCGGGTACATGTACATCCTCAAGCTCCACCACCTGGTCGACGACAAGCTCCACGCCCGGTCGACCGGTCCGTACTCGATGATCACGCAGCAGCCGCTGGGTGGTAAGGCACAGTTCGGTGGCCAGCGGTTCGGTGAGATGGAGGTGTGGGCGCTGGAGGCTTATGGCGCCGCTTACGCCCTCCAGGAACTGCTGACCATCAAGTCCGACGACGTCACCGGCCGCGTGAAGGTCTACGAGGCCATCGTCAAGGGCGAGAACATTCCCGAGCCGGGCATTCCCGAGTCCTTCAAGGTGCTCATCAAGGAAATGCAGTCGCTCTGCCTCAACGTGGAGGTGCTGTCCTCGGACGGCATGTCCATCGAGATGCGCGACACCGACGAGGACGTCTTCCGCGCGGCGGAGGAGCTCGGTATCGACCTGTCCCGGCGTGAGCCGAGCAGCGTCGAAGAGGTCTGACGGGCCTGACGGGGGGCTCCGAAGAGAGCCCCCCGTCATCCCCGGGACCGTTCAGACCATGATTGAGACTCGACCCCGAAAGAGGGATTGACGCACAGTGCTCGACGTCAACTTCTTCGACGAGCTGCGGATCGGCCTTGCCACCGCGGACGACATCCGAACCTGGTCCCACGGCGAGGTCAAGAAGCCGGAGACCATCAACTACCGCACCCTCAAGCCCGAGAAGGACGGACTCTTCTGCGAGAAGATCTTCGGTCCGACCCGGGACTGGGAGTGCTACTGCGGCAAGTACAAGCGTGTCCGCTTCAAGGGCATCATCTGTGAGCGCTGTGGCGTCGAAGTCACGCGCGCCAAGGTGCGCCGTGAGCGGATGGGCCACATCGAGCTTGCCGCTCCCGTCACCCACATCTGGTACTTCAAGGGCGTCCCGTCGCGCCTGGGCTACCTGCTGGACCTCGCGCCGAAGGACCTCGAAAAGGTCATCTACTTCGCCGCGTACATGATCACGTTCGTCGACGACGAGCGCCGCACCCGCGACCTCCCGTCGCTGGAGGCGCACGTATCCGTCGAGCGCCAGCAGATCGAGAACCGCCGTGACGCGGACCTCGAAGGCCGTGCCAAGAAGCTTGAGACCGACCTGGCCGAGCTTGAGGCCGAGGGCGCGAAGGCCGACGTACGCCGCAAGGTGCGCGAAGGTGCCGAGCGCGAGATGAAGCAGCTCCGTGACCGCGCCCAGCGCGAGATCGACCGCCTCGACGAGGTGTGGGCCCGCTTCAAGAACCTCAAGGTCCAGGACCTGGAGGGCGACGAGCTGCTCTACCGCGAGCTGCGTGACCGCTTCGGCACGTACTTCGACGGCTGCATGGGCGCCGCCGCGCTGCAGAAGCGCCTGGAGTCCTTCGACCTGGAGGAGGAGGCCGAGCGCCTCCGCGAGATCATCCGTACCGGCAAGGGCCAGAAGAAGACCCGTGCGCTCAAGCGCCTCAAGGTCGTCTCCGCGTTCCTGCAGACCAGCAACAAGCCCAAGGGCATGGTTCTGGACTGCGTGCCGGTGATCCCGCCGGACCTGCGTCCGATGGTGCAGCTGGACGGTGGCCGCTTCGCGACCTCCGACCTGAACGACCTGTACCGCCGCGTGATCAACCGCAACAACCGCCTGAAGCGCCTGCTCGACCTCGGTGCCCCCGAGATCATCGTGAACAACGAGAAGCGGATGCTCCAGGAGGCGGTCGACGCCCTCTTCGACAACGGCCGTCGTGGCCGCCCCGTCACGGGCCCCGGCAACCGTCCGCTGAAGTCCCTCAGCGACATGCTGAAGGGCAAGCAGGGCCGGTTCCGCCAGAACCTCCTCGGCAAGCGTGTGGACTACTCCGCGCGTTCCGTGATCGTCGTCGGTCCGCAGCTGAAGCTGCACCAGTGCGGTCTGCCGAAGGCCATGGCGCTGGAGCTCTTCAAGCCGTTCGTGATGAAGCGCCTGGTCGACCTGAACCACGCGCAGAACATCAAGTCGGCGAAGCGCATGGTCGAGCGCGGCCGTACGGTCGTCTACGACGTGCTCGAAGAGGTCATCGCCGAGCACCCGGTGCTGCTGAACCGTGCGCCCACGCTGCACCGCCTCGGCATCCAGGCCTTCGAGCCCCAGCTGGTCGAAGGCAAGGCCATCCAGATCCACCCGCTCGTCTGCACCGCCTTCAACGCGGACTTCGACGGTGACCAGATGGCCGTGCACCTGCCGCTCTCCGCGGAGGCGCAGGCCGAGGCCCGCATCCTGATGCTGTCCTCGAACAACATCCTCAAGCCGGCCGACGGCCGTCCGGTCACGATGCCGACCCAGGACATGGTCCTCGGTCTGTTCTTCCTGACCACCGACGGTGAACTCCGTGACACCAAGGGCGAGGGCCGCGCGTTCGGCTCCACGGCCGAGGCGACCATGGCGTTCGACAACGGCGAGCTCGCGCTCCAGTCGCCCGTCGACATCCGCTTCCCGGTGGGCACCATCCCGCCGCGCGGCTGGGTGCCGCCGGTCGCGGAGAGCGGGGACGACGGCGTCACGGAGCGTGAGTTCCAGCCGGGCGACAGCTTCCGTCTGCGCACCACCCTGGGCCGCGCGCTCTTCAACGAGCTGCTGCCCGAGGACTACCCGTTCGTCGACTACTCGGTGGGCAAGAAGCAGCTCTCCGAGATCGTCAACGACCTGGCGGAGCGCTACCCCAAGGTCATCGTGGCGGCGACGCTCGACAACCTGAAGGCGGCCGGCTTCCACTGGGCGACCCGTTCGGGCGTCACCGTGGCCATCTCCGACGTCGTCGTGCCCGAGGCCAAGAAGGCCATCGTCAAGGGCTACGAGGAGCTGGACGAGAAGGTCCAGAAGCAGTACGAGCGCGGTCTGATCACCAAGGACGAGCGCACGCAGGAGCTCATCAACATCTGGACCAAGGCGACCAACGAGGTTGCCGAGGCGATGAACGCGAACTTCCCCAAGACGAACCCCATCTTCATGATGGTTGACTCGGGTGCCCGAGGAAACATGATGCAGATGCGGCAGATCGCCGGTATGCGCGGTCTGGTGTCGAACGCGAAGAACGAGACCATCCCGCGTCCGATCAAGGCGTCCTTCCGTGAGGGCCTCACCGTTCTGGAGTACTTCATCTCCACGCACGGTGCCCGTAAGGGTCTGGCGGACACCGCCCTGCGTACCGCCGACTCGGGTTACCTGACCCGTCGTCTGGTGGACGTCTCGCAGGACGTGATCATCCGCGAGGAGGACTGCGGCACCGAGCGCGGTCTGAAGCTGAAGATCGCCGTTCGCGGCGAGGACGGCGCGCTGCGCAAGGCCGACGACGTCGAGACCTCGATCTACGCCCGCATGCTGGCCGAGGACGTCGTCATCGACGGCAAGGTCATCGCGCCGGCCAACGTCGACCTCGGTGACGTGCTCATCGACGCCCTGGTCGCCAACGGCGTCGAGGAGGTCAAGACCCGCTCGGTCCTGACCTGTGAGTCCGCGGTCGGCACCTGTGCCTTCTGCTACGGACGCTCGCTCGCCACCGGCAAGCTGGTCGACATCGGTGAGGCGGTCGGCATCATCGCCGCCCAGTCCATCGGTGAGCCCGGTACCCAGCTGACGATGCGTACCTTCCACACCGGTGGTGTGGCCGGTGACGACATCACGCAGGGTCTGCCGCGTGTCGTCGAGCTCTTCGAGGCCCGTACGCCGAAGGGTGTCGCCCCGATCTCCGAGGCCGCCGGCCGCGTGCGGATCGAGGAGACCGAGAAGACGAAGAAGATCGTCATCACGCCCGACGACGGCAGCGACGAGACGGCCTTCCCGATCTCGAAGCGCGCCAAGGTCATCGTGCACGAGGGCGACCACGTCGAGGTGGGCCAGAAGCTCACCATGGGTGCCACCAACCCGCACGACGTGCTGCGCATCCTCGGTCAGCGTGCCGTCCAGGTCCACCTGGTCGGCGAAGTCCAGAAGGTCTACAACTCGCAGGGCGTGTCGATCCACGACAAGCACATCGAGATCATCATCCGGCAGATGCTGCGCCGCGTGACGATCATCGAGTCCGGCGACGCGGAGCTCCTGCCGGGCGAGCTGGTCGAGCGGTCGAAGTTCGAGACCGAGAACCGTCGTGTGGTCACCGAGGGCGGTCACCCCGCCTCCGGCCGTCCGCAGCTGATGGGTATCACCAAGGCCTCGCTCGCGACCGAGTCCTGGCTGTCGGCGGCGTCCTTCCAGGAGACGACCAGGGTTCTGACGGACGCGGCGATCAACGCCAAGTCCGACTCCCTGATCGGCCTCAAGGAGAACGTCATCATCGGTAAGCTCATCCCGGCCGGTACGGGCCTCGCCCGCTACCGCAACATCCGGGTGGAGCCCACCGAGGAGGCCAAGGCCGCGATGTACTCGGCCGTCGGTTACGACGACATCGACTACTCGCCCTTCGGCACCGGCTCCGGCCAGGCTGTCCCGCTGGAGGACTACGACTACGGCCCGTACAACGGCTGAGGCTCGTAACGAAGAAGCCCCCCGCCGCTCCAAGAGGAGTGGCGGGGGGCTTCTTCGTTCCCGGGGCGGGGTGGAGGCCCCGCGTGTGCGGCCTCAGGTGCGGCGGCGGCGCAGGCCGGCGGCCGTGACCGAGGCCAGGGCGAGGAGGGCGAGGGCCGCGCCGGTGAGGCCGGGGGTGAGGCCCTTGGGGGTGAAGGCGCAGGCCACCTTGTCCGTGCCCGGCGCCAGCGGCACGGACAGCAGGCCGTGGAAGCTGTCCGGGGTGAGCGTCCGCGAGCCCGCCGTGCACTGCCAGCCCGGGATCGCCGTCGTGGCGATGACCGCGGTGCCCGTGGCGCCCTTGGGGAGGGTCGCCTCGATGCTGTGGCCGCCCGCCGTGACCTCGGTGGCGCCCGTGGCGGTGAGGTGCGCGACCGCCCGGTCGAGCGCCGCGCGGTCCAGGCAGCCGACCGGGTGCTCCCCGGCGGTGGCGCCCTCGGTGCGGGTGCTCACCGTGACCTCGATCCGGCCGGAGGCGGGGACGGCGCCGAGGGGGATCACCCCGCTCATCCGGTCCTCCAGCGGCTTCTCGGTCCCGGCGGTGCGCAGGGTGCCGTAGAGGGCGGGGGAGTACCAGTAGGCCTCGGAGCCGGGCGCGCACCGGGCGGTGTACGTCTGCTCCGTGGCGCTGCCGCCGCGGAGCGTCCGCGGCACCTGGTAGACGGTGGCGCCCAGGACGTCCTCCTGGTGGGCGAAGACGCTGACCGGCGGATTCGGTGAGGTGTAGGGCGCGGAACGGACCGTGACCAGCGGCGGCGCCGGGAACCTCGCCGCCGTCCAGGTGTCGGGGACGCTGCCCGGGCGGACCCGCGCGCCGATCGAGAAGATCGCGTCGAGTACCGGGTTGTCGGCGCCGAAGAAGGTCCGGCCGTCGTTCTTGTAGCCGTAGCCGAGCGGCTCCAGGGCCTGGTAGGTCGCTTCCGGCAGGTAGCTGCTGTAGTACTGCGGGCCCTCCGCCCGCAGGGCGAGGGCGTCGTTGTACGAGGTCCGCGGCGCGCCCGGGTCCGTGCGGTACGCGGGCCAGCCGTCGACCTGCCGGACGGCGTCGAAGTGGCGGCTGATCGACTGGTTCGAGGTGGCGACCGGCTTCGCCCAGCGCTCGCGGGCCCGGCGGGCGTCCGCGTTGGCCGCGGCGGCGGTGGACTCGGCGAAGACGACCCCGGCCATGAGGACAGCCGCGACGGGGAGCAGGCGCCGGTGCTTCTCGCCGAGGCCCAGCAGGATCAGGGCCAGCAGGGAGACGCCGCCACCACCCAGTACGGCATGCCAGGTCCAGCCGCCGAAGTCGTCGGTGTGCCGCAGCAGGAAGGCGGCGGCGACCAGCAGGCCGGCGCTCAGCGCCAGGTGGAGCGGGCGCGGCCGGTGGGCCAGCGCCAGCCAGGCCACGACGACCACCATCCCGCTGAAGACGAAGGCCTCGCGGTACGGGTTGCCGTTGGGCACCGCCAGGCCGTGCCACACGTACTGCGTGGGCGGGAACTGGAAGGAGGCGGCCACGAGCAGGATCGCGGCCGCCCACACCAGGCGGGTCCTGCGGCTGATGGCGGAGTTGAAGAGGAAGGCCCCGGCCAGGATCAGGCCGAGGGAGGCGACGTACAGCCGCGGCCGGCCGCCCCACAGGTGGGTGGCCGGGAGCATGCCGCTGAGGAAGATCTCGATCCGCACCGGGTCGAAGGCGGCGGCCTTGGTGGGCTGCGCGGCCCCGCTGGACAGGAAGGACGGCAGCAGGAACGGGAGGGTGAGCAGGATCCCGGTCCCGGCGGCCGTCGCGGCCCGCCACACCGCGCGCAGCCGCTGCCCGGCGCTCATGTCGCGGAGGATCAGCCGGACGGCGAGCAGGACGCAGGCGGCCATCGTGGCCATCATCGCGGTGTAGAAGTTGCCGAACCAGGCCAGGGCCACCAGCAGGGCGACGCCGGGCCAGCGGCGCTCCTCCAGGCACCACTCGACCGCGATGCCGAGCAGGGGCAGGGCGACCAGGCCCCACAGCCACATCGGGATGTACGAGGCGTCGCTGAGCGCCCAGCCGCACAGGCCGTAGCAGGCGCCGAGCACACCGCGCTGCCACCACGGGCCGGGGTGCAGCTTGCCGAGGTAGACGGTCATCAGGGCCGCGGCGGTACCCATCGTGATCGGGGTGATCGCGAAGACGGCGAGGTCGACGTGGGCGCGCGGGACGAGCACGGCCAGCCAGGAGAAGGGATTGCCGAGGTAGGTGTAGTAGTCGGACAGGAACTGCTGCCCGAAGCCGCCCCGCCAGCTGAAGAGCACATCGCCCGCGGCCTGGCCGTGGACCAGGTCCCAGAGCGCGCGGTGGAAGGGCACGTACTGGTTGGCCTGGTCGTTCAGGGCGCGGCCGGTGGGGCCGAAGGGATAGGTGCCGCGCAGCGCCCAGGCCGAGCAGAAGGCGGCCGAGGTGAGCAGGAAGGCCAGCAGGGGACCGTACAGCCGCCGCGGTCGGCGGCGGCGCGGCGGATCGTCGTCGGGGGGCGGAGCGCCGATCCTGGTCTGCTCCGGTGCCACGGTCCCCAATGTCCTCTCCCTGCTGATCGACTCCCGCGCCCGCGCCGGGGCAGTCTGCAAGTCTAGGTCGCCGGGCGCCGCCGCCGGGGCGGCCCGGGGGTGGGCCGCCCCGGCGGGTGGGGCACGTCCTACTGGGTGGTGATCTGCCAGGCCGTGACGGCGACCGCGGAGACGGCCGCGAGCGTGGTCATGCTCGCCAGCGGCCAGCGGCCAGCGCGCCCGCTCAAGCGAGTCCAGCCGCGACTCGTGGTCGGCGACCGGGCGGTCCGTCTGTCGCTGCGCTGCACCAGCAGGGCCAGCGAGCCGTCGACCCGGGCGAAGCCCGCCTCCATGGTGCCGCGCAGGCGTTCCAGTTCCACGGCGACGGACAGCGGATCCGCCTGGTGCGCCTGGTGCGGGTCGCTCATGCACGGTCTCCCTCGTCGCGCGGGTCGCGCGGGGCGCGCGCGAGCAGGCCGCGCAGCTCGCGGTCGGCGTCGTAGGGCGGTTCGGTACGCAGTCAGCCCGGCAGCAGTGCCTGCACCCCGGGCACGGCCATCAGGCGGGTGAGGACGGCGGCGGCGAGCGCGCCGGCCACCCAGGGGAGCGTCGCCGGGATGCCGGAGGCGTCCACGGCGGCGGGCAGCAGGACGGCTATGGCCAGCGCGGTCTGTACGACCGTGCGAAGGGTGCGCTTCGCGGCTTCGGACATGGGGGACCTTCTTTCGTGTGGTGTTCGGGGGTGCGGACGGTTCAGCCGGAGCGCGGAACCTTGAGGGCGTCCCGGGGGGCGGGGGGGCAGGAAAGCGGTGGGGGTGGTGGAGCGGTGGGGAGCCGGATATCGGGCGCGCGTGCCGCGATGCCGCCGGGGGCTTCGCCCCGGGTCTCCCGGTCAGGGTTGACGCGGCCTTTCTGCCCGGGCGGGTGGCCGGGGTTCGGCGCGCTTCCCGGTCCGGAGGGGCGGTCAGGGTTGATGCGCGGGGCGCGGAGGCCGGGCGGGCGGGTCCGGCGCGGCTACGGGGTCTCGCCGGTGGGTCCGGCGCGGCTCTGGGGTCTCGCGGGCGGGGCCGGGCGGGTGCGCGCGGTTTCCGGGTTCGGGCGGGCGGGCTCGGCGCCATTTCCGGAGCCGGCCCGGGCGGCGGGCGCGGGGCGGGCCGGGGCGGGGCGGGCTCGGCGCGGCTCCGGGGTCCGAGCGGGCGCCCCGGGGCGTCAGCTCTGGGTGCCGTACATCATCAGCGGCTGCGCGTAGACGACTCCGGTGCCGGTGGTGACCTGGGCCTGGATCTCCACCTTGAGCAGGCTGCCGAAGCGCGCGTTGAAGTCCTCGGCGACCAGAGCCGTCCGGTCGAAGACCGCGCCGGTGGTCACCGGGTCGCCCCACTGGACGCCGTCGACGAGTACCCGGACCTGCCCGGTGGTGCCCGATCCGGCGGCGGTGTAGAGGTAGAGCCGCATCCGGGGCTGCCAGTGCGCGACGCCACCCGCGGCGGCACCACCGCCCGGGCCCGCGGCCCGCTGGCTCGGCGTCCCCGAGTCGCGCCGCGAGGTCTTCGTCAAGGTGGTCAGCCAGTTCCTGGAGCCCGAGGACGCGCAGGGTGACGCCCCCGCTGAGGTCTCCCCGGACGAGTCGGGCACCCCTCAGGCCCGCCGCGGGGCGAGGGACTGAGACCGCCGCCGGGCCCGCCCAAGATCGCGTCCGCTGATCCACTGGTGGCGGCGGGGTCCGGCGGTGCGTCCCGCTTGCGTCCGGGATGTTTTCGTGCTGGGCATTTGTTTTGACCTACCTCTGTGAGGTAGGTACGCTCTGACCTTGTGCCTGGGGTGTGCCTGGGCTCATGTGCGTGTCCATCAACCGCATGCGAGCCACATCAGACCCACCGCGATCCATGCGTTTCCGTGCTTGCGCGGAGGTCCGCCGGATCCGACACACCCGACCGCGTGGGTCGGCAAATGTTCCAGGTTAGCTTCACTACACGGCACACAGAAACCGGAGAAGTAGTGCCTACGATCCAGCAGCTGGTCCGGAAGGGCCGGCAGGACAAGGTCGAGAAGACTAAGACCCCCGCGCTTGAGGCTTCGCCCCAGCGTCGCGGCGTCTGCACGCGTGTGTTCACGACCACCCCGAAGAAGCCGAACTCGGCGCTGCGCAAGGTCGCGCGTGTGCGTCTGACCTCCGGCATCGAGGTCACCGCTTACATTCCGGGTGAGGGACACAACCTGCAGGAGCACTCGATCGTGCTCGTGCGTGGTGGCCGTGTGAAGGACCTGCCGGGTGTTCGTTACAAGATCATCCGCGGTGCGCTTGACACCCAGGCTGTCAAGAACCGCAAGCAGGCCCGCAGCCGCTACGGCGCCAAGAAGGAGAAGTAAGAATGCCTCGTAAGGGCCCCGCCCCGAAGCGCCCGGTCATCATCGACCCGGTCTACGCATCTCCTCTGGTGACGTCGCTCATCAACAAGATCCTCCTGAACGGCAAGCGCTCCACCGCCGAGCGCATCGTCTACGGCGCCATGGAAGGCCTCCGCGAGAAGACCGGCAACGACCCGGTCATCACGCTGAAGCGCGCGCTGGAGAACGTCAAGCCGGCCCTTGAGGTCAAGTCCCGCCGTGTCGGTGGCGCGACCTACCAGGTCCCGGTCGAGGTCAAGCCGGGCCGCCAGTCCACCCTCGCGCTGCGCTGGCTCGTGGGTTACTCCCGCGCCCGCCGCGAGAAGACCATGACCGAGCGCCTCATGAACGAGCTGCTCGACGCCTCCAACGGTCTTGGCGCTGCCGTCAAGAAGCGCGAGGACACGCACAAGATGGCCGAGTCCAACAAGGCCTTCGCGCACTACCGCTGGTAGTCCCACCCCACATCGAGACCGAGAGAAGACCGAAGCCTTATGGCTACCACTTCGCTTGACCTGGCCAAGGTGCGCAACATCGGCATCATGGCTCACATCGACGCGGGCAAGACGACCACCACCGAGCGGATCCTGTTCTACACCGGTGTGTCGTACAAGATCGGTGAAGTCCACGACGGCGCTGCCACGATGGACTGGATGGAGCAGGAGCAGGAGCGCGGCATCACGATCACGTCCGCCGCGACGACCTGCCACTGGCCGCTCGAAGACGTCGACCACACCATCAACATCATCGACACCCCGGGTCACGTCGACTTCACGGTCGAGGTGGAGCGTTCGCTCCGCGTCCTCGACGGTGCCGTCACCGTGTTCGACGGTGTCGCCGGTGTGGAGCCGCAGTCCGAGACGGTCTGGCGTCAGGCCGACCGTTACGGCGTCCCGCGGATCTGCTTCGTCAACAAGCTGGACCGCACCGGCGCCGAGTTCCACCGCTGTGTCGACATGATCAAGGACCGCCTCGGTGCGGTTCCGATCGTCATGCAGCTCCCCATCGGCGCCGAGATGGACTTCCAGGGCGTTGTCGACCTGGTCACCATGAAGGCGTTCGTCTGGTCCGCCGAGGCGACCAAGGGCGAGATGTACGACATCGTCGACATCCCCGACACGCACACCGAGGCCGCTGAAGAGTGGCGCGGGAAGCTCATCGAGGCCGTCGCCGAGAACGACGACGAGATCATGGAGCTGTACCTCGGCGGCGAAGAGCCGTCCGTGGAGCAGCTGCACGCCGCCGTCCGCCGCATCATCATCGGCTCCGGCAAGGGCCAGGGCGCCACGATCACCGCGGTGTTCTGTGGCACGGCGTTCAAGAACAAGGGTGTTCAGCCCCTGCTCGACGCCGTCGTGCGCTACCTCCCCTCGCCCCTGGACATCGAGGCCATCGAAGGCCACGACGTCAAGGACCCCGAGGTCGTCGTGAAGCGCAAGCCTTCCGACGAGGAGCCCCTCGCGGCGCTCGCGTTCAAGATCATGAGCGACCCGCACCTCGGCAAGCTCACCTTCGTCCGGGTTTACTCGGGCCGCCTGGAGGCCGGCACTGCGGTGCTGAACTCCGTCAAGGGCAAGAAGGAGCGCATCGGCAAGATCTACCGCATGCACGCCAACAAGCGTGAAGAGATCGACGCGGTGGGCGCCGGTGACATCGTCGCCGTCATGGGCCTGAAGCAGACCACCACCGGTGAGACGCTGTGTGACGACAAGGCACCCGTGATCCTGGAGTCCATGGACTTCCCGGCTCCGGTCATCCAGGTCGCCATCGAGCCCAAGTCCAAGGGTGACCAGGAGAAGCTGGGTGTCGCCATCCAGCGTCTCGCGGAGGAGGACCCCTCCTTCCA
The DNA here is from genome assembly GCF_053591375.1 of Streptomyces sp. NPDC003034. Classification (NCBI taxonomy): domain Bacteria; kingdom Bacillati; phylum Actinomycetota; class Actinomycetes; order Kitasatosporales; family Streptomycetaceae; genus Streptomyces; species Streptomyces sp. NPDC003034. The sequence goes on from NZ_JBSFTS010000001.1 coordinate 118,424, forward strand.
CGTTCACTCGGACGAGGAGACCGGCCAGACCATCCTCGGCGGTATGGGCGAGCTGCACCTTGAGGTGCTGGTCGACCGTATGAAGCGCGAGTTCAAGGTCGAGGCCAACGTCGGTAAGCCGCAGGTCGCGTACCGTGAGACGATCCGTAAGTCCGTCGAGCGTCACGACTACACCCACAAGAAGCAGACCGGTGGTACCGGTCAGTTCGCCAAGGTGCAGATCGCGATCGAGCCGATCACCGAGTCGGACGGCCCGGCGTACGAGTTCGTGAACAAGGTCACCGGTGGCCGCATCCCGAAGGAGTACATCCCTTCGGTCGACGCGGGTGCGCAGGAAGCCATGCAGTTCGGCATCCTCGCCGGCTACGAGATGACTGGCGTCCGCGTCATTCTTCTCGACGGTGGCTACCACGAGGTCGACTCCTCCGAGCTCGCCTTCAAGATCGCCGGTTCGCAGGCCTTCAAGGAGGCCGCGCGCAAGGCCAACCCCGTACTGCTTGAGCCGATGATGGCCGTCGAGGTCACCACGCCCGAGGACTACATGGGTGACGTCATCGGCGACATCAACTCCCGCCGTGGCCAGATCCAGGCCATGGAGGAGCGTCACGGCGCTCGCGTCGTGAAGGGCCTCGTGCCTCTTTCGGAGATGTTCGGCTACGTCGGAGACCTCCGCAGCAAGACCTCGGGTCGCGCCAGCTACTCGATGCAGTTCGACTCCTACGCCGAGGTTCCCCGGAACGTCGCTGAGGAGATCATCGCGAAGGCCAAGGGCGAGTAACTCTTCCGAGTACACGCTTTAGGCTTGTCACCGGAGCCTCTGGGGCAACAGGAGCAACCCTCCCGTCGCCCCCGGGGAACCGGCTATCCAGCAAAGATCACCTGGCGCCGATGAGCAAGGCGTACAGAACCACTCTCCAGGAGGACCCCCGTGGCGAAGGCGAAGTTCGAGCGGACTAAGCCGCACGTCAACATCGGCACCATCGGTCACATTGACCACGGTAAGACGACCCTCACGGCCGCCATTACCAAGGTGCTGCATGACGCGTACCCGGACCTGAACGAGGCCTCGGCCTTCGACCAGATCGACAAGGCTCCTGAGGAGCGCCAGCGCGGTATCACCATCTCCATCGCGCACGTCGAGTACCAGACCGAAGCGCGTCACTACGCCCACGTCGACTGCCCCGGTCACGCGGACTACATCAAGAACATGATCACCGGTGCCGCGCAGATGGACGGTGCCATCCTCGTGGTCGCCGCCACTGACGGCCCGATGCCGCAGACCAAGGAGCACGTGCTCCTGGCCCGCCAGGTCGGCGTCCCCTACATCGTCGTCGCCCTGAACAAGGCCGACATGGTGGACGACGAGGAGATCCTTGAGCTCGTCGAGCTCGAGGTCCGTGAGCTGCTCTCCGAGTACGAGTTCCCGGGCGACGACCTTCCGGTCGTCCGCGTCTCCGCGCTGAAGGCCCTTGAGGGCGACAAGGAGTGGGGCGAGAAGCTTCTCGGCCTCATGGCTGCCGTCGACGAGGCCATCCCGACCCCGCCGCGTGACACCGAGAAGCCGTTCCTCATGCCCGTCGAGGACGTCTTCACGATCACCGGTCGCGGTACGGTCGTCACCGGCCGTATCGAGCGTGGTGTCCTGAAGGTCAACGAGACCGTCGACATCATCGGTATCAAGGAAGAGAAGACCACCACCACGGTCACCGGTATCGAGATGTTCCGCAAGCTCCTCGACGAGGGCCAGGCGGGCGAGAACGTCGGTCTGCTCCTCCGTGGCATCAAGCGCGAGGACGTCGAGCGCGGCCAGGTCATCATCAAGCCCGGCTCGGTCACGCCGCACACCGAGTTCGAGGCCCAGGCCTACATCCTGTCGAAGGACGAGGGTGGCCGTCACACCCCGTTCTTCAACAACTACCGCCCGCAGTTCTACTTCCGTACCACGGACGTGACCGGCGTCGTGACCCTCCCGCAGGGCACCGAGATGGTCATGCCGGGCGACAACACCGAGATGTCGGTCGCGCTGATCCAGCCGGTCGCCATGGAGGAGGGCCTGAAGTTCGCCATCCGTGAGGGTGGTCGTACCGTGGGCGCCGGCCAGGTCACCAAGATCACGAAGTAATTCGTGTTCTGACCTGGTAGCCCGTCCACCGGGCACCAAGTTCCACTGAAGGGCCCCGTCCCACCGCTCCGGCGGTGGGGCGGGGCCCTTCGGCGTGCGTGTCCCCACCCCCGGCTCCTTCTCCCGGGTCGGCCGCCTCGCCACGGGGGGTACGGAAAAGGGCCGCACCCCGACGGGTGCGGCCCTTTCTGCTCTGCTCCGGCGCGCTCAGCCCGCGCGCAGCGACTCGGTGAATTCCTTGCAGACGGCGTAGTCCGGCAGCAGGTCCGACGCGATGGCGTCCTGCAGCGACGGGGCGGCCTCGTCGCGGGCGGACAGCAGCGGGACGTCGGCCGGCCAGTCGATGCCCAGGTCCGGGTCCAGCGGGTGGACCGAGTGCTCGCCGGTCGGGTTGTACGTCTCCGAGCAGAGGTACGAGAGCGTGGCGTCGTCGGTCAGCGCGCAGAAGCCGTGACCGAGGCCCTCGGAGAGGTAGACCGCGCGGCGGTCCTCGTCGTCCAGCCGGACGCCCTCCCACCGGCCGAAGGTCGGCGAGCCCACGCGCAGGTCCACGATGACGTCGAGGACGGCGCCGCGCACGCAGGTCACGTACTTGGCCTGGCCGCGCGGCACGTCGGCGAAGTGGATGCCGCGGACCACGCCGCGCGAGGAGACCGAGAGATTGGCCTGCGCCAGGTTCAGCGGGTGTCCGACGACCTCGGCCAGCCGGTCGAAGCGGTACCACTCCGTGAACAGGCCTCGCGGGTCCCCGTGCAGCTGCGGGGTGATTTCGAAGGCGCCCTCGATGGACAGCTCACGGAACTTCATCGTGCCTCCTCCTCGTCGAGCAGCGTCACCAGGTAGTCCCCGTAACCGCTCTTGAGCAGCGGCTCGGCGAGCGCGCGCAGCTGCGCGGAATCGATCAGGCCGGCCCGCCAGGCCGCCTCCTCGATGCACCCGATCTTGAAGCCCTGCCGCTCCTCGATGACGCGGACGAACTCGGAGGCCTGCACCATCGATACGAAGGTGCCGGTGTCGAGCCAGGCGGTTCCGCGGTCGAGGATGGTGACATTCAACTCGCCGGCCTGGAGGTACGCGTCGTTGACCGCGGTGATCTCCAGCTCGCCGCGGGCGCTGGGCTTCAGCTCGCGGGCTATCTCCACGACGCGGTTGTCGTAGAAGTAGAGGCCCGGTACCGCGTAACGGGACTTGGGCTTGGCCGGCTTCTCCTCGATGGATATCGCCTGGCCGTTCTCGTCGAACTCGACCACGCCGTACGCCGTCGGGTCCGCCACCGGGTACGCGAAGACCCGGCCGCCCTTGGAGTCGGTGTGCTGGGCGAGCCGGGTACCGAGGCCGCTGCCGTGGAAGATGTTGTCGCCGAGGATGAGTGCGACGGATTCGTCGCCGATGAAGTCGGCGCCGAGCACGAAGGCCTGGGCGATGCCCTCCGGACGCTCCTGGACGGCGTATTCGAGCTTGAGACCGAACTGCGAACCGTCGCCGAGCAGTCGCTCGAACTGGTCGCGGTCGTCCGGGGTGGTGATGATCAGGATTTCGCTGATCCCCGCCATCACCAGGGTGGAGAGCGGGTAGTAGATCATCGGCTTGTCGAAGACGGGCAGCAGCTGCTTCGAAACGGCCCGGGTCAACGGCCAGAGTCGCGATCCGGTGCCACCGGCCAAAAGGATTCCACGCATGGGGAGCACCCTATGCGAGAGGGCGCGGGGGAGCCGAGCCACGGGAATGTGACGTTCAGCGGGCCGCTAGACTCTTCGTATTATGCGCATCCTCGTGACCGGCGGCGCCGGCTTCATCGGTTCAGAATTCGTCCGCCAGCAGCTCGGCGCGGACGCCACGGCTCAGATCACGGTCTTCGACAAGCTGACCTACTCGGGCGTCGAGGCCAACCTGGCACCGGTCGCGGACCACCCCGGTTACGCCTTCGTCAAGGGCGACATCTGCGACGCCGAGGCCGTCGACCAGGTGATGCCCGGTCACGACGTGGTGGTGCACTTCGCCGCCGAGTCCCACGTGGACCGCTCGATCGCCGGCGCCGGACCGTTCGTCACGACCAACGTCCTGGGTACGCAGGTCCTGCTGGACTCCGCCCGCAAGCACGGGGTCGGCCGCTTCGTCCACATCTCCACCGACGAGGTCTACGGCTCGATCAGCGAAGGCTCCTGGACCGAGGAGTGGCCGCTGGTCCCCAACTCCCCGTACTCCGCCTCCAAGGCGTCCTCCGACCTGCTGGCGCTGGCCTACCACCGCACCCACGGCATGGACGTGGTGGTCACGCGCTGCTCCAACAACTACGGGCACTACCAGTTCCCGGAGAAGGTCATCCCGCTGTTCGTCTCGAACCTGATGGACGGCCGGAAGGTCCCGCTCTACGGCAACGGCGGCAACGTCCGCGACTGGCTCCACGTCTCCGACCACTGCCGCGGCATCGACCTCGTGATGCGCAAGGGCCGCGCCGGCGAGGTCTACAACATCGGCGGCGGCACCGAGCTCACCAACAAGGAGCTCACGGGCGTCCTGCTGGAAGCCGCGGGCCTGGGCTGGGACATGGTCGAACAGGTCGAGGACCGCAAGGGCCACGACCTGCGCTACTCCATCGACATCAGCAAGATCGGCTCCGAGCTGGGCTACGCCCCGCAGGTCACCTTCGAGGACGGCATCAAGGCCACCATCGACTGGTACCGCGAGAACCGTGCCTGGTGGGAGCCCCTGAAGGCGAAGGCGGCCCTGCAGAAGTGAGCGCCGACCCCGCCGCCGGGCGCTGGCTCGTCACCGGCGCCGCCGGAATGCTGGGCCAGGACGTCCTGACCGAGCTGAAGAAGGCCGGGATCGAAGCCGTCGGCCTCGGCCGCGCCGACCTCGACATCACCGACGCGGACGCCGTCCGGGCCGCCGTGGCGGGCATCGCCGTCGTCGTCAACTGCGCGGCATGGACCGACGTGGACGGCGCCGAGACGGCCGAGGAGGCCGCCACCGCCGTCAACGGCACGGGCGTTCGCGTCCTGGCCGCGGCCTGCGCGGCGGCCGGTGCGCGCCTGCTGCACGTCTCCACCGACTACGTGCTGCCCGGCGACGCCGCCCAGCCGTACCCGGAGGACGCCCCCACCGGCCCGGTCAACGCCTACGGGCGCTCAAAGCTCGTCGGCGAACGGGCCGTGGCCGAACTGCTGCCGCGGGACGGGTACGTCGTCCGGACGGCCTGGCTGTACGGCGAGCACGGGCCGAACTTCGTCGCCACCATGCTGAAGCTCGCCGCCCAGCGGGACACCCTGGACGTCGTCGACGACCAGCACGGCCAGCCCACCTGGTCGTACGCGCTCGCCCGCCGCCTGGTCGAACTCGGCCTGGCCGCGCTCGCCGGCCGCGCCCCCGGCGGCGTCTACCACGGCACCGCGAGCGGCCGCACCACCTGGTGCGGGCTGGCCCGCGAGACCTACCGGCTCAGCGGCCTGGACCCCGAGCGCATCCGCCCGACCACCTCCGCCGCCTTCGTACGCCCCGCCGTGCGCCCCGCGTTCAGCGTGCTGGCCCACGACCGCTGGGCCGAGGCGGGCCTGGAGCCGCTGGCCGACTGGCGCGAGCAGCTCGCCGAGGCCCTGCGAGCCCCCGCCTTCACCGCACTGGCCGTCCCGGCCCGGGACGGCACCGCGGGATGAGGACCCTGCTGACCAAGCTCACCGCGGCGCTGCCGCCGGGCACCGTCGCGGTGGCCGGCGGCACCGTCGTGCTCGGCGCGGCCTCGTACGTCCACCTGGGCGTGGCCGGGCACAGCCTGGCCGGGCAGGGCATGGAGATGGCGAACGTCTCGGTGCTCTGGACGGTCGTGATGTCCATCGGCATCGGCGTGTTCTTCCCCATCGAGCAGGAGCTGACCCGGATCGTCTCCGCCCGTGTGGTGCTGGGCCAGGGCGCCGCCCCCGTGCTGCGCCGCGCCACCCTGCTCACCGCCGGGATCCTGGGCGCGACCCTGCTCGTACTGGGGCTGGGCGCGGGCCCGATCGCCGATCTGCTGTTCCAGGGCGACCGCGCCCTGGTGGCCGCGCTCGGCGGCGCCTTCACCGGCATGGCCGTCTGCTACCTCACCCGCGGTGTGCTCGCCGGCCTCGGCCGCTTCGGCGCGTACGGAACCCAGCTGGCCGTCGACGGCGGGCTGCGCATCCTGCTCGCCTTCGGCTGCGCGGTGTTCGGACTGCACTCGGCGCTCGCCTTCAGTCTGGTCCTGGCCATCGCGCCCGTCGCCGCGACCCTCGTCACGCTGCCCGCGCTGCTGCGCGCGGTCGGCCCCGGCGAGCCGGTCGCCTGGCGGGAGTTGTGCGGCGGGCTCGGTCTGCTCGTCTGCTCGACCCTGCTGTCCCAGGTCGTCGTCAACGCGGCGGTCATCAGCACCAAGCTGCTGGCTCCCGCCGACAGCGTGCTGATCGCGGCACTGCTGAGCGCGCTGGTGCTGGCCCGGGTGCCGCTCTTCGTCTTCGGCTCGCTCCAGGCATCGCTGCTGAGCGGCCTCACCACCGCCTTCACGGCCGGGGACCGGGCCGCGTTCTGGGCGATGCTGCGCCGGATCGGCATGGTCGTCGGAGCGCTCGGGCTGCTCGGCGGCCTGCCCGCCACCGTGCTCGGCCCGTGGCTGATCGAGGTCCTCTTCAAGGCGCAGCCGGCACTGGGCTGCCTCGACTTCTTCCTGTTGTCCGCGGGCACCGTGGCGTACATGTTCGCGATGGTCCTCGGACAGGCGCTCATGGTATTCAAGCGGCACAACCTGCAACTGCTCTGCTGGGCCGTGGGTACCGCGGTGCTGATGGGCATCACCTTCATGCCGGGTGAGGTGGCCGTACGTGTGATCGTGGCCTACGCTCTCGGCTCCGTCGCCACCGTGCTGGCTATGCTGACAGCGCTGAGGCTGAACTTCCCCCGGGCGGCCGCCGCCGGCACCGAAGGACCCGGGCACACGGGCGTCGCAAGCCGGCCGGTCGCCGGTGCGGTCGGAGACTGACCATGCGGGCCCACGACGTCACACCGATCACCGCGCACGCAGACGTGCCACATTCCGCTGGAGCTACCGTGTCCCAATACGACGATGTCTGGCTGGTCATACCGGCCTATAACGAGGGCCAGGTGATCGCCGGCGTGGTCGAGGGGGCCCGCAAGACGTTCCCCAACATCGTCGTCGTCGACGACGGCAGCACGGACGACTCGGCCGAGCACATAGCCTCCACCGGCGCCCACTTGGTGCGCCACCCGGTCAACCTCGGCCAGGGCGCCGCCCTGCAGACCGGCCTCACGTACGCGCTCGCCCAGCCCGGTGCCCGGTACTTCGCCACCTTCGACGCGGACGGCCAGCACCAGACCAAGGACGTCGAGACGATGGTCGCGGTGCTGCGCGCCGACGAGGCCGACGTGGTCCTCGGCTCCCGCTTCATCGAGCAGAACGGCCAGGTGCCGTGGATCAAGCAGGTGGTGCTGCGTACGGCCGCCGCCGTCAGCCCGACCGCCCGCAAGCTCAAGCTCACCGACGCGCACAACGGACTGCGCGTACTGAGCCGCAAGGCCGCCGAGCAGCTGAACATCACCATGAACGGCATGGCCCACGCCTCCGAGATCGTCGGCTACCTGGCGGGCTCCGGCCTGCGGGTCACCGAGGTCCCCGTGGACATCCTGTACACCGACTACTCACGCGCCAAGGGTCAGTCCCTGATCAACGGCGTCAACATCCTTTTTGACATTTCGCTGCGGGAGCGTGGGCGTCGATGAAGTACTTCTGGATCCAGCTGCTGCTGATCGTGGGCTCGGTGTCCATGGCACTGATGTTCATACGGACCTGGGGACAGGCGAAGAACCGGGCCTGGAAGCGCATCGCCTTCTCCGTGTTCGTCGTCGTCAACGTGTACGCCGTGCTCCGCCCGACCGACGTCACCTGGGTCGCCCAGCAGCTCGGCGTCGGCCGCGGCACCGACCTGGTGCTGTACGTGATGGTGCTGGCGATGGGCTTCCTCACCCTCAACACCTTCCTGCGCTTCCGCTCGCTGGAGAAGAAGATCACTGACCTCGCCCGGACGGTGGCCATCAACGAGGGCGTGCGGCACAACGACGAGCGCCTCGGCGCGGAGGTCGTCGCCCCGCTCGCGCCCTCCAAGCCCGCATCCGAGGCTGCCTCCGGGCCGGTGTCCAAGGCCGAGTCCCAGCCCGAGTCCGCGTCCGAATCCGTGAAGGCCTGACGCCCGTGGTGACCTTCGACTTCATGCTCCCCTACTACGGGGACGTGCGGCTGATGCAGGACGCCGTGCGCAGCGTCCTGGCGCAGACCGACCCGGACTTCCGGCTCGTCGTGATCGACGACGGCCGCGAGCCCGAGGTACCGGGCTGGTTCGAGCAGCTCGCCGACGAGCGGGTCCACTACACCCGCAACGAGCGCAACCTCGGCATCACCAAGAACTTCCAGAAGTGCGTACGGCTCTCCGAGGCCGACTACGTCGTCATCATGGGCTGCGACGACCTGCTGCACCCGCACTACCTGGAGACCGTCCGCGGGATCATCAAGGACAGCCCGGCCATCGGCATGGTCCAGCCCGGCGTCGAGGTGATCGACGGCGACGGCCGGGTGACGCAGGGGCTCGCGGACAACACCAAGAAGCGGCTGTACTCCCCGCAGGTCAAGGGACGCAGGGAGATGGGCGGTGAGGAGCTGGCCGCCAGCGTGCTGCGCGGGAACTGGCTCTACTTCCCGTCGATCGCCTGGCGCGGCGAGGCGCTGCGCGAGGTGAACTTCCGCGACGACTACTCGGTGATCCAGGACCTCGCGCTCGTGATCGACCTGCTGGAGGAGGGGGAGCGGATGGTGATCGACAACTCCACCACCGTCTTCCAGTACCGCCGGCACGCCGTCAGCGAGTCCTCGGTCCAGGCCTTCTCCGGTACCCGCTTCACCGAGGCGGAGCGGTACTTCTCCGCGGTGGCCCGGCGCATGGACGCCCGCGGATGGCCCAAGGCGGCCCGTGCGGCGCGCTTCCACAGCGCCTCACGCCTGCACGCGCTCACGATGCTCCCCGGCGCGCTGCGCCGCGGACAGCGCGAGGGCGCCCGCACCCTGGCCCGGCACGCCTTCACACCGGGGCAGAGCTGAGCCGTCCCGCAGCGACGTGAACGGCCCGCCACGGCCACTGGACAGCGGTGACATCCGCGACGGAAATGGACTGAGATGACACACCTGGCCCCCGAGGCCGTCGGAGAGGCCGGCCCGGCGCACCGCGGGACCGAGACGCCGCCGGCCGCGCCGGCCGAGCCCGTCTCCCGCAGCCGCGCGTGGACCTCCCGGCGCTGGGTGCTCGCCCTCGCCGAGGTCGTGGTCAGCGTCGCGGCGGCCCTCGGCTTCACGCTGCTGTCCACGCACATCAGCGCCAACCCGATGAACCGCATCGGCCAGGTGAGCGGCCTCGCCAAGATCCAGCAGTACGTGGCCTTCCTCGGCCTGCCGCTGCTCGCCCTGCTGCTGTACACCGCGTACCGGGGCACACCGCGCCGCCACCAGCTGGTGAAGCGCCTGGTCTGCGCCGCCCTGGCCGGCCTGTCCACCGCCGTGGTGGCGGCCGGCGTGGTCGTCGCCCTGCGCGGCACGCCCTGGCCGCTGGGCGGTCAGGAGGGCGACCCGGGCGTCCTCATCGCCATGGCCAACTCGTTCATGCACGGCGAGAGCATGTCCGGCATCTACCCGCCCGGCTTCCCGGCGCTGATGGCGCTGTGGTCCGAGATCCGCTACGGCGGGGTCGGCGGGGCCGGCTTCGCCCTGCACGACCTGCAGATCCTCTTCAGCGCCCTGGTCGGCCCCATGGCCTACCTCGCCTGGCGGCTGCTGCTGCGGCCGTTCTGGGCGCTGCTGATCGCCGTTCCGTCGGCCGTGCTCTTCCTCGACCCGATCCGCCCCTACAGCCACGTCGTCATGATCGTGCTGCTGCCGCTGCTCGGCTTCTGCCTGCGCGAGATGCGCCGCCCCGGCGGGCGCTCCGTACGCTCCCAGCTGCTGCGCGGCGCGGGCCTCGGGCTGATCTTCGGGATGCTGTTCCTCTGGTACTCCGGCTGGTACGTATGGGCCGCGCCCGGTGTCGGCGTGCTCGCGCTGTTCCTCTTCCCCTGGCGCGGCGGCCCCGCGGTGGTGAAGCGGGCCCTCGCCTTCGTCGGCGCCGTCCTGGTGACCGCCGGGATCGTGGGCGCTCCGCTGCTCTACCAGATGCTCCGCCTCGGCGCGCAGACCCCGGACCGCTACGCCTACCTCTCCGTGTACGCGGACCCCGCCTACGTCATGGGCTGGGCCTCGGACCGGTCCGGGAAGACGACGTACCTGGACTGGCCGGTGGCGGGGGAGATGGCCGGGCAGAGCGGCTTCGCGCTGCTGCTGCTCTTCGGCGTGGGCCTCGGTGTGGGGCTGGGCATGCGGCACGTCATGGTCCGCACCGCGGCGGCCACCCTGGCCGGCGCGTGGCTGGCCCGGTTCTGGTTCGCCTCGCACATGGCGCACGAGAAGTCCGTACAGCTCTACCCGCGCACCACCTGGATCATCATGTACTGCCTGATGATCCTGGCTGTGCTGGGCATGATGGCGGTGGTCCAGCGCGGCAGCGGCTGGGTCGAGCGCTCGCTGCGGCCGCGCGCCGCGCAGGGGGCCGAAGGCGCCGCCCCGGTCATTCCGCGGCGGGTGGTCCGGCAGCTCGCGGCCGGCATGGTGTGCGTCACCGCGCTGTTCGCCACGATGGGGGCGTCCTGGTCGGTGAACCGGTACATGCCGGCGCACGAGTCCGGAAACACCATGGGCATCGACGCCTGGCGGGCGCACACCATCAAGAAGGCCGACGGCAGTTGCCCGCGCTACTCCCCGGTCAAGGAGTGCGCGGACATCAGGATCAAGGACTGGAAGCAGGAAGAGGACCGCGGCTACATCTGGTGCGCCGGATTGCTGGCCAAGGACTGGCCCCACGTCTGCGGCCGCAAGGCGAACTTCAAGGACGACGAGTAGAACCCCGTCCCGGACCGGTGCGGCTCAGTCCGCACCGGGTGGGACCGGGCGTTCTCCCGGCTGGGTGCGGTGAGGTTTGACCACGCAGCGTGGCCGGGTATTGTCTTCGCCCCGATTGGCGCAGTACGCACCTCGTGTGGCAGACTGTTCAAGTTGCTCGGTTGAGTGCCGATGCTGCGCGCCTCCCGCCGGGAGGACCGGAAGCGAGTCCCACAGTACTCGTCGTCCTTAATCTGCCTTTCGGGGCAGCAATGAGGGCGGACGTACGGGAATCTTCTGGGAAGTGTCAGCGAGGCGTTCACCAGGCGCTCGGTGGGTGTTTCTCCCCCGCAGCGCGGTCTTGGGACCGCACCCCTTGGAGAGGGAATTTCCGTGTGGGAATTTTCTGTAGAGGAAGTGCGACACGCCCGACCGCGTGGGTCGGAGGAGGAGCCGCGGGATCCGTTCCGCAGCCAGCCGGGAGCCAGAGCGTTTCCACATAGAGACAGGACTACGGAGTAGCCATGGCGGGACAGAAGATCCGCATCCGGCTCAAGGCCTACGACCACGAGGTCATCGATTCCTCGGCGAAGAAGATCGTCGAGACGGTGACGCGAACTGGTGCGTCGGTCGCGGGCCCGGTGCCGCTGCCCACTGAGAAGAACGTGTACTGCGTCATCAAGTCGCCGCACAAGTACAAGGACTCGCGCGAGCACTTCGAGATGCGCACGCACAAGCGCCTGATCGACATCCTCGACCCGACGCCCAAGACCGTTGACTCGCTGATGCGCCTGGACCTTCCGGCCGGCGTTGACATCGAGATCAAGCTCTGAGAGGCACGGAGAAGATGGCAAAGCAGATCAAGGGCGTCCTGGGCGAGAAGCTCGGCATGACCCAGGTCTGGGACGAGAACAACCGTGTCGTCCCGGTGACCGTGGTCAAGGCCGGGCCCTGCGTTGTTACCCAGGTCCGTACCAACGACATCGACGGCTACGAGTCGGTCCAGATCGCCTTCGGCGAGATCGACCCGCGCAAGGTGAACAAGCCCCTCAAGGGCCACTTCGCCAAGGCCGACGTGACCCCCCGCCGCCACCTGGTGGAGCTCCGCACCTCCGACGCCAGCGAGTACACGCTCGGCCAGGAGATCACTGCTGAGGTGTTCGAGTCCGGCGTCAAGGTCGACGTCACGGGCAACAGCAAGGGCAAGGGCTTCGCCGGTGTCATGAAGCGGCACAACTTCCGGGGCCTCGGCGCCGGTCACGGTGTGCAGCGCAAGCACCGCTCCCCCGGTTCGATCGGTGGCTGCGCCACCCCTGGGCGTGTCTTCAAGGGCATGCGCATGGCCGGTCGCATGGGCAACGAGCGCGTCACCACCCAGAACCTGACCATCCACGCGGTCGACGCGGAGAAGGGCCTGCTCCTCATCAAGGGCGCGGTCCCCGGTCCCAACGGCGGCCTCGTCCTGGTCCGTACCGCGGCCAAGGGGGCTTGAGGTAATGAGCACCATTGACATCCTTTCGCCGGCAGGCGACAAGGCCGGTACCGTCGAGCTCCCCGCGGAGATCTTCGACGCGAAGACCAGCGTTCCGCTGATCCACCAGGTCGTTGTCGCCCAGCTGGCAGCTGCCCGTCAGGGCACGCACAAGACCAAGCGTCGCGGCGAAGTCCGTGGTGGTGGCCGCAAGCCTTACCGCCAGAAGGGCACCGGCCGCGCCCGTCAGGGTTCGACCCGCGCTCCGCAGTTCGTCGGCGGCGGCGTCGTCCACGGCCCGCAGCCGCGTGACTACTCGCAGCGGACCCCCAAGAAGATGAAGGCCGCCGCTCTGCGCGGTGCGCTTTCGGACCGCGCGCGTCACTCCCGCATCCACGTCGTCACCGGCGTGGTCGAGGGTGCCGCCTCCACGAAGGCAGCCAAGACGCTGTTCGGCAAGATCTCGGAGCGCAAGAACCTGCTCCTGGTCGTCGACCGCGCCGACGAGGCCGCGTGGCTGTCCGCCCGCAACCTGCCCCAGGTTCACATCCTGGAGCCGGGCCAGCTGAACACGTACGACGTGATCGTCTCTGACGACGTGGTCTTCACTCAGGCCGCTTTCGAGTCCTTCGTGTCTGGCGCGCCTTCTGGCCGGAACGATGAGACCGAAGGGAGCGACGCCTGATGTCTGAGGCGACCGTTACCAGCAAGACCTTCACTGACCCGCGCGACCTGCTGATCAAGCCGGTTGTCTCGGAGAAGAGCTACGCGCTGCTGGACGAGAACAAGTACACGTTCATCGTCGCGCCCGGCGCCAACAAGACCCAGATCAAGCAGGCCGTGGAAGCGGTCTTCTCGGTCAAGGTCACCGGGGTCAACACGATCAACCGTCAGGGTAAGCGCAAGCGCACCAAGACCGGTTTCGGCAAGCGCGCGAACACCAAGCGCGCCATCGTGACCCTCGCTGAGGGCGACCGAATCGACATCTTCGGCGGCCAGGCCTCCTAACGGAGTCCTGAGTCGTCCGGAATCGGACGAGGACTGAGAAATGGGTATCCGCAAGTACAAGCCGACGACCCCGGGCCGTCGTGGCTCCAGCGTCGCCGACTTTGTCGAGATCACGCGGTCCACGCCGGAGAAGTCGCTGGTTCGCCCGCTGCACAGCAAGGGCGGCCGTAACAACACCGGTCGGATCACCGTTCGCCACCAGGGTGGTGGACACAAGCGCGCCTACCGCGTGATCGACTTCCGTCGTCACGACAAGGACGGCGTGCCGGCCAAGGTCGCGCACATCGAGTACGACCCGAACCGCACCGCGCGCATCGCGCTGCTGCACTACGCCGACGGCGAGAAGCGCTACATCATCGCGCCGCGCGGCCTGCAGCAGGGTGACCGGATTGAGAACGGCCCGACGGCCGACATCAAGCCCGGCAACAACCTGGCGCTGCGCAACATCCCGGTCGGTACGACGATCCACGCGATCGAGCTGCGTCCCGGCGGCGGTGCGAAGTTCGCCCGCTCCGCGGGTGCGTCCGTGCAGCTGCTGGCGAAGGAGGGCACCATGGCCCACCTTCGTATGCCGTCCGGCGAGATCCGTCTCGTCGACGCCCGCTGCCGCGCCACGGTCGGCGAGGTCGGCAACGCCGAGCAGTCGAACATCAACTGGGGCAAGGCCGGCCGCATGCGCTGGAAGGGCGTTCGCCCGTCCGTCCGCGGTGTCGCGATGAACCCGGTTGACCACCCGCACGGTGGTGGTGAGGGCAAGACCAGTGGTGGTCGCCACCCGGTCTCCCCGTGGGGTCAGAAGGAGGGTCGTACTCGCTCGCCGAAGAAGGCTTCGAGCAAGTACATCGTCCGCCGCCGCAAGACGAACAAGAAGCGCTAGGAGCGGGTTTAGATGCCGCGCAGTCTCAAGAAGGGGCCCTTCGTCGACGACCACCTCGTAAAGAAGGTGGACGTCCAAAACGAAGCCGGCACCAAGAACGTCATCAAGACCTGGTCCCGTCGCTCGATGATCATCCCCAGCATGCTGGGTCACACCATCGCGGTGCACAACGGCAAGACCCACGTCCCGGTGTTCGTCACCGAGTCGATGGTCGGCCACAAGCTCGGCGAGTTCTCGCCGACTCGCACCTTCCGCGGCCACGTCAAGGACGACCGGAAGTCGAAGCGCCGCTAAAGGCGGGGTGGTTACGACTATGACTTACACCGAAGGGACAACCATGGAAGCCAGGGCCCAGGCGCGGTACATCCGCGTCACGCCCATGAAGGCCCGCCGAGTGGTGGACCTTATCCGTGGCATGGATGCCACGGAGGCTCAGGCGGTCCTGCGTTTCGCCCCGCAGGCCGCGAGCGTGCCGGTCGGCAAGGTGCTTGACAGCGCCATTGCCAACGCCGCACACAACTACAACCACCCGGACGCCACTTCGCTGTTCATCAGCGAGGCGTTCGTGGACGAGGGCCCGACCCTGAAGCGGTTCCGTCCGCGTGCGCAGGGCCGTGCCTACCGGATCCGCAAGCGGACCAGCCACATCACCGTGGTCGTCAGCAGCAAGGAAGGTTCCCGGTAATGGGCCAGAAGGTAAACCCGCACGGGTTCCGGCTCGGCATCACCACCGACTTCAAGTCGCGTTGGTACGCCGACAAGCTGTACAAGGACTACGTCAAGGAAGACGTCGCCATCCGTCGGATGATGACGTCCGGCATGGAGCGCGCCGGCATCTCGAAGGTTGAGATCGAGCGCACCCGTGACCGCGTGCGTGTGGACATCCACACCGCTCGTCCGGGCATCGTCATCGGCCGCCGTGGCGCCGAGGCCGACCGCATCCGCGGTGACCTCGAAAAGCTCACGGGCAAGCAGGTCCAGCTGAACATCCTCGAGGTCAAGAACCCCGAGCTCGACGCTCAGCTGGTTGCTCAGGCCGTTGCCGAGCAGCTCTCCTCCCGCGTCTCCTTCCGTCGCGCCATGCGTAAGAGCATGCAGGGCACGATGAAGGCCGGCGCCAAGGGCATCAAGATCCAGTGTGGCGGCCGTCTCGGCGGCGCCGAGATGTCCCGGTCCGAGTTCTACCGCGAGGGCCGTGTGCCGCTGCACACGCTGCGCGCGAACGTGGACTACGGCTTCTTCGAGGCCAAGACCACCTTCGGCCGCATCGGCGTGAAGGTCTGGATCTACAAGGGCGACGTCAAGAACATCGCCGAGGTTCGCGCCGAGAACGCTGCGGCCCGTGCGGGTAACCGCCCGGCCCGTGGCGCGCAGGGCGCTGGCGACCGTCCCGCCGGCCGTGGTGGCCGCGGTGGCGAGCGCGGCGGCCGTGGTGGCCGCAAGCCGCAGCAGGCTGCTGGTGCCGAGGCCCCCAAGGCCGACGCTCCCGCCGCCGCTCCGGCCGAGAGCACCGGAACGGAGGCCTGACCGACATGCTGATCCCTCGTAGGGTCAAGCACCGCAAGCAGCACCACCCGAAGCGCCGCGGTATGGCCAAGGGCGGTACTGAGGTCTCGTTCGGCGAGTACGGCATCCAGGCGCTCACCCCGGCCTACGTGACGAACCGCCAGATCGAGGCGGCTCGTATCGCGATGACCCGCCACATCAAGCGTGGCGGCAAGGTCTGGATCAACATCTACCCGGACCGTCCGCTGACGAAGAAGCCCGCCGAGACCCGCATGGGTTCCGGTAAGGGTTCTCCTGAGTGGTGGATCGCGAACGTGCACCCGGGCCGGGTCATGTTCGAGCTGTCCTACCCGAACGAGAAGATTGCTCGTGAGGCGCTCACCCGCGCTGCTCACAAGCTTCCGATGAAGTGCCGGATTGTTCGGCGCGAGGCAGGTGAGTCGTGATGGCGACGGGAACCAAGGCGTCCGAGCTGCGAGAGCTCGGCAACGAGGAGCTCGTTGGCAAGCTGCGCGAGGCCAAGGAAGAGCTGTTCAAGCTGCGCTTCCAGGCGGCCACGGGCCAGCTCGAAAACAACGGCCGGCTCAAGTCCGTCCGTAAGGACATCGCTCGCATCTACACCCTGATGCACGAGCGTGAGCTCGGTATCGAGACGGTGGAGAGCGCCTGATGAGCGAGAACAACGTGACTGAGAACAAGACCGACCGCGGTTTCCGCAAGACCCGTGAGGGTCTGGTCGTCAGCGACAAGATGGACAAGACCGTCGTCGTCGCCGTCGAGGACCGCGTGAAGCACGCCCTGTACGGCAAGGTCATCCGCCGTACGAACAAGCTCAAGGCTCACGACGAGCAGAACTCTGCCGGCGTCGGCGACCGCGTCCTCATCATGGAGACGCGTCCGCTGTCGGCGAGCAAGCGCTGGCGCATCGTCGAGATCCTCGAAAAGGCCAAGTAAGTATCTGAGGCCCCGGGCAACAAGTCCGGGGGCCCCTCAGGTTCGTTCCGCCAGGCTCGGTGGGGGCCCAGCTCCTCGGAGTGAAGCCCCCGCCGGGAACCGGCAGACAATCAGGAGATAGACGTGATCCAGCAGGAGTCGCGACTGCGTGTCGCCGACAACACTGGTGCCAAGGAGATCCTTTGCATCCGTGTTCTCGGTGGCTCCGGTCGCCGCTACGCGGGCATCGGTGACGTCATCGTTGCCACCGTCAAGGACGCGATCCCCGGTGGCAACGTGAAGAAGGGTGACGTCGTCAAGGCGGTCATCGTTCGCACCGTGAAGGAGCGCCGCCGCCAGGACGGCTCGTACATCCGCTTCGACGAGAACGCCGCCGTCATTCTGAAGAACGACGGCGACCCTCGCGGCACCCGTATCTTCGGCCCGGTGGGCCGTGAGCTGCGCGAGAAGAAGTTCATGAAGATCATCTCGCTCGCGCCGGAGGTGCTGTAAGCATGAAGATCAAGAAGGGCGACCTGGTCCAGGTCATCACCGGTAAGGACAAGGGCAAGCAGGGCAAGGTCATCGTTGCCTTCCCCGCTGAGAACCGCGTCCTCGTCGAGGGTGTCAACCGGGTCAAGAAGCACACCAAGGCCGGCCAGACCGCTGGTGGCTCGCAGACCGGTGGCATCGTGATCACCGAGGCGCCGATCCACGTCAGCAACGTTCAGCTGGTTGTGGAGAAGGACGGCCAGAAGGTCGTTACCCGCGTCGGTTTCCGCTTCGACGACGAGGGCAACAAGATCCGCGTTGCCAAGCGGACGGGTGAGGACATCTGATGGCTACCACTCCGCGTCTCAAGACGAAGTACCGCGAGGACATCGCGGGCAAGCTGCGTGAAGAGTTCTCCTACGAGAACGTCATGCAGATTCCCGGCCTCGTGAAGATCGTGGTCAACATGGGTGTGGGCGACGCCGCCCGCGACTCCAAGCTGATCGACGGCGCCATCCGCGACCTGACGACGATCACCGGTCAGAAGCCGGCCGTCACGAAGGCCCGCAAGTCCATCGCGCAGTTCAAGCTGCGCGAGGGTCAGCCGATCGGCTGCCACGTCACCCTCCGTGGTGACCGCATGTGGGAGTTCCTGGACCGTACGCTGTCGCTCGCGCTTCCGCGTATCCGTGACTTCCGTGGTCTGTCGCCGAAGCAGTTCGACGGCCGTGGCAACTACACCTTCGGTCTCACGGAGCAGGTCATGTTCCACGAGATCGACCAGGACAAGATCGACCGTACCCGGGGTATGGACATCACCGTGGTCACCACGGCGACCAACGACGACGAGGGCCGCGCCCTCCTTCGTCACCTCGGCTTCCCCTTCAAGGAGGCGTAAGCGAGATGGCGAAGAAGGCTCTCATCGCGAAGGCTGCCCGTAAGCCCAAGTTCGGTGTGCGTGCGTACACCCGCTGCCAGCGCTGCGGTCGCCCCCACTCCGTGTACCGCAAGTTCGGCCTGTGCCGCGTGTGCCTTCGTGAGATGGCTCACCGTGGCGAGCTGCCGGGCGTGACCAAGAGCTCCTGGTAATTCCCCTCGGTCCTCAGGGACTTGGGAACCTCCAGAGACTCTCGGTAAGCATCTGGTCGGTGGGTGCCCTGCTCCGCATGCCGTAGGCTTGTGGGGTTGGGCGTCCGCCGTCCATAACGACTTACTACGCCGTAGGTCCCCGCACCGCACCCGTCCCGCCACTGAGTGGGGAGAGGGATGGCGCATACAGGAAACCCCGGCGAGAGAGGCCGAAGGCCACTTCATGACCATGACTGACCCGATCGCAGACATGCTCACGCGTCTGCGTAACGCTAACTCGGCGTACCACGACACCGTCGTGATGCCGCACAGCAAGATCAAGTCGCACATCGCGGAGATCCTCAAGCAAGAGGGCTTCATCACCGGCTGGAAGGTCGAGGACGCCGAGGTCGGCAAGAACCTCGTCCTCGAGCTGAAGTTCGGGCCGAACCGTGAGCGCTCCATCGCGGGCATCAAGCGGATCTCCAAGCCCGGTCTGCGCGTGTACGCGAAGTCCACCAACCTGCCGAAGGTCCTCGGCGGCCTGGGCGTGGCGATCATCTCCACGTCCCACGGTCTCCTGACCGGCCAGCAGGCAGGCAAGAAGGGCGTAGGTGGGGAAGTCCTCGCCTACGTCTGGTAGTCGGGAAAGGAAGGAAAGCTCATGTCGCGAATCGGCAAGCTCCCCATCCAGGTTCCCGCCGGTGTGGACGTCACCATCGATGGCCGCACGGTCGCGGTGAAGGGCCCCAAGGGTTCCCTCTCGCACACCGTCGCTGCGCCCATCGCCGTCGTGAAGGACGAGGACGGCGTTCTGAACGTCACCCGCCCGAACGACGAGCGTCAGAACAAGGCCCTGCACGGCCTGTCCCGCACGCTGGTGGCGAACATGATCACCGGTGTGACCACGGGATACGTCAAGGCTCTTGAGATCAGCGGTGTCGGTTACCGCGTGGCCGCGAAGGGCTCCAACCTGGAGTTCCAGCTCGGCTACAGCCACCCGATCCTGGTGGAGGCGCCCGAGGGCATCTCCTTCAAGGTCGAGTCGCCGACCAAGTTCTCGGTCGAGGGCATCGACAAGCAGAAGGTCGGCGAGGTCGCCGCCAACATCCGCAAGCTGCGGAAGCCCGACCCGTACAAGGCCAAGGGTGTCAAGTACGCCGGCGAAGTCATCCGCCGCAAGGTCGGAAAGGCTGGTAAGTAGCCATGGCATACGGTGTAAAGATCGCCAAGGGCGACGCGTACAAGCGTGCCGCCAAGGCCCGCCGCCACATCCGCATCCGCAAGAACGTCTCGGGTACGGCGGAGCGTCCGCGCCTCGTCGTGACGCGTTCCAACCGCAACATCGTTGCTCAGGTCATCGACGACCTCCAGGGTCACACCCTGGCGTCCGCGTCGACCCTGGACGCTTCGATCCGCGGTGGCGAAGGCGACAAGAGCGCCCAGGCCCAGCAGGTCGGCGCACTCGTCGCCGAGCGTGCGAAGGCTGCCGGCGTGGAGACCGTCGTGTTCGACCGCGGTGGCAACCGATACGCCGGGCGCATTGCCGCTCTGGCTGACGCCGCCCGCGAAGCCGGGCTGAAGTTCTAAGCCCCGGTTCCGGGACTCACGGACGTAACAGAGAGAGGTAATCCAATGGCTGGACCCCAGCGCCGCGGAAGCGGTGCCGGTGGCGGCGAGCGGCGGGACCGGAAGGGTCGCGACGGTGGCCCTGCCGCCGAGAAGACCGCCTACGTTGAGCGCGTCGTCGCGATCAACCGCGTCGCCAAGGTTGTCAAGGGTGGTCGCCGCTTCAGCTTCACCGCGCTGGTCGTGGTGGGCGACGGTGACGGCACTGTAGGTGTCGGTTACGGCAAGGCCAAGGAAGTTCCCGCGGCCATCGCCAAGGGTGTCGAGGAAGCCAAGAAGAACTTCTTCAAGGTTCCGCGCATCCAGGGCACCATCCCTCACCCGATCACGGGCGAGCGTGCCGCGGGCGTCGTGCTCCTGAAGCCGGCTTCCCCCGGTACCGGTGTTATCGCCGGTGGCCCGGTGCGCGCCGTTCTGGAGTGCGCCGGCGTTCACGACATCCTGTCGAAGTCGCTTGGCTCGTCCAACGCGATCAACATCGTGCACGCGACCGTGGCGGCCCTCAAGGGCCTGCAGCGTCCCGAGGAGATCGCGGCCCGCCGCGGTCTGCCCCTTGAGGACGTCGCCCCCGCGGCTCTGCTTCGTGCACGTGCTGGGGCGGGTGCGTAATGGCTCGCCTCAAGATCACGCAGACGAAGTCGTACATCGGCAGCAAGCAGAACCACCGTGACACTCTGCGTTCGCTCGGGCTCAAGCGCCTGAACGACGTGGTCGTCAAGGAGGACCGCCCCGAGTTCCGCGGAATGGTGCAGACCGTCCGCCACCTCGTGACGGTTGAGGAGGTTGACTAATCATGGCTGAGAACAGCCCGCTGAAGGCCCACAACCTCCGTCCCGCCCCCGGCGCCAAGACCGCGAAGACCCGTGTCGGTCGTGGTGAGGCGTCGAAGGGTAAGACGGCCGGTCGTGGTACGAAGGGCCAGAAGGCCCGTTACCAGGTTCCGGAGCGCTTCGAGGGCGGGCAGATGCCCCTCCACATGCGTCTCCCGAAGCTCAAGGGCTTCAAGAACCCCTTCCGCACCGAGTACCAGGTCGTGAACCTGGACAAGCTCGGCGCTCTCTACCCCGAGGGTGGAGAGGTCACGGTGGCCGACCTGGTCGCCAAGGGCGCGGTGCGCAAGAACAGCCTCGTCAAGGTCCTGGGCCAGGGCGAGATCTCCGTGGCGCTGCAGGTTTCGGTTGACGCCGTTTCCGGCTCCGCCAAGGAGAAGATTGCCGCCGCCGGCGGCACTGTCACCGAGCTCGTCTAAGACGAATAAAGTGACTAAATAGCTCGAAACCCGACCGGGGATGCCTCACATATGGGGCATCCCCGGTTGGTCGTTCCACGGGGGGCGCAGTCGCCGGTAAGGTGGCCTGCACCTTTGGTTGTACGTATTCGTCGATCCCTCAGACCGTCACCTCTGACGCAGTAGCGCGGGGGTCGCAGGAGGCACCGTGCTCACCGCGTTCGCCCGGGCGTTCAAGACGCCCGACCTGCGCAAGAAGCTGCTCTTCACGCTCGGCATCATCGTGCTGTTCCGGCTCGGGTCTCATATCCCGGTACCCGGCGTGAGCTACAAGAACGTTCAGATCTGTGTCGAAGGGGCCGGGGCGAGCAATAGCCTCTTCGGTCTCGTCAACATGTTCAGCGGCGGTGCGCTGCTGCAGATCACGATCTTCGCGCTCGGCATCATGCCGTACATCACGGCGAGCATCATCCTGCAGCTGCTGACCGTGGTCATCCCGAAGCTGGAGACCCTCAAGAAAGAGGGCCAGTCCGGCACGGCGAAGATCACTCAGTACACGCGCTATCTGACGGTCGCACTCGCGATCCTGCAGGGCACGGGCCTCGTGGCCACTGCCCGCAGCGGCGCCCTGTTCCAGGGCTGCCAGGTCGCCAACCAGATCGTCCCGAACCGGTCGATCTTCACCACCGTCGTCATGGTCGTCACCATGACCGCCGGTACCTGTGTCGTGATGTGGCTCGGTGAGCTCATCACCGACCGCGGCATCGGCAACGGTATGTCGATCCTGATGTTCATCTCGATCGCCGCCGGCTTCATCGGCGCCCTGTGGACCATCAAGGAGCAGGGCAAGATCGCCGACGGCTGGGTCGAGTTCGGCGTCGTCATGCTCGTCGGACTCGCGATGGTGGGTCTGGTGGTCTTCGTTGAGCAGGCGCAGCGCCGGATTCCCGTCCAGTACGCGAAGCGCATGATCGGTCGCCGCGCCTACGGCGGCACCTCGACCTACATCCCGCTCAAGGTGAACCAGGCGGGCATCATCCCCGTCATCTTCGCCTCGTCGCTGCTGTACATCCCGGCGCTCGTCGTGCAGTTCAGCGGTTCCACCGCCGGCTGGGCCACCTGGATCAACAAGCACTTCGTCAAGGGCGACCACCCGTACTACATCGCGGTGTACTTCCTCCTGATCGTCTTCTTCGCGTTCTTCTACGTGGCGATTTCCTTCAACCCCGAGGAAGTTGCAGACAACATGAAGAAGTATGGTGGGTTCATCCCGGGTATCCGCGCCGGTCGACCTACCGCCGAGTATCTGAGTTACGTACTCAACCGGATCACCTGGCCGGGGTCGCTGTACCTGGGTCTCATCGCTCTTGTGCCGACGATGGCGTTGGCCGGCTTCGGAGCGAACCAGAACTTCCCGTTCGGCGGGACGAGCATCCTGATCATCGTGGGTGTGGGTCTGGAAACCGTGAAGCAGATCGAGAGCCAGCTCCAGCAGCGTAATTACGAAGGGTTCCTCCGCTGATGCGAATCGTCCTCGTCGGACCGCCCGGTGCGGGCAAGGGAACGCAGGCCGCGTTCCTTGCCAGGAACCTGTCGATCCCGCACATCTCCACGGGCGACCTGTTCCGGGCCAACATCAGCCAGAACACCGAGCTCGGCCGGCGCGCCAAGGCCTTCATGGACGCCGGTGACCTCGTCCCCGACGAGGTGACCATCGGCATGGCCAAGGACCGCATGGAGCAGCCCGACGCCGCGGGCGGCTTCCTGCTCGACGGCTTCCCGCGGAACGTGGCCCAGGCCGAAGCCCTCGACGTGATGCTCCAGGCCGAGGGCATGAAGCTCGACGCCGTCCTGGACCTGGAGGTCGAGGAGGACGAGGTCGTCAAGCGGATCGCCGGTCGGCGCACCTGCCGCAACGACTCCTCCCACGTCTTCCACGTGACGTACGCCCCGCCGAAGACCGACGGTGTCTGCGACACCTGCGGCGGAGAGCTGTACCAGCGCGGCGACGACTCCGAGGGCACGGTCCGCAACCGGCTGGAGGTCTACCACACGCAGACCGAGCCGATCATCGACTACTACAAGGCCCAGGGCCTGCTGGTGACCATCCCGGCCCTCGGCGAGGTCGCGGACGTCACGCAGCGCGCGATGGAAGCCCTCAAGAAGTAGTCACCCTTCGTGGCGCGCACGCGGCCGCGGTGCCCCTCGGGGCGCCGCGGCCGTCTGCGTGGCGCGGGTTCGCTCGACATCAGCCGATAATTGGGAACCACGGCGGAGAGCACCACCTCCGCGAGAGCGGCGGCGGCCGAGCCGCACAAGACGGAGGCAGGTTCATGGTCCAGATCAAGACGCCCGAGCAGATCGCCAAGATGCGCGAGGCGGGGCTGGTGGTCGCCGCCATCCACGCGGCGACCCGTGAGGCGGCCGTGCCGGGTGCCACGACGCGGGATCTGGACATGGTCGCCCGCAAGGTCATCGCCGACGCCGGTGCCAAGTCGAACTTCCTCGGCTACGGCGGCTTCCCCGCGACGATCTGCACCTCGGTGAACGAGGTCGTGGTCCACGGCATCCCGGACGACAAGACGGTGCTCAAGGACGGCGACATCATCTCGATCGACGCCGGCGCGATCGTCGACGGCTGGCACGGCGACGCCGCCTACACCGCCTTCGTGGGCTCTGGACACGCCCCTGAGCTGCTGGAGCTCTCCCGGGTGACCGAGGAGTCCATGTGGGCCGGTATCGCCGCCATGAAGCTCGGCAACCGCCTCGTGGACATCTCCAAGGCGATCGAGCAGTACATCCGCCGCCAGCCGCGGCCCTCGACCGGCAAGTACGGGATCATCGAGGACTACGGCGGCCACGGCATCGGGTCCGAGATGCACATGGACCCGCACCTGCTGAACTACGTCTCGCGCAAGCGGGGCAAGGGGATCAAGCTGGTCCCCGGCGTGTGCCTGGCCATCGAGCCGATGGTTTCCCTGGGCACCGCGCAGACGGAGGTCCTGGCGGACGACTGGACGGTCGTCACCACGGACGGCACCTGGTCCTCGCACTGGGAGCACTCCATCGCGCTGACCGAGGCCGGTCCCATCGTCCTGACCAGCCCGGACTGCGGCAAGGCGAAGCTGGCGGAGTACGGGGTCACCACGGCCCCGGACCCGCTGGCGTAATGATCTACAATGCGGGGCAAACTTTCCGGATTCGTCTTTCAGGGAGCCCTGACGTAGACTGACTCGTCGGCTCTCGTGCACATCCATGCCTGGGAGCCGATCAAGGTAGCCGATTCGAAAGGCGAAGCGTGGCCAAGAAGCAAGGTGCCATCGAAATCGAGGGCACCGTGATCGAGTCCCTCCCGAACGCGATGTTCAAGGTGGAACTGCAGAACGGTCACAAGGTCCTCGCGCACATCAGCGGCAAGATGCGGATGCACTACATCCGCATCCTCCCGGATGACCGGGTCGTGGTGGAGCTCTCCCCGTACGACCTGACGCGTGGCCGGATCGTCTACCGATACAAGTAGATCTTGTCTCTACTCCCGCCCGGACATTCCGTCCCGGCGCGGGTGGTGGCACTGACCCGGAGAACCTCACCCACATGAAGGTCAAGCCGAGCGTCAAGAAGATCTGCGACAAGTGCAAGGTGATCCGCCGTCACGGTCGGGTCATGGTCATCTGCGACAACCTGCGCCACAAGCAGCGCCAGGGCTGACGCACGCCGACCGACCTGCACTCCGCAGTTCTTCGCGCGACGTAAGAAAACGTACATACGCAGAACCCGCCCAGCCCTGAACGGGGCCGGCGGCACCTCCGGCGGGGGCCGGGGACCCGGACGTACCATCACCCACTTCGGGTGGTCGGCGGTCGGGAACGGTTCTGCGGAAGACCCCCGAACACACAGGAGCCATTGAATGGCACGCGTTTCCGGTGTTGACATCCCGCGCGAAAAGCGTGTGGAGATCGCACTTACCTACGTCTTCGGTGTCGGTCGCACCCGGTCCAAGGAAATCCTTGAGGCCACCGGTGTGAACCCGAACACCCGCGTTCGTGACCTGGCCGAAGAGGACCTCGTCAAGATCCGCGAGTACGTGGACGCCAACCTCCGCACCGAGGGTGACCTCCGCCGCGAGATCCAGGGCGACATCCGCCGCAAGATCGAGATCCAGTGCTACCAGGGCATCCGCCACCGTCGTGGCCTGCCCGTGCACGGTCAGCGCACCAGCACGAACGCCCGTACCCGCAAGGGTCCGCGTCGCGCGATCGCCGGTAAGAAGAAGCCGGGCAAGAAGTAGTCCTGTTCAGCGGTCTTGCGCTGTAGGACCGACCACCTCCCGTAGGAGATTTAGATGCCCCCCAAGGGTCGTCAGGGCGCTGCCAAGAAGGTGCGCCGCAAGGAAAAGAAGAACGTCGCTCATGGGCACGCCCACATCAAGAGCACGTTCAACAACACCATCGTGTCGATCACGGACCCCTCGGGCAACGTGATCTCCTGGGCCTCCGCCGGCCACGTCGGCTTCAAGGGCTCGCGCAAGTCCACCCCCTTCGCCGCGCAGATGGCCGCCGAGTCGGCCGCCCGCCGCGCGCAGGAGCACGGCATGCGCAAGGTCGACGTCTTCGTCAAGGGTCCGGGCTCCGGCCGCGAGACCGCGATCCGCTCCCTCCAGGCCACCGGCCTTGAGGTCGGCTCGATCCAGGACGTCACCCCCACCCCGCACAACGGCTGCCGTCCGCCGAAGCGCCGCCGCGTCTGACGCGTGGCGCCTGGCGTACTCGTACGCCGTGCGTTCTTGAGGTTCCGGGCGGCACGACCCCCTTCCGGGGACGTGTCGCCCGTACCCTTGCAATAGCCGTACTCCGGTACGGCGTCCCGTCGGGCGTCAAATAGTGGGCGTCCACGAATGAAGGAACACAGACATGCTGATCGCTCAGCGTCCCTCGCTGACCGAAGAGGTCGTCGACGAATACCGCTCGCGGTTCGTGATCGAGCCGCTGGAGCCGGGCTTCGGCTACACCCTCGGTAACTCCCTGCGCCGCACGCTCCTCTCCTCCATCCCGGGTGCCGCCGTCACCAGCATCCGCGTGGACGGCGTCCTGCACGAGTTCACCACCGTGCCGGGTGTCAAGGAGGACGTCACCGACCTCATCCTCAACATCAAGCAGCTGGTCGTCTCCTCGGAGCACGACGAGCCGGTCGTGATGTACCTGCGCAAGCAGGGTCCCGGCCTGGTCACCGCTGCCGACATCGCGCCCCCGGCCGGTGTCGAGGTGCACAACCCGGACCTCGTCCTGGCCACGCTCAACGGCAAGGGCAAGCTGGAGATGGAGCTGACCGTCGAGCGCGGTCGCGGCTACGTCTCCGCCGTCCAGAACAAGCAGCTGGGCCAGGAGATCGGCCGCATCCCGGTCGACTCCATCTACAGCCCGGTCCTCAAGGTCACCTACAAGGTCGAGGCGACCCGAGTCGAGCAGCGCACCGACTTCGACAAGCTGATCGTCGACGTCGAGACCAAGCAGGCCATGCGCCCGCGCGACGCCATGGCGTCCGCCGGCAAGACCCTGGTCGAGCTGTTCGGCCTGGCGCGCGAGCTCAACATCGACGCCGAGGGCATCGACATGGGCCCGTCCCCGACGGACGCGGCGCTCGCCGCCGATCTCGCCCTGCCGATCGAGGAGCTTGAGCTCACCGTCCGGTCGTACAACTGCCTCAAGCGTGAGGGCATCCACTCCGTGGGTGAGCTCGTGGCCCGCTCCGAGGCGGACCTGCTCGACATCCGCAACTTCGGTGCGAAGTCGATCGACGAGGTCAAGGCGAAGCTCGCCGGCATGGGCCTGGCCCTCAAGGACAGCCCGCCCGGATTCGACCCGACCGCCGCTGCCGACGCCTTCGGCGCGGACGACGACGCCGACGCCGGTTTCGTCGAGACCGAGCAGTACTGATTCTTCCCGCCGCCGGCGGCCGGGGCTCTGGCCCGGGCCGCCGGCCGGGTTCGACCGCTCCGGCCCGCAAGGGCCTGACGTGACTTTCCCGGGGCAGCCGCTCCGGGGGAACTGACACCGGTACCTGACACGGCCGGTGCAGATATGAAGGAGTATCACCATGCCGCGTCCCGCAAAGGGTGCCCGTCTGGGCGGCAGCGCCGCGCACGAGAAGCACCTTCTCGCGAACCTCGCGAAGGCGCTCTTCGAGCACGGCCGCATCACCACCACCGAGGCCAAGGCCCGCCGCCTGCGTCCCTACGCCGAGCGTCTGGTCACCAAGTCCAAGAAGGGCGACATCCACAACCGTCGCCTGGTGCTGCAGACGATCACGGACAAGAGCATCGTGCACACGCTGTTCACCGAGATCGCCCCGCGCTACGAGAACCGCCCCGGTGGTTACACGCGCATCACCAAGATCGGCAACCGTCGTGGCGACAACGCCCCGATGGCCGTGATCGAGCTGGTCGAGGCCCTTACGGTCGCCCAGCAGGCCACCGGTGAGGCCGAGGCCGCCACCAAGCGCGCGGTCAAGGAGTCCGAGGCCGAGACCAAGGCCGAGACCACCGAGGCGCCCGCCGCCGAGGAGACCAAGGAGGCCTGATCCTCCGGGATCTCGTCTGCTTGAACGGCTCTGACGGGCCCGCCCCTTCCCGGGGCGGGCCCGTTCCGCGTTTCCCTGGCGTTTTCAAGGTTTCTGAGAGGATCGGTCACGTGAGTGACGAGGTGGGGCCCGGGCACGTCCGGGTGCGGCTGGACCTGTCGTACGACGGCAAGGACTTCTCCGGCTGGGCGAAGCAGCGCGTGCTGCGGACCGTGCAGGGCGAGCTGGAATCGGCTCTGCGGACCGTCATGCGGCTGTCCGAGCCGGTGGAGCTGACGGTGGCCGGGCGTACGGACGCGGGCGTGCACGCCCGCGGCCAGGTGGCGCAGTTCGACCTGCCCGCGGAGGTGTGGGCGGAGCACCACGACAAGCTCCTGCGGCGCCTCGCGGGCCGGCTGCCGCACGACGTACGGGTGTGGAGGGCAGCCGAGGCCCCGGAGGGCTTCAACGCGCGTTTCTCGGCCATCTGGCGCCGTTACGCCTACCGCGTGTCCGACCACCAGGCCGGGGTGGATCCGCTGCTCCGCGGCCACGTGCTGTGGCACCCGTGGCCGCTCGACGTGGACGCCATGAACGAGGCCGCCGCCGCGCTGGTCGGCGAGCACGACTTCGCCGCGTACTGCAAGAAGCGCGAGGGCGCCACGACCATCCGTACGCTCCAGCAGCTGAGCTGGGAGCGCGGCGAGGACGGGATCATCACCGCGACCGTCCGCGCCGACGCCTTCTGCCACAACATGGTCCGCTCCCTGGTGGGCGCGCTGCTGCACGTCGGGGACGGTCACCGGCCGGCCGACTGGCCCGGCCGGGTGCTGGCAGCGGGCGTACGGGACTCCTCCGTGCACGTGGTCAAGCCGCACGGGCTGACCCTGGAGGAGGTCGGCTACCCGGCGGACGAGCTGCTGGCCGCGCGCAGCGAGCAGGCGCGGAACATGCGGACGCTGCCGGGTGCGGGCTGCTGCTGACCGCCGGCCGTCCTCGATCCGCCGTTTATGGGTTTGGGCCCGGGCCTGACGGGCGGCGACAATGCCCGGCATGGGACATCTCGAAGCCGGCCACCTGGAGTACTACCTTCCCGACGGACGGGTCCTGCTCCCCGACGTCTCCTTCCGGGTGGGGGAGGGGGCGGTGGTCGCCCTCGTGGGGGCGAACGGGGCCGGCAAGACCACCCTGCTGAAGCTGATCTCCGGAGAGCTCCAGCCGCACGGCGGCGGGGTGAGCGTCAGTGGCGGGCTCGGCGTGATGTCGCAGTTCGTGGGTTCCGTGCGGGACGAGACGACCGTGCGGGACCTGCTGGTATCGGTGTCCCAGCCGCGGATCCGGGAGGCCGCGAAGGCCGTGGACCGCGCCGAGCACCTGATCCTCACGGTGGACGACCAGGCCGCCCAGATGGCGTACGCGCAGGCGCTCAGCGACTGGGCCGACGTGCGCGGGTACGAGGCGGAGACCCTCTGGGACGTCTGCACCACGGCCGCGCTGGGCATCCCGTACGACAGCGCGCAGTTCCGCGAGGTGCGCACGCTCTCCGGCGGTGAGCAGAAGCGGCTCGTCCTGGAGGCGCTGCTGCGCGGGCCGGACGAGGTGCTGCTGCTCGACGAGCCGGACAACTACCTGGACGTCCCGGGCAAGCGGTGGCTGGAGGAGCAGCTGAAGGCCACCCGCAAGACCGTGCTGTTCGTCTCGCACGACCGGGAGCTGCTGTCCCGCGCGGCCGAGAAGATCATCAGCCTGGAGCCGGGGCCGGCGGGTACGGACGTGTGGGTGCACGGTGCGGGCTTCGCGACCTACCACGACGCCCGCAAGGAGCGCTTCGCGCGCTTCGAGGAGCTCAAGCGGCGCTGGGACGAGGAGCACGCCCGCCTGAAGGCGCTGGTCCTGCGGCTGCGCAACCAGGCGGCCAGCAGCCCCGACATGGCCTCGCGGTACCGGGCGATGCAGACCCGCTTCCAGAAGTTCGAAGAGGCGGGTCCGCCGCCGGAGCCGCCGCGGGAGCAGGACATCCGGATGCGGCTCAAGGGCGGCCGTACGGGGGTGCGCGCCCTGACCGTCGAGAACCTGGAGCTGACCGGCCTGATGAAGCCGTTCTCGCTGGAGGTCTTCTACGGGGAGCGGGTCGCGGTGCTCGGCTCGAACGGCTCCGGGAAGTCGCACTTCCTGCGGCTGCTGGCCGGCGAGGACGTCAAGCACGCCGGCACGTGGAAGCTGGGCGCGCGGGTGATCCCCGGCCATTTCGCGCAGACGCACGCCCATCCCGAGCTGTTCGGCCGCACGCTGGTCGACATCCTGTGGTCGCAGAGCGCCAAGGACCGGGGCGCGGCCATGTCCGTACTGCGGCGCTACGAGCTGGAGCGCCAGGGCGACCAGCCCTTCGAGAAGCTCTCGGGAGGCCAGCAGGCGCGCTTCCAGATCCTGCTGCTGGAGCTGGCGGGGACCACGGCGCTGCTGCTGGACGAGCCGACGGACAACCTGGACCTGGAGTCGGCGGAGGCGCTGCAGGACGGCCTGGAGGTGTATGACGGCACCGTGCTGTGCGTCACGCACGACCGGTGGTTCGCGCGCACATTTGACCGTTACCTGGTCTTCGGTTCGGACGGCGTTGTGCGGGAGACTCAGGAACCCGTCTGGGACGAACGTAGAGTCGAGCGCAAGCGCTAGGGGGAGACCACCCCCTCGGCCGAGTGAGGGGGAGTCGTTGTGGGGCTGCGGCCTAGCATCTGGCTGATGAAGTGGGAGAAGCAGACGACCCGTGACCAGACCACCCGTGACCGGGCCGCCGGGAAGCGGGCCCCCGGGCAGCGGAGCTCCGGCAGCCGGCTGGTCGACTGGCTGCTGCTCCCGGCGCCCCGGTCCTGGCAGGCCGTATCGCTCGCGGTGATCCTCGGGATCGCCGTCTCCACGAGCCTGCGGGCGAACTGGGGCTCGGACAACGCCTTCGTCGTCAAGGCGGCCCAGACGCTCCTGGACGGCGGCTCACCGTACGAGGACAAGCGTTTCCTCTACCTGCCCAGCGCCGTGCTCATGGCCGTCCCGGAGGCGCTGCTGCCGCAGGCGGTGCTGCGCTGGGTCCTGCCTCTGGGCATGTCCGGGCTGCTGGGGACCGGCTGGTGGGCGGCGCTGAGGCTGTTCTCGGTGCCCCTGCGCTCACGTTTCGCCGTGGGCGGCTTCGCGCTCCTCGCCATCGGTTACAAGCCGTACGTGAACCTCGTCCTGATCGGGAACTGGACGGCCATCTCCGCCGCGGCCCTGCCCGTGGCCCTGCTGCTGGCGCACCGGCGGTCGTGGGGGGCGGCCGGGCTGGTGGTCGGGCTGGCGATCGCCTGCAAGCCGATGCTGGTGCCGATCGGGCTGCTGTTCCTGCTCGCGCGGCAGTGGCGGGGGCTGGCCGCGGCCGTGCTGGTACCGCTGGGGCTCTCGCTGGCGGGCGCGCTGATGATGCCGAGCCCGTCGCTGTTCTTCACCAAGACCCTGCCGTTCCTGCTCCAGGGGCAGGACTCGTACGCGCTGCCGTGGGACGCCTCGCCGATCGCGGTGCTGCCGCGGCTGGGGGTGCCCGAGCCGCTGGCGGTGCTGGTCGCGTTCGTGGGGGCCGGGGTGGGCCTGTGGGCGGCCTGGACGCGGTGGCGGGGTACGGACGCGGAGAGGAGCGGGGACGGCGACGGCGACGGCGGCGAGCTGAGGCTGGTGGAGACGGCCTGCATGGTGATGCTCGCCGCATTCCTGGTGTCCCGGCCCTCCTTCGACCACTACCTGCTGGTGGTGCTTCCGCTGCTGCTGGCCTCGGCGGTGCGGCCGGGCTCGATGCCGCGCTCGCCGTGGTTCTGGGCGGCGATGGGGCCCCAGGTGGCGGGTGTTCCTTGGCCCTCGGAGCTGGAGGCCAAGCGGCGGGCGTTCAAGGACTGCGCCACACTGTGCGGGCTCGCGATTCTGCTGGCGCGTCGTGCGCTGCGCCCGGGACGGGTTATTCTGGGGCCCGTAACAACTGCGGGGTCCCTACCCAGGACCGAACCGGAGTGCGCCGCGACGTCAGCAGAATCGGCATCGCGGACCGCGTTTTGACCCATACGGGTCTGCTTGGGTACTCTGCTGGTTTGTTATGCGTATTGGCTTGCTCATTCTCACGTGAAAGGGCCTTGCGCCGGTCCACCGGACCGATGACCAGCAGTTCACACGGGTTGCGTCCCCGATGTGAACGAGGGCTGTCGTGATCGTCCGTGGTGACCCTGTCAGGACCTTCCCATGGGGCTTGCGCCCTTGGGATACCACCACTGAAGAAGCGAAGGCATACGCGTGCGTACGTTCAGCCCCAAGCCCGGCGACATCTCGCGCCAGTGGCTCGTCATCGACGCCCAGGACGTTGTCCTCGGCCGTCTGGCGACCCAGGCCGCTGCCCTCCTGCGGGGTAAGCACAAGCCGACTTACGCCCCCCACATGGACATGGGCGACTTCGTCATCATCGTCAACGCCGACAAGGTTCACCTGTCCGGCAACAAGGCGTCCCAGAAGATGGCGTACCGCCACTCCGGCTACCCGGGCGGTCTCCGTTCGGTGCGCTACGACGACCTCCTGGCGAACAACCCGGAGAAGGCCGTGGAGAAGGCCGTCAAGGGCATGCTCCCCAAGAACACCCTGGGCCGTCAGATGCTCTCGAAGCTGAAGGTCTACTCGGGCGACCAGCACCCCCACGCTGCCCAGCAGCCGGTGCCGTTCGAGATCACCCAGGTCGCGCAGTAGTTCCGGCCACCCCCTAAGACGTAGAAAATTCTGAGGAGCATCGTGGCCGAGACCACCGCCGAGACGACCCCCGTCGACGAGTTCGAGGGCAACGTCGAGGAGTACACCAGCGAGTCTGAGGTCGCCGTCGAGGGCGACTACACCTCCGAGTCCCTTGCCGGCCGCTTCGGCGACCCCCAGCCGGCCGCCGGCCTGGGCCGTCGCAAGAACGCCATCGCCCGCGTCCGGATCGTTCCGGGCACCGGCAAGTGGAAGATCAACGGTCGCACCCTTGAGGACTACTTCCCCAACAAGGTGCACCAGCAGGAAGTCAACGAGCCGTTCAAGCTCCTTGAGCTGGACAACCGCTACGACATCATCGCCCGCATCGCGGGTGGCGGCGTCTCCGGCCAGGCCGGCGCCCTGCGCCTCGGTGTGGCCCGCGCGCTGAACGAGGCGGATGTCGACAACAACCGCCCGGCGCTGAAGAAGGCCGGCTTCCTTTCCCGCGACGACCGTGCGGTCGAGCGCAAGAAGGCCGGTCTCAAGAAGGCCCGTAAGGCTCCGCAGTACAGCAAGCGTTAATCTGCGCCTGCTGTTCTGCACGAAACCGCCCCGGCAGCACTCTCTGTGCTGCCGGGGCGGTTCGTTTACCGCCATAAGCGGCACATACCTGTCACATGCGGTCACAAGTGAAGCGTGAACTCGGGAGGACAACAGTGGGACGACTTTTCGGGACGGACGGTGTACGCGGCGTAGCCAACGCGGATCTGACGGCTGAGCTCGCGCTCGGCCTCTCCGTGGCGGCTGCCCACGTACTGGCCGAAGCGGGCTCTTTCGCGGGCCACCGGGCGACCGCCGTCGTCGGCCGCGACCCGCGGGCCTCCGGCGAGTTCCTGGAGGCCGCCGTCGTCGCGGGCCTCGCGAGCGCGGGCGTGGACGTCCTGCGCGTCGGTGTGCTGCCCACCCCGGCGGTGGCGTATCTCACCGGTGCGCTGGGCGCCGACCTCGGCGTGATGCTCTCCGCCAGCCACAACGCCATGCCCGACAACGGCATCAAGTTCTTCGCGCGGGGCGGCCACAAGCTCGCCGACGAGCTGGAGGACCGGATCGAAGCCGTCTACGAGGAGCACCGCACCGGCGCGCCCTGGGACCGGCCCACCGGCTCGGGCGTCGGCCGGGTCTCGGACTACGACGAGGGCTTCGACAAGTACGTCGCCCACCTCATCGGGGTCCTCCCCAACCGCCTCGAAGGCCTGAAGATCGTGCTGGACGAGGCGCACGGCGCCGCGGCCCGCGTCTCGCCCGAGGCCTTCACCCGCGCGGGCGCCGAGATCATCACGATCGGCGCCGAGCCCGACGGCCTGAACATCAACGACGGCTGCGGCTCCACCCACCTCGGCCTGCTCAAGCAGGCCGTGATCGAGCACGGCGCCGACTTCGGCATCGCGCACGACGGCGACGCCGACCGCTGCCTGGCGGTGGACGGCACCGGCGCGGAGGTCGACGGGGACCAGATCCTCGCGGTGCTGGCGCTGGCCATGCGCGAGGCGGGCCAGCTGCGCGAGAACACCGTGGTCGGCACCGTGATGTCGAACCTGGGCTTCAAGCTGGCCATGGAGGGCGAGGGGATCCAGGTCGTGCAGACCGGGGTCGGTGACCGCTACGTCCTGGAGTCGATGAAGCAGCACGGCTACGCGCTGGGCGGCGAGCAGTCCGGCCACGTGATCATCCTCGACCACGCGACGACCGGGGACGGCACGCTGACCGGTCTGCTGCTGGCGGCGCGGGTCGCGGCCACCGGCCGGTCCCTCGCGGAGCTGGCGGGCGTCATGCGGCGGCTGCCGCAGGTGCTGATCAACGTTCCCGACGTGGACAAGTCCCGGGTCACGACCTCGGCGGAGCTGGCCGCGGCGGTGGTCGAAGCCGAGCGCGAGCTGGGCACCACCGGACGGGTGCTGCTGCGTTCGTCCGGTACGGAGCCGCTCGTACGGGTGATGGTCGAGGCCGCCGACATCGAGCAGGCCCGCGCGGTCGCCGGGCGGCTCGCGGACGTCGTGAAGGCGGCGCTGGGCTAGACCGCCGGTCCCGGTCCCGAAGAGCGCCTCGGCCCCGCCGCCCCGGATGTCCGGGCGGCGGGGCCGAAGCGTTTCCGGCGCGGACGGGTGGTACCGCCCCGTCAGCAACACCTCTCCACAGGTCTGATGCGACCACCGACCGTCGAACTGGCGCCTGTGAAGACAGTCAGACTCACCGCGGCCGCCGGCTGAGCCCTGCTCGCCGCCGCCTGCGGCCCGTCCGGGACGAAGGCCGAGCACGCCACGGCTTCCCCGAGCCCGTCCACCGCACGCCCCGAGCCGCCCGCCGACAAGGGGCCCGAGTGCGCCGGCGACCCGGCCGCCAAGGGATTCCACGTCCTGCGCGGCGGCTTCGTCCAACTGCCCGGCGCCGGTCCGGTCCTGTACAAGGAGGCACAGGCGGACGGCACGTCCCGTACCGCCGTGCTGACGAACGGCACCGGTTCCGGTACGGCGCAGGCCGGAACCGAGTCCTGGACCGTGACGCCGGGCCAGCCCCTGACGGTCGGCAGTAGCGCGTTCACCGTCTCGCAGATCTGCACCTACCGGGTCGTACTCACGCCGAAGGACCACAAGAACGTGACCGGGTCGCCGCAGCCCAGCTCCGATGCCACCTGGCCGTCCCTGGTCGACGGGCGGTTCCGCCTGCGCTGGCACGTGCCGAACAACGAGTACGGCGGGCAGTACAGCGCCGTGGTCACCGAGATCGGTTCCGGCCCGCGCGCCGACATCAGCATCGCGAGCCGGGACGGCGGGGACGCCTTGTACCGGGACGCCAGGGTCGGTGACACCCTGGAGTTCGCCGGACGGCTCTGGAAGATGTCCGTGATCGAGGCCGGTGACGGCGATCCCGCCGGCAGCAACCCGAACTCCGGCTACGTGGACCTGCAGCTCATCGGCCCGGCCGGCGGCTGACGCGGAGGCCGCCGCGCACGGCTCCGCGGCGCATCGGCCCCCCGGGGCCTCGGTACCGCTGCCGAGCGGGTCCGGGCCAGGCCTCAGACCTTCGGCGTACGGGTCCGGCGGCCGGGCGGGGTGCGCCACAGCAGTTTCTGGATCACGAGCGTCAGGGTGCCGGCGAGCATGATCCCGGCCAGGTTCAGCAGCAGCTGCTCGGCGGAGCCCCACATCTGGCCCACGTCGCCGTAGCTGAGCGCCACGGCGGCGTTGGCGGCGGCCGGGACGGTGGTGACCGAGATCGCCACGCCGACCAGGGCCCCGGACTTCGCCGAGGTCAGCGACAGGACCCCGGCCGCGCCGGCCAGCACGGCCACGATGAAGGAGAACGGGTCCGGCTGCCAGATGAAACGCGTGTTGGGGCGGGGATTGTCCAGCATGCCCTGGTCGAACTGGCCGAGGGCGTCCATCAGCAGGCTGAACCCGGTGGTCGCCACGATGGCCGCCGCGAAGCCCGCCAGCAGGGCGATCAGGGAGCGTGCCGCCAGCCGGGGGGCGCGCTGGACCAGGCCGGTGCAGACCCCGGCGAGCGGGCCGAACTCCGGACCGACCGCCATCGCGCCCACGATCAGGACCGCGTTGTCGAGCACCACACCGCAGGCCGCGATCATCGTCGCGAGGATGATGAAGGCCAGATAGGTGACGGAGAGGGTGGACTCCTCGTGTGTCGCGTCCGTCAGCTGCTCCCAGATCACCGCGTCCGCGGGCTCACCCGGAGCGTCCTTGTCGGCCTGGTCGGCCGTCCTGGAGAGGGAGAGGTCGACGTTCTCGACGGCGATGGAGCCGAGCTCGTCCAGCTTGAGCGCGCGGAGCCCGGCGAGCAGTTCGCCGGCCGCCTCTCGCGCCACGTCACACAGCACGACGTCGCCGACGGGGTCGCGGGCGGCGCCCGTCAGGATGGCCAGGTGGGTGGTCCCGACCGTCTTCTCGACGAGCGCGACCACCTCGTCGGTGAGGCCGGCCGGGGTGATCATCCGCAGATGCAGCATGACCGCACCCTAGCCAACGCGTCCGCCCCGTCAGAGTTTGCGCAGGCTCAGCTTCTGCACCTTGTGGTCGGGGCCCTTGCGGACGACGAGGGTGGCGCGGCCGCGGGTGGGGGCCACGTTCTCCAGCAGGTTGGGCTTGTTGACCGTCCGCCACATCGTCTGCGCGTACTCCATGGCCTCCTCCTCGGAGACCTGGGTGTACTTGCGGAAGTAGGAGAAAGGATTCTGGAAGGCGGTCTCGCGCAGTTTCCGGAAGCGGCCCAGGTACCAGCGCTCGATGTCCTCGGGGCGCGCGTCCACGTACACGCTGAAGTCGAAGTAGTCCGCCAGAGCGACGCGGGTCCGCCCGTCCGTGCCCGGGAGGGCCGGCTGCAGGACGTTGAGGCCCTCGACGATGAGGATGTCCGGGCGGCGTACGACGAGCTCCTCGCCCTCGACGATGTCGTAGATCAGGTGCGAGTAGACCGGCGCCCTGACCTCGTCCTTGCCGGCCTTGATGTCCGCGACGAAGCGGGTGAGCGCGCGGCGGTCGTAGGACTCCGGGAAGCCCTTGCGCGAGGTCAGGCCGCGGCGCTGGAGCTCCTTCATCGGGTAGAGGAAGCCGTCGGTCGTGACGAGCTCCACCCGCGGGTGCTCGGGCCAGCGGGCGAGCAGGGCCTGGAGGAGACGGGCCACGGTGGACTTGCCGACGGCGACCGAGCCGGCGACCCCTATGACGAAGGGGGTGCCCTGCTGGGCGCCGTGCCCGTTGCCCGCGTCGCCGAGGAAGGTGTTGAGGGTGCCGCGGAGGTTGCTGGTGGCGCCGACGTAGAGATTGAGCAGGCGGGAGAGGGGGAGGTAGACGTCCCGGACCTCGTCGAGGTCGATGACGTCACCGAGGCCGCGCAGCCGCTCGACCTCGTCGGCGGTGAGGGGGAGCGGCGTCCGCTCGCGCAGGGCGCTCCACTCGGCGCGGGTGAGGTCGACGTAGGGGGAGGCGTCGGGGGCCCGGCGTGCTGCGTGCCCGGCCCGGCCGGTGCGCTCCATTGCGCTGTCCGGCGTGCTGCTTCGTGGCGGCGAAGTGATCACACCTGCCATTGTCGTGGCTGGAAGGCGGTTGTGGGTGGTGTGGTCGGTCACGTGCGGAGGCGGACGGGGCGGGGCGGGCGCGGGGCCCCGCGGGCGGACCGGGGCTGTTTTGCCGGGCGGGGTTGCACGCGGCCGCGTATCGATTTGCGGGGCTCTGGGGTCTCGCCAGGATCACGATTGCGGGGCCGGGCCGGAAAATGCCGGGTCGGGTGATCAAGCGGCACGTACATTGTCGATCACCGCTGCTCCGATGCGCACCGTGCTCCTGCCGGGCGCTGGCCGGGCTGCCCTGCCGCTGTTATTTTCCACGGGGAGACCTTTTCGTGCGCACCGCTCTTGTCCGTCGTACCGTCCTGACCGCGTCCGCGGTGTCCCTGGCCGTGCTGGCCACCGCCTGCGGCGGGTCGGGCAACACGGACCCGAAGGCCGCCCCCAGCGCCCCGGCGACGTCGGCGGCGCCAGCCGCCAAGGGCAAGACGGATGCCGAGGTGGCGCCTCTCGTCGTCACGCAGGCGGAGCTCCCGGACCAGGTGGTATCGGCTGAGGGCGCCGCCAAGGCCGCCGCGGTGGTGACCGAATCCGACAACGCCGCCTGCAAGCCGCTGGCACAGATCCAGTCCGCCCAGAAGATCGGTCCGGCCACCGGGATCGGCCGTACCGCCGCCAAGGTCAAGCCCAAGGAGCCGGCCGCCGGCGCTTCGGCTGAGGACAAGATCGAGGCCGGCCTGCTGGCGCTTGGCGGGGACCAGACCCTGGTCACCGTCTCTTCGTACGACGCCAAGGGCGCGGAGGAGGCCTTCGCCTCCGTCAAGGCCGCGGGCGCCGCGTGCGCCGGCGGGTACACGGTGACCTCCGGGGGCGAGAAGACCAAGCTCGATAGCGTCACCCAGGGTGCTGCCGTCACGGGCGGTGACGAGGCCGTGTCCTACACCGTGGTCATGGACCTGGAGGACGGGGACAAGTCCACCGGCCACCTCGTGGCGGTGCGCAAGGGCAATGCCCTGGCCACCTTCTACACCTGGGGCCTCAAGGCCGCTCTGCCCCAGGGCATCGTCGACGCGCAGGTCAAGAAGCTCGGCTGACCTGAGCCCTGCCCGCCCCGGCTCGCCTCCGCTCACCCCGGGCCCGCCCTCGTCTGACTCAGCCGAGGCTCAGCGGGGCCCGGCGGTCCACGGGCCGGTGGCCGGTCGAGTCGTTCGAACAGGCGTCAACCCCGCTCCGGCGTATTCGCCGGGGCGGGGTTTTCCCGTCTCCGGGTACCCGGCGGGCGGTCAACCACGGCGTACGCTGCGGCCTATGTGCGGAATTGTGGGTTACGTGGGAGCGCAGTCGGCGCTCGATGTGGTCATCGCCGGACTCAAGCGGCTGGAATACCGCGGCTACGACTCGGCCGGGGTCGCCGTGCTCAGCGAGGGGGAGCTCGCCGCCGTCAAGAAGGCCGGAAAGCTGGTCAACCTGGAGAAGGAACTGGTCGGGCATCCGCTGCCCTCCGGGTCCACCGGGCTCGGACACACCCGGTGGGCGACCCACGGCGGACCCACCGACGTCAACGCCCATCCCCACCTGGACAATTCCGGCCGGGTGGCCGTCGTGCACAACGGCATCATCGAGAACTTCGCCGTCCTGCGCGCGGAACTGTCCGAGCGCGGACACCGGTTGGAGTCCGAGACGGACACCGAGGTCGTGGCGCACCTGCTGGCCGAGCACTTCGCGGCCACCCGGGACCTGGCGGAGGCCATGCGGCAGGTGTGCCGGCGATTGGAGGGGGCGTTCACCTTGGTCGCCGTGCACGCCGACGAACCGGACGTGGTCGTCGGTGCGCGCCGGAACTCGCCCCTGGTGGTGGGCGTTGGAGAGGGTGAGAACTTCCTCGCCTCGGACGTGGCCGCGTTCATCGCCCACACCCGGTCCGCGATCGAGCTGGGGCAGGACCAGGTCGTCGAGCTCCGCCGCGAAGGGGTCTCGGTGACCAACTTCGACGGTTCGGTCGCGTCCGTGCGGGCGTACCACGTGGACTGGGACGCCTCGGCGGCCGAGAAGGGGGGTTATGACTACTTCATGCTCAAGGAGATCGCCGAGCAGCCGAAGGCTGTCGCCGACACCCTCCTGGGCAGGATCGACGCGAGCGGCTCGCTGACCCTGGACGAGGTGCGCATCCCCGTCTCGGTGCTCAGGGAGGTCGACAAGGTCGTGATCGTGGCGTGCGGTACGGCGTACCACGCGGCCATGATCGCGAAGCTGGCCATCGAGCACTGGACCCGTGTCCCGTGCGAGACGGAGCTGGCGAGCGAGTTCCGCTACCGCGACCCGATCCTGGACCAGCGGACGCTGGTGGTCGCGATCTCGCAGTCCGGCGAGACCATGGACACCCTGATGGCGCTGCGGCACGCGCGCGAGCAGGGGGCCAAGGTGCTGGCCATCTGCAATACGAACGGGTCGACGATCCCGCGCGAGTCGGACGCCGTGCTCTACACGCACGCCGGTCCCGAGGTGGCCGTCGCCTCGACCAAGGCGTTCCTGACGCAGCTGGTCGCCTGCTACCTGGTCGCGCTCTACCTCGGCCAGGTGCGCGGCACCAAGTGGGGCGACGAGATCGAGGCGGTGATCCGCGAGCTGTCGGACATCGCCGGCGCGGTGGACACCGTACTGGAGACGATGGAGCCGGTACGGGAGCTGGCGCGCTCGCTGGCGGACAAGAACACCGTGCTGTTCCTCGGCCGGCACGTCGGGTACCCGGTGGCGCTGGAGGGCGCGCTCAAGCTCAAGGAGCTGGCGTACATGCACGCCGAGGGCTTCGCGGCGGGCGAGCTCAAGCACGGGCCGATCGCCCTCATCGAGAAGGACCTGCCGGTGGTGGTGGTCGTGCCCTCGCCGCGGGGCCGGTCGGTCCTCCACGACAAGATCGTCTCCAATATCCAGGAGATCCGGGCGCGCGGCGCGCGGACCATCGTGATCGCGGAGGAGGGCGACGAGGCGGTCGTACCGTACGCCGACCACCTGATCCGGATCCCGGCCACGCCGACGCTGCTGCAACCGCTGGTGGCGACGGTGCCCTTGCAGGTGTTCGCCTGCGAGCTGGCGACCGCGCGGGGCAACGAGGTCGACCAGCCGCGTAACCTTGCCAAATCGGTGACGGTGGAGTGAGCGGAGCAGGCGGATCAGGCCGCCGGTCCACCGGCACGTAGGCGGCTGTGAAGTCAGCGGAAGAGTAAGGCTGTTGCTGTGATCATCGGCGTGGGTATCGACGTCGCGGAGATCGACCGGTTCGCCGCGGCGCTGGAGCGTACGCCGAATCTGGCGCAGCGGCTCTTCGTCGGCGAGGAGTTGACGCTGCCCAGCGGCGAGCGGCGCGGAATCGCCTCGCTCGCCGCGCGGTTCGCCGCCAAGGAGGCGCTGGCCAAGGCGCTCGGCGCGCCCGGCGGGATGCTGTGGACCGACGCCGAGGTGTACGTCGAAGCCAGCGGGCAGCCGAGGCTGCGGGTGTGCGGGACGGTCGAGGCCCGAGCGGTGGCCCTGGGCGTCAAGTCCTGGCACATCTCGCTGAGCCACGACGCGGGAGTCGCCTCCGCCGTGGTGATCGCCGAGGGTTAGGACGGGCTCGGGGGCCGTGTCGGGCAGGCTGGTCCCATGCGTACTGCTTACAGCGTGGAGACCGTACGGGTCGCCGAGCGGGAGTTGATGGCCGAGCTGCCCGCGGGCGCCCTGATGCGGCGGGCGGCGGCCGGGCTGGCCACCGTCTGCGCGGGGCTGCTGACCCGGCGGCGCGGAGGGGTGTACGGAGGGCGGGTCACGCTGCTCGTCGGGCCCGGGGACAACGGCGGCGACGCGCTGTACGCCGGGGCGCGCCTCGCCCGGCGCGGGGTCGCGGTGACGGCCGTGCCCATGGATCCGGAGCGGATGCACGCGGGCGGCCTCGCCGCACTGCGGGCGGCCGGCGGGCGGGTGGCCGAGCGGGTGCCGGCGGACCGGGTGGACCTCGTGGTGGACGGGCTGCTCGGGATCGGCGGGCGCGGCGGGCTGCGGCCGGCGGGGGCCGCGCTGGTGGACCAGCTCCCCGAGGGGGCTCCGGTGGTGGCGGTGGACCTGCCGAGCGGGGTGGACGCGGACACGGGCGAGGTTCCGGGGCGGGCCGTGGCGGCCGACGTGACGGTGACCTTCGGGGCGTACAAGCCCGGGCTGCTCATCGACCCCGGGGCCTCGCTGGCGGGCGCGGTGCACCTGGTGGACATCGGGCTGCGGTTGGCGGGTGCGGGTGGGGATACGGACGCGGATGCCGGGGCCCGGCCGGCGGCGGTGGTCGAGGCCTTGCAGCACGCCGACGTGGCGGGGCTGCTGCCCGTGCCGACGGCGTCCAGCGACAAGTACCGGCGGGGCGTGGTCGGGATCGTCGCCGGGTCCACGCAGTACCCGGGCGCGGCGGTGCTGGCCGTGGCGGGGGCCCTGCGGGGCGGCGCGGGCGCGGTGCGGTACGTAGGACCCGCGGCGGAGGCGGTGCTCGCGCGGTACCCCGAGACGCTGATCGGGGGCGGACGCGTGCAGGCGTGGGTGGTCGGGCCCGGACTGGGGGAGGGGCGCGCCGGACAGGTCACCGACCTGCTGGCCCAGGACGTCCCGGTCCTGGTCGACGCGGACGGACTGCGCGGGCTCGACGCCGGACTGCTGCGGGCCCGGTCGGCGCCGACCCTGCTGACCCCGCACGCGGGGGAGGCGGCGGCGCTGCTCGGGGCGTCGAGGGAGTCGGTGGAGGCGGGGCGGCTGTCCGCCGTGCGGACGCTGGCGGAGCGGTACGGGGCGGCGGTGCTGCTGAAGGGCTCGACGACGCTGGTGGCCTCCGGCCCGGCGGGCTCCCCCGTCCGGGTGAACCCGACCGGGACGCCCTGGCTGGCCACCGCCGGGAGCGGGGACGTGCTGTCGGGGCTGACGGGTGCGTTGCTGGCGGGCGGGCTGTCCGGGGCGGACGCGGGGGCGGTGGGCGCGTACCTGCACGGGCTGGCGGGGAGGCGGGCGGCGGCCGGAGCGCCGGTGCTCGCGCAGGAGGTGGCCGAGGCCCTGCCGGGGGCTTGGCGGGGGGTGTACGGGTGACCGTGCCGTGGGGTGGGCGGTGCGTGCGGGTGCGGCGCCGCTGCTGAGGCTCCGCCCCGGACCCCGCGCCTTAACCCCCCCCAGACTCCGTGCGGAGATGCCCCCTGGCGGGGCTGGAAGGCGCGCCTCAATCGCCGGCGGGGCTGAAAGGGCGCGCCTCAAACGCCGGCGGGGCTGGAAGGGGGCGCCTCAGTGCCGGAGGGCTGCTGGGACGCGCCGGCGGGGCTGGAAAGGCCGCCTCAATCGCCGGCCGGGCAGGAAAGGCTGGCCAGGGGCTCCAAGGTTAGGGGCGCCCAAGGTGGGGCTGAGCTGGGGGTGGGTGGGGGTTCTGAGAGACTGGGGGGGATGA
This sequence comes from Streptomyces sp. NPDC003034, assembly GCF_053591375.1. Lineage (NCBI taxonomy): Bacteria > Bacillati > Actinomycetota > Actinomycetes > Kitasatosporales > Streptomycetaceae > Streptomyces > Streptomyces sp. NPDC003034. Next base: position 161,544 of record NZ_JBSFTS010000001.1, read on the forward strand.
ACGACACACCGACGCGCGTGTACGCCGAGATCGATCTTGACGCCGTACGGGGGAACGTACGCGCACTGCGCGAGCGGGCGCCCCGGGCCGAGTTGATGGCCGTGGTCAAGGCGGACGCCTACGGGCACGGGGCTCTGGAGTGTGCGAAAGCCGCCCGGCAGGCCGGCGCCACCTGGCTCGGCACGGCCACCCCCGACGAGGCGCTCGCCCTGCGCGCCGCCGGGATCGGGGGCCGGATCATGTGCTGGCTGTGGACCCCCGGCGGGCCCTGGCGGGAGGCGGTCGAGGCCGACGTCGACGTCTCCGTGAGCGCGATGTGGGCGCTGGACGAGGTCCGCGCCGCCGCGCGCGCCGCCGGGCGTACCGCGCGCGTCCAGCTCAAGGCCGACACCGGGCTCGGCCGCGGCGGCTGCCAGCCCGCCGACTGGGCGGAACTGGTCGGGGCGGCCGTCGCCGCCGAGGCCGAGGGCACCGTCCGGGTCACCGGCGTCTGGTCGCACTTCGCGTGCGCCGACGAGCCCGGCCACCCCTCGATCCCGCTCCAGCTGGCCGCTTTCCGCGACATGCTCGCGTACGCCGAGAAGGAGGGCGTCGAGCCCGAGGTCCGGCACATCGCCAATTCGCCGGCCACCCTCACCCTGCCGGAGTCCCACTTCGACCTGGTGCGCTGCGGGCTCGCCGTCTACGGGGTCTCGCCCGCGCCCGAGCTCGGCACGCCCGCCCAGCTGGGCCTGCGCCCCGCCATGGCCCTCAAGGCCTCCCTGGCCCTGGTCAAGACCGTGCCCGCGGGCCACGGGGTGAGTTACGGGCACCACTACGTCACCGACCGCGAGACCCGTCTCGCGCTGGTCCCGGCCGGTTACGCCGACGGCATCCCGCGGCACGCCTCCGGGCGCGGCCCGGTGCTCGTCGCCGGCAAGCTGCGCCGGGTCGCCGGGCGCGTCGCCATGGACCAGTTCGTGGTCGATCTGGGCGAGGACACCGCCCGGGTCGGGGACGAAGCCGTGATCTTCGGCGATGCCGCGCGCGGCGAACCCACCGCCGAGGACTGGGCCCAGGCGGCGGACACCATCGCGTATGAGATCGTCACCCGTATCGGTAGTCGAGTGCCCCGGGTGTACCTGGGCGGCTGAGCGGAGCGAGGGCGGCGGCGTGGGCGGCGGCGTGGGCGAGAACTGGCGCAAGGCCGGCTGGGCCGGCGCCGCCATCGGCGTACTGGCCGCGGGCGCGGCCGCCGGTGTCGCGGTCGAACGGATCACCGTCGGGCGCGGCATGCGGATGAAGGCACGCCTCGCGCTGGACGCCGCCGGGGACTACGGCTCCCTGCGCGGGACCGAGGGAAGCTGCCGGGCCGAGGACGCCACCGAGCTCTACTACGAGGTGGACGAGACCGACCGCGTCGACCCGCTCCCGGCGGACGCCAAGAGGCGGCTGCGGCGCAAGGCCGCGGCCCCCGCACCGGCCACGGTCGTCTTCTGCCACGGCTACTGCCTCGGCCAGGACTCCTGGCACTTCCAGCGCGCCGCCCTGCGCGGAGTGGTCCGCTCCGTGTACTGGGACCAGCGCAGCCACGGCCGCAGCGGGCGCGGCCTCGCCCAGGCGAAGGGCGAGCCGGTGACCATCGAGCAGCTGGGGCGCGACCTGAAGGCCGTCATCGACGCCGCCGCGCCCGAGGGCCCGCTGATCCTCGTGGGTCACTCGATGGGCGGTATGACCATCATGGGCCTGGCCGAGCAGTTCCCCGACCTCGTGCGCGAGCGGGTCGCGGGCGTGGCCTTCGTCGGCACCTCCAGCGGCCGCCTGGACGAGGTCACGTACGGGCTGCCCGCCGTCGGGCTGGGCGCCGTACGCAGGCTGCTGCCGGGGGTGCTCAAGGCGCTCGGCACCCAGGTGGAGCTGGTGGAGAAGGGCCGCAGGGCCACCGCCGACCTCTTCGCGGGCATGATCAAGATGTACTCCTTCGGCTCCCGCGACGTGGATCCGGCCGTCGCCCGCTTCGCGGAGCGGCTCATCGAGGCCACCCCCATCGACGTGGTGGCCGAGTTCTACCCGGCCTTCCAGATCCACGACAAGGGCGCGGCGCTCCAGGCGCTCGCGGACATCCCCGTCACCGTCATCGCGGGCGACCGGGACATGATCACCCCGCTCGCGCACAGCGAAGCCATCAAGGACGCGCTGTCGGGCGCCGAGCTGGCCGTCCTGGAGTCCGCCGGGCACCTGATGATGCTGGAGCAGCCCGAGACCGTGACACGGCTGCTGACGGAGCTGCTGGAGCGCGCCGGGGTGGTGCCCGCAGCGACTACCGTGGGGCCACATGGAAGAAGTACCGCTGGAAGCGCGGCGCGGCCAGGCGCCGGCAGCTGAGGCCGGATTCCCGGCCGAGACCCTGATCACCGTCGAATCGCCCGCCGCGATGCAGGAGTTGGGCCGCAGGATCGCCGGCCTGCTGCGCCCGGGCGATCTCGTCCTGCTGACCGGCGAGCTGGGGGCGGGCAAGACCACCCTGACCCGCGGCCTCGGTGAGGGGCTGGGCGTGCGCGGAGCCGTGACCTCGCCGACCTTCGTGATCGCCCGTGTGCACCCCCCGCTGGGTGCGGGGCCGGCGCTGGTGCACGTGGACGCCTACCGCCTGGGCGGCGGGCTGGAGGAGATGGAGGACCTGGACCTCGACGTCTCGCTGCCCGAGTCCGTGGTCGTCGTGGAATGGGGCGACGGCAAGGTGGAGGAGCTCTCCGACGACCGCCTGCACGTGGTGATCGGGCGGGCCGTGGGCCACGAGCAGGTCCTGGACGACGTACGGCAGGTCGCGGTGCGCGGTGTCGGGGCGCGCTGGGCCGCCGCGGCCGGGCTCGACGAACTGGCCGCCGCCCTCCCGGGGTAAACGTACCGACAACTCGTCGGGAAGATATTGCGCTGGTGGCGGCCCGCGTGGTCCCATGGTACCGAGCGTTTCTTAGGTATGCCTAAGTTCGGCGTCCCGGGCCCAGGAGGCAGTCATGTCGGCACCAGCAGGAGCACAGCGCGAACCACGCCCGTCCGCCGTGTCGATGCGGGCGCTGCTCGCCGCTGGCGTGGCCGCCACCGCCGTCTCGACGCCGCCCGCGCGGGCGCACGTACCGGATGCCGACGAGCCCGCCGAGGCCGGCCGCGCGGGGCTCGGCGGGAACGGCGCACAGGCCGCCCCGGAAACCGAAGCGGCCTGACGGGACCGGTGTCCCCCGTGCGGGTTTGGCGTACGGGGTCCTCCGTACGGGTGAGAGTGAGCCGTACGGCCGGGACCTCAGGGAAGGACGACGACCTTCGAGTTGATCGTCGCGAAGGCCCACATGGCGTCGGCGTCGGCCCGCGACATGCGCACGCCGCCGGTCCTCATGTTCGGATCGGGCGCGGGCGTCGCGCCGTCCACGCGGGCGCTGAAGCCGACCGCCACGCCCTCCGTGACGGCGAACCGCACGACGTGCTCGATCGGCACCCCGTCCGAGCCGGTGACCGCGCCCGAGCGCGAACCGACCGTGTAGGTCCCGGGCTTGGGGTGCACCGTGCTCGGCACCACCGGGAACGACTTCGGCTCCTGCCCGGCCTCGCCCACCAGCCACACCCGCTTCTGGCTCACGGAGTACACGACGCGCACCCCGGTGCCGGAGCCGGGCGGTACGGGCGCCGGCTTGGCCGGGTCCTGCTGGGCGGCGGGCTGGCTCGGCGCGACGACCGGGGCCTGCGGGGCCGCCTGCGCGGGGGGCGCCGGCGCGGTCGCGGAGGCCTGGTAGCCGAGGAAGCCGACCGCGGCGAGTGCCGCCACGGTGAGCCCGGCCACGATTCCCGAGCTGCTGCGTGCCACCTTGCTCCACCTCTCCGCGCCTGTCCCGCGCCGCCTGGTGGGCACCTCGCGGGTACCCCGGTCGAAAGGTAGCAGCCGGGGTGCGTCCAGACCGGCCGCGAAGGGCCGGCGGGTGGGAGTCGTAGGCTGTTCGCGTGCTCCTGCTCGCTGTAGATACCGCCACGCCCGCCGTCACCGTCGCCCTGTACGACGGCGAGACCGTCCTCGCCGAGTCGCATCAGGTCGACGCCCGCCGCCACGGGGAGCTGTTGCTGCCCTCCGTGGACCGGGTCCTCGCCGAGGCCGGGCTGAAGCTCGATGCCGTCACCGGCATCGTCGTCGGAGTCGGCCCCGGCCCCTACACCGGGCTGCGCGTCGGCCTCGTGACCGCCGCCACCTTCGCCGCCGTGCTCGGCGTGCCCGTGCACGGCCTGTGCACCCTCGACGGCCTCGCGTACGCCGCGGGGACCGCCGGGATCGAGGGGCCCTTCGTCGTCGCCACCGACGCACGGCGCAAGGAGGTCTACTGGGCGCGGTACGAGGACCCCCGCACGCGCGTCGGCGAGCCCGCCGTGGACCGCCCCTCCGACATCGCCGAGCAGGTCGCCGGGCTGCCCGCGGTGGGCCAGGGCGCCTTCCTGTACCCCGGGGTGTTCCCGGACGCGCGGGCGCCCGAGCACCAGTCGGCCGCCGCGCTGGCCGCGCTGGCCGCCGAACGGCTGGCGGCCGGGGTGCCGTTCGAGAACGCCGAGGGTCTGAACCCGGCCCCCCTCTACCTGCGCCGCCCCGACGCGCAGGTGCCCAAGAACTACAAGGTGGTCACCCCGCAGTGACGGCCGCCGCTGACCTCGTCGTGCTGCGCGAGATGCGCTGGTGGGACATCGGGCCCGTGCTGGAGCTGGAGCGGGAGCTCTTCCCCGAGGACGCCTGGTCCGCCGGCATGTTCTGGTCCGAGCTCGCCCACGCCCGCGGGCCGCGGGCCACCCGCCGCTACGTGGTCGCCGAGGACGGGACCGGCCGGCTGGTCGGCTACGCCGGGCTGGCCGCCGCCGGCGACCTGGCCGACGTACAGACCATCGCGGCCGCCCGCGACCAGTGGGGCACCGGGCTCGGCGCCCGGCTCCTGACCGACCTCCTGCGCGCCGCCAGCGCCTTCGAATGCGCCGAGGTGCTGCTGGAGGTGCGCGTGGACAACACCCGTGCCCAGAAGCTCTACGAGCGCTTCGGATTCGAGCCCATCGGCTTCCGCCGCGGCTACTACCAGCCCGGGAACGCCGACGCGCTCGTCATGCGACTGACCGACCCCGCACAAGCTAGAAGTGAGAGCAGTGAGAGCAATGGCTGACGAACCGCTCGTCCTCGGCATCGAGACCTCCTGCGACGAGACCGGCGTCGGCATCGTCCGGGGCACCACCCTGCTGGCGGACGCCATCGCGTCGAGCGTCGACGAGCACGCGCGCTTCGGCGGGGTCGTGCCCGAGGTCGCCTCCCGGGCGCACCTGGAGGCGATGGTCCCGACCATCGAGCGCGCCCTGAAGGAGGCCGGGGTCAGCGCCCGCGACCTCGACGGCATCGCCGTCACGGCCGGGCCCGGACTGGCGGGGGCCCTGCTGGTCGGCGTCTCGGCGGCCAAGGCCTACGCGTACGCGCTGGGCAAGCCGCTCTACGGCGTGAACCACCTCGCCTCGCACATCTGCGTGGACCAGCTGGAGCACGGGCCGCTGCCCGAGCCGACGATGGCGCTGCTGGTCTCCGGCGGGCACTCCTCGCTGCTGCTGGCTCCCGACATCACCTCCGACGTACGCCCGCTCGGCGCGACCATCGACGACGCGGCGGGCGAGGCCTTCGACAAGATCGCCCGCGTACTCCAGCTGGGCTTCCCCGGCGGTCCGGTCATCGACCGGCTCGCGCGCGAGGGCGACCCCAAGGCCATCAACTTTCCGCGCGGCCTCACGGGCCCGCGCGACGCGGCGTACGACTTCTCCTTCTCCGGGCTCAAGACGGCCGTCGCCCGCTGGATCGAAGCCAAGCGGAACGCCGGCGAGGAGGTGCCCGTGCGCGATGTGGCGGCGTCCTTCCAGGAGGCCGTGGTCGACGTGCTGACGCGCAAGGCCATCCGGGCGTGCAAGGACGAGGGCGTCGACCACCTGATGATCGGCGGCGGGGTGGCGGCCAACTCCCGCCTGCGGTCCCTCGCGCAGGAGCGGTGCGACGACGCCGGGATCATCCTGCGGGTGCCGCGGCCGAAGCTCTGCACCGACAACGGCGCGATGGTGGCGGCGCTGGGCGCGGAGATGGTCAAGCGGAACCGGCCCGCCTCGGACTGGAACATGTCGGCGGACTCCTCCCTGCCGGTCACGGAGCCGCACGTGCCGGGGGTCGCTCCCGCCGAGCCCCACGACCACGCCAACGCCAACGCCCACGGTCAGGGTCATGGGCACGGGCATGATCACGACCACGTGCACGAGCTGAGCAAGGACAACCTGTACTGATGAGCACGGTCGCGCTGATGTGGGAGGCCCGGGCCGCCGACGGCCGGGGCAACGAACTGCTGGAGTGGGCCCGCTCGCAGGTCCTCGCCCGGGAGCCGGTGCGCCGCGAGGTGTTCCGGGCCCCGCAGGACCGGGTGCTCGTGATCACCTGGTGGGATACGGACAAGGGGGTCCAGGCGGACCTGCCCGAACTGCCGGAGCCCTCGGCCGACTTGATCGCGCGGGCGGTGCACCGCTGGCGGTTCGAGTCGGTGGAGACGGGCCCGGACGCGGTCTAGACCGTTCGGACGGTCCCCTCCGGTCCGGACCGGTCCCAAGGGGACCGGTCCTGATCGGGATCACGGATGCTGCCCGGCCCCGTCCGCCCGCCTTGAGGTCCCGGCGGGGATTGCGGCATGCCCGGAAGGCGGGGCTATGGTCATGCCTGCGCCTGCGCCTGCTGCTGCGGGCGTGGGCCGGGGCGGACCGGGATCCGGCGGCCGACCGCCGGGTGCGCGCGCCGGGCGGAGCCTGCTCTGGCTGCCGGCTTCCCCGGGGCTGTGCGCGGCCGGGCTGTGGGTGGGCTTCGGGTTCCCGGAGCCGGCCCGGCCGGGCGAGGTGACGTACGGCGAACTCGCGTACCGCACGGGCCTCGGCCTGATCCTGTGCATCACCGGGCTGCTGGGCGCCGGGAAGGCGGGGTCGCGCTACCGCTGGGCGGTACGCGCCTTCCGCGGGCCTACGGCGTAGTGCCCGCATCGCAAGGCGGCGGGGCGCCCGGGTACGGGACGTACTCGGACGCAACGACAACCCGGGGGCCCTCCCTGCGGTAGCTGGGGGAGAGGTGGGGTGCCAGACGCCCGGGCCAGGCGGGACTGTGACGACAGGGCCTACGGGCTCGGACGCGCGGCCGCGGGCTCCGGCGCGGGAGCGGCCGCCGGTGAGCCGATCAGCATCGAGGGAGCCCCCGCCACCCGCGTCAGAAACACCGTCGCCGCGTTCGGCCCCTGCGGCTTGACCCTCCTGCGCAGCTCCTCCGGCTCGATCGCCGAGCCGCGCTTCTTCACGGTCAGGACGCCCACACCGCGTTCGCGCAGCAGCGCCTTGAGCTTCTTCAGCCCGAAGGGCAGCACGTCGGTGATCTCGTACGCGGTCGCGTACGGGGTCGCGCGCAGCTCGTCGGCGGTGATGTAGGCGATGGTCGGGTCGATCAGTCGGCCGCCCAGCCGCTCGGCCACCTCGGCGACGAGGTGGGCCCGGATGACGGCGCCGTCGGGCTCGTAGAGGTAGCGGCCGACCGGCCCGGCCTGCGGGTCGGGCAGTGGATCGGCGGTGTGCAGGGCGCGCGGACCGGGCAGCAGGGTGGCGCGGACCGTCCCCGGCGAGGTCCCGAACCAGAGCACGGCCTCCTTGACGTCCCCGTGGTCGGAGATCCACTCGGCCTCGGCCCGCGCGGGCACGGCCTCGTGCGGAATGCCCGGGGCGATCTTGATGGCGGCGTGCGGCACCGTCCCGGCGGTGCGGACGGCCCAGGACAGCGGCGGCGAGTACGACTCCGGGTCGAAGACGCGCCCGCGCCCGCCCCGCCGGGCCGGATCGATGAAGACGGCGTCGTAGGCGCAGACGTCCACCTGGGTCACATCAGCCTCCCGGACCTCGATCAGCTCAGCCAGCCCGAGGGCCTCGGCGTTGGCCCGTGCGACGGCGACCGTCAGCGGGTCGTGGTCCACCGCCAGCACCCGGATGCCGAGCCGTGCCATCGCGAGGGCGTCACCGCCGATACCGCAGCACAGGTCGGCGAGGGAGCGTACGCCGAGGGCCGCGAGCCGCTGCGCGCGGTACGAGGCCACGGAGGCGCGGGTGGCCATCTCGCCGCCGCCGGGGGTGAAGTACATCCGGAAGGCGTCTTCGGCGCCGAACTTCGCCACCGCGCGCTGCCGCAGGCGGGCCTGCCCGAGCGCGGCGGAGACCAGGCCGGCGGGGTGCTCGCGGCGCAGCCGGGTGGCGACGGCGATCTCCTGGGCGGGGTCGTAGGCGCGGAGCGAATCGAGGAGGGCGCGGCCCTCGGGGGTGAGGAGGGCGGCGAAGTCTTCGGGGGTCACGGGACCCATTGTCGGCGACCGGCGACCGGCGACCGGCGACCGGCGACCGGCGACCGGCGACCGGGCGGGGTGGTCGGGGCGGGGTGGTCGGGCGGTGGGCGGTGTGGGCCACTGGAGGGAAGGTCGGCGGCCGCTCGCGGTGTCGTCGGGGGTCCGGGGCGTGTCCGGTGCCAGGATCCGCAGTTATGCAGCTAGTACGACAAAAGGAAGATAAGAAGCAACACGGTCACCGGTACGCGGCGCGCCCGCGCGGCCGGTTCGGGGTGACGGGAACGGCAGTGGTCGCGACTCTGCTCGCGGCCCTCGGTACGGCCTGCGGCTCGGCGGAATCCGGAGCACCGGACAAGGCCGAGAAGGTGAAGGCAGAGCAGGCGAAGGCGGAGAAGGCCGGCAAGGGCGCGGCCGGCGCGCTCGGCACCAAGGCGGAGCGGCTGAAGGCGGCCCAGCAGGCCCGCGTCCTCGCCGCGAAGAAGTGGGGCCTGGCCAAACTGCCGCTCGCCGCCCCGCCCGCGCCGAAGGAGAAGCCCGAGATCACCACCCGGGAGGGCTTCGAGGTGGAGGACGGCGAGAACCTGCCGCCGATCTTCACCACCGTCCCCACGGAGGACAAGGTCGTCTTCCTGACGATCGACGACGGCGCGGAGAAGGACCCCGAGTTCCTGAAGATGATGCAGGAACTGCAACTGCCGTACACGGCGTTCATCAGTGACTACCTCGTGCGCGAGGACTACGCCTACTTCAAGAAGATGCAGGCGGCGGGCGTCACCCTGAACAACCACACCCTGAACCACCGCTACATGCCGGCGCTGTCGTACGAGAAGCAGCGCCAGGAGATCTGCGGCATGCAGGACGTGATCCAGAAGCGGTTCGGCAAGCGGCCGACGCTCTTCCGGCCGCCGTACGGGAACTACAACGAGGACACGCTGCGCGCGGCGAAGTCCTGCGGCATCAAGGCGGCTCCGCTGTGGAACGCCGAGGTGTTCCCGAACCGGATGGACTACCGCGAGTGGGACCGGGACCTGCACCCCGGCGACATCATCCTCACGCACTTCCGGGGACGGGAGGACTGGAAGGGCACGATGCCCGACATGATCCGCCATCTCATGAAGACCGTCACGGACAAGGGGTATGCCGTGGCCCGCTTGGAGGACTATCTGTGAAGCCCGCGCGCCGGGCGGTAGCCGGAACCCCGGCCGCCGGCGCGCTCGCGCTGTCCCCGACGGGGTACGGGGACAGCGCGGACCCCGTCGCCCTGCTCCCCGCCCGCCCCTGCTCCCCGCCCGCCGCTACGCCGCCCGCTCCTACGCCGCCCGCGCCGGGGCGTTCTCGGTCGCCGCCGGGCCGGGGGCGTCCGCCTCGCGTTGGCGTTCCGCGCTGTCGCTGAGGCGCAGCAGCAGGGCGATCATGATCCAGTTGGCCAGGAGGGACGAGCCGCCCTTCGCCAGGAAGGGCAGCGCCTTGCCGGTCAGCGGGATGAGGCCCGTGACGCCGCCCGCGACCACGAAGACCTGGAGGGCCAGCGCCGAGCCGAGGCCCACCGCGAGCAGCTTGCCGAAGGGGTCGCGGGCGCCGAGCGCCATGCGCAGGCACCGCTGCACGAGGAGTCCGTAGAGGATCAGGACGGCCATGACCCCGGCCAGCCCGAGCTCCTCGCCGACCGTGGTGAGGATGAAGTCGCTGCGGCCCGCGAACTTGATCAGCTCCGGGTGGCCCATGCCGAGACCCGTACCGGACAGGCCGCCCGTGCCGAAACTGAAGAGCGCCTGGGCCGCCTGGTCCGAGTTGACCCCGGGCGGGCGGTTCGGCCAGTAGTACGAGAGCGGCTCCAGCCAGGCGGCCACGCGGGCCTTGACGTGCGGCTGCGTCGAGCCGACCACGAAGGCGCCCACCGCTGCCATGAGCACGCCGAACACGATCCAGCTGGTGCGCTCCGTGGCGACGTACAGCATGACCACGAAGACGCCGAAGAAGATCAGCGAGGTGCCGAGGTCGCGCTCGAAGACCAGCACGAGCATCGACACGATCCACACGGTGATGATGGGGCCGAGCTGGCGCATGGGGGGCAGCCGCATGCCCAGGAACCTGCGGCCCGTCAGCGCCAGGGAGTCGCGGTGCACGACCAGGTAGCCGGCGAAGAAGACCGCGATCATGATCTTCACGAACTCGCCGGGCTGGAGCGAGAAGCCGAAGAGGATGATCCAGCGCTTGGCGCCGTAGGTGTCCGCGCCGAAGAACGCCGGCGCGATCAGGAGCACCAGCGCGACGGCCATCGTGATGTAGATGAACCGCTGCAGCAGCCGGTGATCGCGCAGCAGTGCCACCAGCAGGATGCAGGCGGCCACCCCGACCACCGTCCACATCAGCTGTCCGGGCGCGTTCGCGTCCGAGTTGTACCGCTCGATGTACCCCTGGTCGAGCCGGTGCAGCAGGACCAGCCCCAGCCCGGTCAGCAGCATGGCGAGGGGGAGGATCAGCGGATCCGCGTAGGGGGCGAAGCGGCGCACGCCCAAATGCGCCACCAGCGACAGCAGGGTCAGGCTGATCGCGAATCCGGCGAGGTCGGGCGGCAGCTCGTCGTTCATCGCGAGGCCCGCGCAGGCGTGGCCGAACACGGCGATGACGACGACGAAGGCCAGCAGCAGCGCTTCGGTCCGGCGCCGGGTGCCCGCCGAGGTCACGGGCCTCAGTCCGCGCACGGGCCGCCGCCGTCCGTGGGGACGGGGCAGGTCGGCGGTGGTGGAGAGGCCCGGGGCGCCCGCCGTGATGAGGAAGTGGCGCCCGCTGCGTCGGGGCTTGCGGAAGCCTTGAGTCCGATCTGCTCGGCAATGAGGCGCTTTATCTTCATATCAACTACGACGACGAGGCCCGGCCCGTGGTTCCTGCGGGGTCGCCGCGCGCCGCCGCCGCACCCGGTGCCGAAAAAGATCAAGACCCGCCGAAACCCCCGGAAACACGGGCTGCGGGCCCGCTCCGCGCAACGCCCGAGGGGCGGGAATTGGCACTCCGCTTGACCGAGTGCTAATCGCCGGAATAGTCTCGCACCTGGCACTCGCCCCTGGTGAGTGCCAATAGCGACAGGGCAGGTCCGGCACCCGCGACGACGGATCGACCTGGTCGCCCCCTCAGACAGTTAACCCCGCATCTCCGAAGGGGGAGGTCGGATCGTGACGACCGCCAGCTCCAAGGTTGCCATCAAGCCGCTTGAGGACCGCATTGTGGTCCAGCCGCTCGACGCCGAGCAGACCACGGCCTCCGGCCTGGTCATCCCGGACACCGCGAAGGAGAAGCCCCAGGAGGGCGTCGTCCTCGCGGTTGGCCCGGGCCGCTTCGAGGACGGCCAGCGTCTCCCGCTGGACGTCAGCGTCGGCGACGTCGTGCTGTACAGCAAGTACGGCGGCACTGAAGTGAAGTACAGCGGCGAGGAGTACCTCGTCCTCTCGGCTCGCGACGTGCTCGCGATCGTCGAGAAGTAATTCGCTTACCAGTTTTGTTTGAGCTACGCCCCTGGTCACCCTGCTGATGCCGGGCGGCGAGGGGCGTAGTTCGTTCTAGGCGGTGGCGGTCGCGGTGAGCGGCCGAGGATCGCAACGAGAGGACTGAACCGCTCCCATGCCGAAGATTCTGAAGTTCGACGAGGACGCCCGTCGCGCCCTTGAGCGCGGCGTCAACAAGCTTGCCGACACGGTGAAGGTGACGATCGGCCCCAAGGGCCGCAACGTCGTCATCGACAAGAAGTTCGGCGCGCCGACCATCACCAACGACGGTGTCACCATCGCTCGCGAAGTCGAGCTGGACGACCCGTACGAGAACCTCGGTGCCCAGCTCGTGAAGGAGGTGGCGACCAAGACCAACGACATCGCGGGTGACGGCACCACCACCGCCACCGTGCTGGCGCAGGCGCTGGTCCGCGAGGGTCTGCGCAACGTCGCCGCGGGTGCCTCCCCGGCCGCCCTGAAGAAGGGCATCGACGCGGCTGTCAAGGCCGTCTCCGCCGAGCTCCTCGCCACCGCCCGTCCGATCGAGGACAAGTCCGACATCGCCGCCGTGGCCGCGCTCTCCGCGCAGGACCAGCAGGTCGGCGAGCTCATCGCCGAGGCGATGGACAAGGTCGGCAAGGACGGTGTCATCACCGTCGAGGAGTCCAACACCTTCGGCCTGGAGCTGGAGTTCACCGAGGGCATGGCCTTCGACAAGGGCTACCTCTCCCCGTACATGGTCTCCGACCAGGAGCGTATGGAGGCCGTCCTCGACGACCCGTACATCCTGATCAACCAGGGCAAGATCTCCTCCATCCAGGACCTCCTGCCGCTGCTGGAGAAGGTCATCCAGGCCGGCAGCTCCAAGCCGCTGCTGATCATCGCCGAGGACGTCGAGGGCGAGGCGCTCTCCACCCTCGTCGTCAACAAGATCCGCGGCACCTTCAACGCGGTGGCCGTCAAGGCCCCCGGCTTCGGTGACCGCCGCAAGGCGATGCTCCAGGACATGGCCACCCTCACGGGTGCCACCGTCATCGCCGAGGAGGTCGGCCTCAAGCTCGACCAGGCCGGTCTGGACGTACTGGGCACCGCGCGCCGCGTGACCATCTCCAAGGACGACACCACCATCGTCGACGGTGGCGGCAAGTCCGAGGACGTCGCGGGCCGCGTCAACCAGATCAAGGCCGAGATCGAGTCCACGGACTCGGACTGGGACCGCGAGAAGCTGCAGGAGCGCCTGGCGAAGCTCGCCGGCGGCGTCTGCGTCATCAAGGTCGGCGCCGCCACCGAGGTGGAGCTCAAGGAGAAGAAGCACCGCCTTGAGGACGCCATCTCGGCGACCCGCGCCGCGGTCGAGGAGGGCATCGTCTCCGGCGGTGGCTCCTCGCTCGTCCACGCCGTCAAGGTCCTCGCGGACAACCTGGGCCTGACCGGCGACGAGGCCACCGGTGTCGCGGTCGTTCGCCGCGCCGCGGTCGAGCCGCTGCGCTGGATCGCCGAGAACGCCGGCCTGGAGGGTTACGTCATCACCTCCAAGGTCGCCGAGCTCGACAAGGGCCAGGGCTTCAACGCCGCCACCGGCGAGTACGGCGACCTGGTCAAGGCCGGCGTCATCGACCCGGTCAAGGTCACCCGTTCCGCGCTGGAGAACGCCGCCTCCATCGCCTCCCTGCTGCTCACGACCGAGACCCTGGTCGTCGAGAAGCCGGCGGAGGACGAGGGCGACGCCGGTCACGGCCACGGTCACGGCCACAGCCACTGACGCTGTCGCCCGCACACGAGAGGCCCCCGGTCCGCCGTTTCGTACGGCGGGCCGGGGGCCTTCCCGTTGCCCGTGGGGGAGGACGGGGTCAGGCCGTCATCCCATCTGCTCCATCAGGCCCAGCTGCCGCATCACGTTCATGATGTCGTAGTGCCACCAGCCCTCGGCGATCATGCCGTCCTTACAGCGGAAGGTCGTCGAGCCGGTCGTGGTCACCTTCTTGCCGGTCGGCGCTTGACCCATGAACTCGCCCGTGTGCGTGGCGTTCCAGGTCCACAGGGTGGTGACGAAGTCGCCTTCGGCGATCTGGTGGTCCTTGGTGAAGGACATGTCGTCGAAAGAGGACCGCCACATGGCGAGGTCCGCCATCAGGCCGTCGATGCCCTCGGCCGCGGGGTCCGCCTTGAGGATGTCGTGGTCGACGTAGTCGGAGGCGAAGAGTTCCTCGGCCATGGAGCGGTCCCCCGTGGCGGCCAGCTCGTCGAACATCCGGGCGGCGAGCATCTTGTTGAGGTTCTCGTCGCGGACCACGTCCAAGTTGGTGAAGGTCGGCATCCCCTCGCACAGCGCCACCATCTCCTGGAACATCCTGTCCGTCTCCGGGAGGTGGGAGTTCTTCATGGCGTCTTCGTACGAGGGGAATTCGACCACGTCCACGTAGTGGTTCTCCGCGTCGCGGTCCCTGGCCACGATGCTGTGGGTAACCGTGCGCCTGCCCTGGCTCTGCGAGACGTACCGGTCCAGCAGCTGGTTGAGGTCGTCCTGCCGACTGGTCTTGTAATCGATTATCTGTACGAATGTCATGGCACCTCCCGGACTGGATGGGGCATGTCCATTTTAGGAGGATTTCACTCGTGTGGGGGTTTACTCGCGAGTTACCGGGGCCCGTACTTGCGGCCCGTGCGGGAGGTCACGCCGCCCAGGAGCCCGCGCGGCGTCAGCTTCACGACGCCCATCAGCGCCTTGTACCGGGGGTCGGGGACCGACACCGTCTTGCCCCGGGCCAGGTCGGCCAGGGCCGCGGCGACGAGCTTGTCGGCGTCCAGCCACAGCCAGTTGGGGATGTTGTCCGTCCCCATGCCGGCGCGCTCGTGGAACTCCGTCCGTACGAAGCCCGGGCACAGCGCCATCAGCCGTACCCCGGACCCCGCCAGGTCCTTCGCCGCGCCCTGGGTGAACTGCACGACCCACGCCTTGCTCGCGCCGTACGTGCCGCGCGGCACGAAGGCCGCCACCGAGGCCACGTTGATCACGCCGCCGCGGCCGCGCGAGCGCATCGGCCCGGCCGCCGCCGAGGTCAGCCGCAGGACCGCCTCGACGTGCACCTTCAGCATGGTGAGCTCATCGGCCATCGGGACTTCGAGGTAGCGGCCCTTGTTGCCGAAGCCCGCGTTGTTGACCAGCAGGTCCACCGGGTGCGTGCGGTCGGCCAGGCGCCGCTCCACCGCCGCGATGCCCTCCTCTGTGGAGAGGTCGGCGGCCAGTGTCCCGGCCTCGATGCCGTGCCGGTCGTGCAGTTCGGTGGCCTGCTCGCCCAGGCGCTTGTGGTCGCGCGCCACCAGCACCAGGTTGTGGCCCTGGGCGGCGAGCCGCCGGGCGAAGGCGGCGCCGATGCCCGCCGTGGATCCCGTAATCAACGCAGTCGTCATAGGCGCAACCTAGCCGCCCGCGATGTCAGGTCAGCGCGTGCCCGTGCTGCCGCGCGTACGCCAGCGCCTTTTCCCGGACCTCCGGCGCCAGTGCTTCGCCCGCCGCCAGGACTTGGGGCAGCAGCGCGCGCTCGGTGGTCCAGGCGCGGAACAGGAAGGCCGAGGTCACCCCGTGCGCCGGGCGGTGGGTGACCTCGACCCGGTCGCCGGGGGAGATCCGGCCCTCGCGGACCACCCGCAGGTACGCGCCCGGCCGCACCTCCCGGGTGAACCGCTTGACCCAGCCCCTCTCGCCCAGGGCGCCCTGGAAGGTCCGGCACGGGATGCGGGTGGAGGAGACCTCCAGCTCCAGTTCGGGGCCCACCCGCCAGCGCTCGCCGAGCAGCGCGCCGCTCAGGTCCATGCCGCTGGTCGTGAGGTTCTCGCCGAACAGGCCGGGCGGCAGTTCGCGGCCGAGCTCGCTCTCCCACCAGTCCAGGTCCTCGCGGGCGTACGCGTAGACGGCCTGGTGGTCGCCCCCGTGATGGCGGCGGTCGCACACGGCGTCGCCCTCCAGGCCGCTGCCGTGGCCGGTGTCCTTCGGGCCCGGGGCGAAGACGCGGACCGGCCCCTGGACGGGGGTCTTGCCGATGCCGGTCAGCCCTCCCCGCGCGTCGGTGTAGTCGACGGCCGTCGCACGGCCGGTGTTCACGGAGACCAGATGTATGGGCGGCATGGGAGGACACGCTAGCCGAGCGGCCCGGCCTCAAAGAGGGGAAATAATCTTCGCGTCCCACTCAAAGCAAGCCTTATGATTCGAGGGTGATCGAGGCACGTCATCTCCGGGTCCTGCGCGCTGTCGCCGGGACCGGGTCCTTCTCCGCCGCCGCCCGTGAGCTGGGCTGCACGCAGCCGGCCGTCTCCCAGCAGATGAAGGCGCTGGAGCAGTCCGCCGGCACCCCGCTGCTCATCCGCAGCGGCCGCGAGATGCGGCTCACCCAGGCCGGCGAGGCCCTGGTCCGGCACGCCGCCGGGATCCTCGCGGGGCTGACGGCCGCCGAGGAGGAGGTCGCGGCCATCGCCGGGCTGCGCGCGGGCCGGGTGCGGCTCGTGTCCTTCCCCAGCGGCAGCTCCACCCTGGTGCCGACCGCGCTCGCGGCGATGCGCGCCGCTCACCCGGGCACCCGTATCTCGCTGGTCGAGGCGGAACCTCCGCGTTCGGTGGAGATGCTGCGCGAGGGCGACTGCGACGTGGCCCTGGCCTTCCGCTACGCCGGGGACGGCGGCTCGGAAACCGCCGCCGAGTGGGAGGACCTCGTGGTGCGCCCGCTGCTGACGGACCGGCTCGTGGGGCTGGTCCCCGAGGGGCACCGGCTGACGGGGGCCGAGCGGGTGCGCATGGCGGAACTGGCGGACGAGCCGTGGATTGCCGGCTGCCCGCGCTGCCGCCGCCATCTGGTGGAGGTGTGCGAGGCCGCGGGATTCACCCCCCGCATCGACTTCGCCACCGACGACTACCCGGCGGTGGTCGGTCTGGTGGGGGCGGGGCTGGGCGTCGCGGTGCTGCCGGAGCTGGCGGTGGAGTCCGTACGGGCCAAGGGCGTGAGCACGGTCGTCGTGGAACCGGCCGTCGAGCGGGAGGTCGTGGCGCTGACCCTGCCCGACCTGGCCCGGGTGCCGGCCGTGGCGGCGACCCTGGCCGAGCTGGAGCGGGCCGCCACGCGCTGAGGCCGGGGCTCCCCCGGGGCCCGGGGAGCCGGCGCAGCCGAGCGGCAGGTGCGGCCGAACGCGTGACGCCCCGGGCCCGGCTGCGACTCGCCCGGGCGGATTGGTCCATCCGTGTGTCGGTCAGTGCGTTGAGGAAACGTTCCTTCGGTCGTTTCCGAGCCGGTCGGTGCGGTGGTCGGCGCGGTGACGGGTGCGGCGATCGGTGCGGTGGTCGGCGGCGGTCAGTGCGGTGCGATCGGTCCGATCGCACTCGACGCGGGGATCAGGCGATGCCGGGCGCGGCCCATCAGTTCCTCGCGCTCGTCCTCGGTGAGGCCGCCCCACACCCCGTAGGGCTCGCGGACGGCGAGTGCGTGCGCAGCGCATTCCGAACGCACCGGGCAACGCATGCAGACCTCTTTAGCCGAGGCCTCGCGCGCGCTCCTGGCCGCGCCCCGCTCGCCTTCCGGGTGGAAGAAGAGGGAGCTGTCGACCCCCCGGCAGGCAGCCAGCAGCTGCCAGTCCCAGAGGTCGGCGTTCGGTCCGGGGAGGCGGGAGAAATCTGCCATTGGTAGTCCTCTTGGTGCCGGTACTGAGGCGGATACGGTCCATGTCTCCACACCTACTGTCCTAGTAGATGTAAATATGACTCATTCGGAATCTAGCCTCAGACACATGCCAAACGGAAGGAAAGCCGCCAAATAGGGCATAGCTCCAGATGGAGGACAGCTGGCTTGTGGCGCCTGCGCCGTGTTCGCTTCCTCACGTAGAGTGCTGAAGGTGTCCGTCCGACCCGTAACTCTTTCGAGTGACCATCGTTGAGTGTGCGAAGGCGGTTGAACCAAGAAGTTCTCGGACAGGTGTCCGGGGGCATCGACCGCACAGGTGACGATACGTACCAGCCTGGAGGCTCAAGGTGACGCGCATCAGCAGCTGCGGAGGGCGGTCATGACATCCGTCCTCGTCTGCGACGACTCCCCGCTTGCCCGAGAGGCGCTCCGTCGCGCGGTTGCCACCGTGCCCGGCGTCGAGCGTGTGACGACGGCTGCCAACGGCGAGGAAGTCCTCCGCCGCTGGGGTGCCGACCGCTCCGACCTCATTCTCATGGATGTACGGATGCCCGGGCTCGGCGGTGTGGAGACGGTCCGGCGGCTGCTCTCGGCCGACCCCGGGGCCCGCATCATCATGCTGACGGTCGCCGAGGACCTGGACGGCGTGGCCCTCGCGGTCGCCGCCGGCGCCCGGGGCTATCTGCACAAGGACGCCTCGCGTGCCGAACTGCGGGCCACGGTCACCCAGGCCCTCGCCGACCCGACCTGGCGACTGGCCCCGCGCCGGCTCCGCTCGGCCGAGATGGGCGCCGCGCCCACGCTCACCGCGCGTGAGATCCAGGTACTGGAGGGCATGAGTCACGGCCGGTCCAACGCGGAGATCGGGCGCGAGCTCTTCCTCTCGGAGGACACGGTCAAGACGCACGCCCGCAGGCTGTTCAAGAAGCTGGGCGCCTCCGACCGGGCCCACGCCGTGGCCCTCGGATTCCGCTGGGGCCTCGTCCGCTGACCTCCGGGCGACGGCCCGGGTCCGCCGGCGCGGCCACGGCATCGTCCGCCGCGACTCCGTCCACCGCGACCCCGTCCGGCGCGGCCGCCGGCCGCGCGGAGCGGTCCCGTCCGCCATCGGCGGGCGGGGCGGCGCGGCCCGGCCACGGCTGGGATGCGCCCGGCTCACGGGAGTACCGGGCCTTGCCCCGCCCCGGTGGGTGCCTTTCCCGTCCTGCCCGACCCGGTGCGCATCCGGGGATTGGCGGGGCACAATCCGGGGGACGTGTCGCTTCGCGGGCGATGCCGCATCCTTGAGGGTGTGCCGCATCCTTGGAGATGTGGAGTCCCCGGGGAATCCCCGGGGGCGATTCGGCCGAGCGGGAGGGGAGGGCGCAGACCATGAGCTCCGGCGCACCCGCTCATAACGCTTCGACGCACAACACGGGACACGGTGCCGCGGATGCCGCGGCGCCGAGGCACCATGGATCGATGCGCGAGGACGAGGCCCTGGGGTCACCTGCGGCCACGGGCCCCACAGGCCCCACAGCCAGCGGCGCCGCCAAAGGCGGCAGCCGCGGTGGCGGCAGTGGCAGCAGCGGTGGTCCCGGCACCGGGCCGGTCAGCGCGCTCGTACGCCGCGCGGTGGAGGGTGACGAGCAGGCCACGCACGATCTGCTCGCCTTCGTGCACCCGCTGGCCATCCGCTACTGCCGCACCCGGCTCTCACGGCTTCCCGGTGACGCTCGTCACTTCGTGGAGGACCTGGCGCAGGAGGTCTGCGTCGCCGTTCTGATGGCCCTGCCGCGCTACCGGGACACCGGGCGCCCCTTCGAGGCCTTCGTCTTCGCCATCGCCGCGCACAAGGTCGCCGACCTCCAGCGCGCCGCCATGAGGCATCCGGGCAGCACGGCCGTGCCCTCCGACGAAATGCCCGAGCGGCCCGACGACTCGCTGGGTCCGGAAGAGCGCGCACTGCTCAGCAGTGACGCCGCCTGGGCCAAGAAGCTGCTGGCCAACCTGCCGGAGAACCAGCGCGAGCTCCTCGTCCTGCGGGTGGCCGTCGGGCTGACGGCGGAGGAGACGGGGCAGATGCTCGGCATGTCCCCCGGCGCGGTCCGCGTGGCCCAGCACCGGGCGCTCAGCCGGCTGCGGGCGCTCGCCGAGCAGTAGGGGCGCGGTGGGAGCGTCGTAGGAGGAGGCGTGATCGTAGGAAGCGACGAAACTTCCCCCGCGCCTTAGTGGTGGAATGAGACGCTGCGGGATCCCGTTAGCATGGACATCCGCGCTGAGCAAGACCATTTGGGAAGGTGTCATGACTGACAGCGGTTCGACTGGAGTGCCCGACAAATTCGCCACGCTCGGACTGACCTACGACGACGTGCTGCTGCTGCCGGGCGCGTCGGACATGTCGCCGGAGGCGATCGACACCTCCTCCCTCATCTCGCGCAACATCCGGGTGAACGTCCCGCTGCTGTCCGCCGCCATGGACAAGGTCACCGAGGCCCGCATGGCCATTGCGATGGCCCGTCAGGGCGGCGTCGGCGTGCTGCACCGCAACCTCTCCATCGCCGACCAGGCCAATCAGGTCGACCTGGTCAAGCGCTCCGAGTCCGGCATGGTCACCGACCCGATCACGGTGCACCCGGACGCGACGCTGGGCGAGGCGGACCGGCTGTGCGCGAAGTTCCGTATCTCCGGTGTCCCGGTCACCGACGCGGCGGGCAAGCTGCTCGGCATCGTCACCAACCGCGACATGGCCTTCGAGTCGGACCGCAGTCGCCAGGTGCGCGAGGTCATGACGCCGATGCCGCTGGTCACGGGCAAGGTGGGCATCTCCGGTGTGGACGCGATGGAGCTGCTGCGCCGCCACAAGATCGAGAAGCTTCCGCTGGTCGATGACGCGGGCATCCTCAAGGGCCTCATCACGGTCAAGGACTTCGTCAAGGCCGAGCAGTACCCGAACGCCGCCAAGGACGGCGAAGGCCGCCTGCTGGTCGGCGCGGCCGTCGGCGTCGCCGGTGACGCCTACGACCGCGCCCAGGCCCTGATCGAGGCGGGCGCCGACTTCATCGTCGTGGACACGGCCCACGGGCACTCCCGGCTCGTCGGCGACATGGTCGCCAAGATCAAGTCGAACTCGGGCGTCGACGTCATCGGTGGCAACGTCGCCACCCGCGACGGCGCCCAGGCGCTCATCGACGCCGGCTGCGACGGCATCAAGGTCGGCGTCGGACCCGGCTCCATCTGCACCACCCGCGTGGTCGCCGGCATCGGCGTCCCGCAGGTCACCGCGATCTACGAGGCCGCGCTCGCAGCGAAGGCCGCCGGGGTCCCGGTCATCGGCGACGGCGGCCTCCAGTACTCGGGCGACATTGCCAAGGCCCTGGTCGCGGGCGCCGACACCGTGATGCTCGGCTCGCTGCTCGCGGGCTGCGAGGAGTCCCCGGGCGAGCTGCTCTTCATCAACGGCAAGCAGTTCAAGTCCTACCGCGGCATGGGCTCGCTCGGCGCGATGCAGTCCCGCGGCGAGCAGCGCTCGTTCTCCAAGGACCGCTACTTCCAGGAGGGCGTGGGCGGCGACGACAAGCTCATCCCCGAGGGCATCGAGGGCCAGGTGCCCTACCGCGGCCCGCTCTCGGCGGTCGTGCACCAGCTGGTCGGCGGCCTGCGCCAGTCGATGTTCTACGTCGGCGGGCGCACCGTCGCGGAGCTGCAGGAGCGGGGCCGCTTCGTCCGGATCACCTCGGCGGGGCTCAAGGAGAGCCACCCGCACGACATCCAGATGACGGTCGAGGCGCCGAACTACTCCCGCAAGGGCTGAGCGGACGGCGCAGTGCGACGGCGGTGAAGGGCGGTCCCGGGCGAACCGGGCCCGCCCTTCCCCCGTACGTGCCCGTCTTTCCCGTGCGGGCCCGCCGGGGCTACCGTCGGGGGCCGCCGGACCCGCCGTTCGCGGCCGCCCGTGGTGGGCCGTGACGGCCCGGCCGCGCGCGAGCGGCGTCCGTACAGCGGTCACCGGAACGCGGCCCCCCGGGGTTCGGGGATACTGGACGGGCAGACCCACAGGAAAGGCCACCACACGTGACTGAGATCGAGATCGGGCGCGGCAAGCGCGGCCGCAGGGCGTACGCGTTCGACGACATCGCCATCGTCCCGAGCCGGCGGACCCGGGACCCGAAGGAGGTCTCGATCGCCTGGCAGATCGACGCGTACCGCTTCGAGCTCCCCTTCCTGGCCGCCCCCATGGACTCGGTCGTCTCGCCGCAGACCGCGATCCGCATCGGCGAGCTCGGCGGCCTCGGCGTGCTGAACCTCGAAGGCCTGTGGACCCGGTACGAGGACCCGCAGCCGCTGCTCGACGAGATCGCGGAGCTGGACGAGGCGTCCGCCACCCGCCGTCTCCAGGAGATCTACGCCGCGCCGATCCAGGCGGACCTGATCCGCCGGCGCATCAAGGAGGTGCGGGACTCGGGCGTCGTGACGGCCGCCGCGCTCTCGCCGCAGCGCACCGCCGAGTTCTCCAAGGCCGTCGTGGACGCGGGTGTGGACATCTTCGTGATCCGCGGCACCACCGTGTCGGCCGAGCACGTCTCGGGCGCCGCTGAGCCGCTGAACCTCAAGCAGTTCATCTACGAGCTCGACGTCCCGGTGATCGTCGGCGGCTGCGCCACCTACACCGCGGCCCTGCACCTGATGCGGACCGGCGCCGCGGGCGTCCTGGTCGGCTTCGGCGGCGGCGCCGCGCACACCACGCGCAACGTGCTCGGCATCCAGGTCCCGATGGCGACGGCCGTCGCGGACGTGGCCGCGGCCCGCCGCGACTACATGGACGAGTCCGGCGGCCGCTACGTGCACGTCATCGCGGACGGCGGCGTGGGCTGGTCGGGCGACATCCCGAAGGCCGTCGCCTGCGGCGCGGACGCCGTCATGATCGGTTCCCCGCTGGCCCGCGCCACCGACGCGCCGGGCAAGGGCAACCACTGGGGCATGGAGGCCGTCCACGAGGACGTGCCGCGCGGCAAGAAGGTCGACCTCGGGACCGTGGGCACCACCGAGGAGATCCTCACCGGTCCCTCGCACAGCCCCGACGGCTCGATGAACATCTTCGGCGCGCTGCGCCGCTCGATGGCCACCACGGGCTACAGCGAGCTCAAGGAGTTCCAGCGGGTCGAGGTCACGATCGCGGACTCGCAGCACAGCCGCTGATCGCACGGACGCGCACGCCGGAGGGCCGGCACCCCGCTCGGGGTGCCGGCCCTCCGGCGTCGTCCGGGCGCACCGGCTCAGAGGCCCAGGTACAAGGTGACGGCGTGTTCCACTTCCGCCATCTCGAAGTGATGGAGGAAGTGCACCGGGTCGCCGTGGATGTATGACACGTCGACGGTGCGGATCTGATCGACGAGGAGGCGCGTCAGAACGCCTGCGAGTTCCAGTTGCGGCCGGAACGCGGCCTGCTGGGCGCTGGTCGAAGCGGGGATGACCGTCGCCACGTTCCAGCGCATGGAGCTCGGGCTGAGCACTAGTCCGTACCGCTTGCCGCGCTGTTCATGCCCGCGCTTGGCGTCCCCGAAGTCGACCCGGTAGACAGCACCCCGGATCACCAGGCGTCCGCTTCGTCGCTCAGATCCTCGTCGGCGAGACGCTCGGCGTCCGCGCGTGCTGTGGTGAGCCATGCTTCGCGCTCCAGCAGTCGCAGGGCCCGCCGGATCACGTCACTCGTACGCTCGCCCTCGCGCATGGCGGCAGCGATGATGCGCTCGTCCTCCTCGGTGGGCCGAAACCCTATGGTCGTCGCCATACCGCCAGCCTACCGCCGTGTGCAACATCCGTCCAACGTATGTTGCACAGCGGCGGTAGTGGTCAGAGGCGGTGGGCCGCGCCCGCCGGACTGGCTCCGCGGGTGTCGAGCAGCAGTTGGGCCTTGACCGCGAGGCCCTGCATGTCGTAGGTGCGGTGGTGCTGGAGCAGGATCGTGAGGTCGGCGTTGGCGGCGGCCTCGTACAGCGACTCGGCGCGCGGGACCGGCCGGTCCCGGACCCGCCAGCCCGCGATGTAGGGGTCGTGGTAGCTGACCAGCGCGCCGAGGTCGAGCAGGCGGCTGGCGATCTCGCAGGCCGGGGAACCCTCCTGGTCGGCGAGGTCGGGCTTGTACGTGACCCCCAGCAGCAGGACGCGGGCCCCGCGGGCCGATTTTCCGTGCTCGTTCAGCAGGGTGGCGGAACGCTGGATGACGTACTGGGGCATCCGCGTGTTGATCTCCTGCGCCAGGCCGACCATGCGCAGGGGGTGACCCGGGGTGCGCGTGGTGTGCGGGAGGTAGTTGGGGTCGAGGGGGACGCCGTGGCCGCCGACTCCCGGGCCGGGGCGGAAGGCCTGGAAACCGTACGGCTTGGTCTCGGCGCAGCGGATGACGTCCCACAGGTCCACGCCGAGGTCGTGGCAGAGCACCGCCATCTCGTTCATCAGGGCGATGTTGACGTGCCGGTAGTTGGTCTCCAGGAGCTGTACGGTCTCCGCCTCGCGCAGGCCGCGGGCGCGGACCACCTTCTCGGTGAGGCGGGCGTAGAAGGCGTGCGCGGACTCCGTGCAGGCGGGGGTGAGGCCGCCGATCACCTTGGGGGTGTTCGAGATGCCGTGCGTGCGGTTGCCCGGGTCGAGGCGGCTGGGGGAGTAGGCCAGATGGAAGTCCCGGCCGGCCCGCAGTCCGGAGCCCTCTTCGAGGATCGGGCGCAGGTAGTCCTCGGTGACACCCGGATGGGCGGCGGATTCGAGGATCACGGTGGTGTGCGCGCGCAGGCGGGCGGCGAGCGCGCGGCCGGCCTCGCCGACGGCGGTGAGGTCCAGCGCGCGATCGGCGCCGAGCTGCGTGGGGGCGCAGATGACGGCGGTGCGCACCCGGCCGAGCTCGGCGGGGTTGGTGGTGACCCGGAAGCCGGCCGCCGACATGCGGCGGATCTCGGCGGCGGTGAGGGTGGAGTCCGTGACCGGACCGCTGTCGTAGCCGACCGTCTCGATTCCGGCGGCCACGGCCGCCTGGGCGAGTGGCAGGCCGAGATGGCCGAGTCCGATGACGGCGAGATCTGCGGGCATGGGGGTGCCGTCCCTTCCCTGACATGAGGGGGCTGCCGCGCAAGTCCTCCGGGGTTCCTCCGGCCGAAGTGTGGGGGAACAGGGGAGCTGGCGCAATGTCAGACTAGGCGTATATATGACAGATATGTCGCATTCTGAGGCGGCGGTCGCCGTTGTGTTGTCCACAGGCGGTGGCTGATGTGGGTGCGGGCGGTCAGAATCATGAACGGGGAATGTGAGCGGGATCACCCGTGGACGCGGGGATCCGTCGCACGACGCGGGGATCACCCGCACCAACGGGAGGCAGCCGTGAGGACAGCGACACTGGGACCGGCGCAGCGCGCCGAGGCCCTCGCCCGGATGGCCGAGCGGGAGCTGGACGTACTGGTCGTGGGCGCGGGAGTGGTCGGTGCCGGCACCGCGCTCGACGCGGTGACCAGAGGCCTCGCCACCGGTCTGGTGGAAGCGCGCGACTGGGCCTCGGGCACCTCCAGCCGGTCGAGCAAGCTCATCCACGGCGGCCTCAGATACCTGGAGATGCTCGACTTCGCCCTCGTCAGGGAGGCGCTGAAGGAGCGCGGGCTGCTCCTGGAGCGGCTGGCGCCGCACCTCGTGAAGCCGGTGCCGTTCCTGTACCCGTTGCAGCACAGGGGCTGGGAGCGGCTCTATGCCGGCTCGGGCGTCGCCCTGTACGACGCGATGTCGGTCTCCAGCGGTCACGGGCGGGGGCTGCCCCTGCACCGGCACCTGTCGCGCAAACGGGCCCTGCGGGTGGCGCCGGCGCTGCGCAAGGACGCGCTGGTGGGCGCCCTGCAGTACTACGACGCCCAGATGGACGACGCCCGGTACGTCGCCACCCTGGTCCGCACGGCGGCGGCGTACGGGGCGCACTGCGCCAACCGGGCGAGGGTGATCGGCTTCCTGCGCGAGGGCGAACGGGTGGTCGGCGCGCGGGTGCGGGACGTGGAGGGCGGCGGCGAGTACGAGATCCGCGCGAAGCAGATCGTGAACGCGACGGGGGTGTGGACGGACGACACCCAGGCGCTGATCGGGGAGCGGGGGCAGTTCCACGTGCGGGCCTCGAAGGGCATCCACCTGGTCGTACCCAAGGACCGGATCCATTCGAGCACCGGACTGATCCTGCGGACCGAGAAGTCCGTGCTGTTCGTCATCCCGTGGGGGCGGCACTGGATCGTGGGCACCACCGACACCGACTGGGACCTGGACAAGGCGCACCCGGCGGCGTCGAGCGCGGACATCGACTACCTGCTGGAGCACGTGAACTCCGTGCTGGCCGTGCCGCTGACGCGCGACGACGTCCAGGGGGTCTACGCGGGCCTGCGGCCGCTCCTGGCCGGGGAATCGGACGCGACGAGCAAGCTCTCGCGCGAGCACACGGTGGCGCACCCGGTGCCCGGGCTGGTGGTCGTGGCGGGCGGCAAGTACACGACGTACCGGGTCATGGCGAAGGACGCGGTCGACGAGGCGGTGCACGGGCTGGACCAGCGGGTGGCGCAGTGCGTGACGGAGGACGTGCCGCTGGTGGGCGCGGAGGGCTACCGGGCGCTGTGGAACGCGCGGGCCCGGATCGCCGCGGGGACGGGGCTCCATGTGGCGCGG
This sequence comes from Streptomyces sp. NPDC003034, assembly GCF_053591375.1. NCBI lineage: Bacteria > Bacillati > Actinomycetota > Actinomycetes > Kitasatosporales > Streptomycetaceae > Streptomyces > Streptomyces sp. NPDC003034. The sequence goes on from NZ_JBSFTS010000001.1 coordinate 187,737, forward strand.
GTGGAGCACCTGTTGAACCGGTACGGGGCGCTGACGGAGGAACTGCTGGACCTGGTCGCGGCCGATTCCGGGCTGGGGGAGCCGGTGTCCGGGGCGGAGGACTACCTGAAGGCGGAGATCGTGTACGCGGCCTCGCACGAGGGCGCGCGGCACCTGGACGACGTGCTGACGCGGCGGACGCGGATCTCGATCGAGACCTTCGACCGGGGGACGCGGTCGGCGCGGGAGTGCGCGGAGTTGATGGCTCCGGTTCTGGGCTGGGACGAGCAGCAGATCGAGAAGGAGGTGGAGCACTACGAGAAGCGGGTACAAGCGGAACGTGAATCGCAGCGCCAGCCGGACGATCAGACGGCGGACGCGGCGCGGCTCGGAGCGCCCGACATCGTTCCGTTGTAAGTCCGGGATGCGGAAGGGGGAACCACGGACCCGGGGGGTCCGTCCGTTGCGTAGTGAGGAACAATGAGGGTTCTGCCGGGGAGGGTTACCGTGCACCCCGGCCGCTGCCGGGGCAGCCGGAACGGGCGGCACGATCGCAGAGGGGACGCATGTCGAAGCCGGAGCACATCGAGCCGCCTGTGGCGAAGCCCGAGGCCCAACCGCCTGCCGAACCGCCTGCGTCGAAGCCCGCGGTGGAGGGTGCGTCGCCCGTGACGGCTGATGCGGAGCCCGAGGGTGCGGAGCCCGGGGAGAAGTCTGGCGGGGCGATGGCCGGGTTGGAAAAGGCCGAGTCCGGCGTGGACGGTGCGTCGCCCGTGGCGGCTGATGCGGAGCCCGAGGACGCCAAGTCCGACGCCAAGGCCGGGGTGGGTGCGGTCAAGGATGAAGGGCGGCTGCTCGCCGGGCGGTACCGGTTGGGGGACGTGCTCGGCAAGGGCGGGATGGGCACGGTGTGGCGCGCCCAGGACGAGACCCTGGGGCGGACCGTCGCCGTCAAGGAGCTGCGCTTCACCGGCGGCGTCGACGAGGACGAGAAGCGCCGGCTCATCACCCGTACCCTCCGTGAGGCCAAGGCCATCGCCCGGATCCGCAGCAGCGGCGCGCTCACCGTCTACGACGTCGTGGACGAGGACAGCCGGCCGTGGATCGTGATGGAGCTCATCGAGGGCTCCTCGCTCGCCGAGTTCGTACGGGAGAACGGCCCCCTGACCCCGCGCCGCGCCGCCGAGGTCGGCCTCGCGGTGCTCGACGTACTGCGTGCGGCGCACAGCCAGGGCATCCTGCACCGGGACGTCAAACCCTCCAACGTGCTCATAGCCGGCAACGGCCGCGTCGTCCTCACCGACTTCGGCATCGCCCAGGTCGAGGGCGACCCCTCCGTCACCTCCACCGGCATGCTCGTCGGCGCCCCCTCCTACATCTCGCCCGAGCGGGCCCGCGGTTACAAGCCCGGTCCGCCGGCCGACATGTGGTCACTCGGCGGTCTGCTCTACGCCGCCGTCGAGGGCGTGCCCCCGTACGACAAGGGGTCCGCGCTCGCCACGCTCACCGCCGTGATGACCGAGCCGGTGGACCCCCCGAAGAACGCCGGTCCCCTGACCGAGGTCATCTACGGGCTGCTCGCGAAGGATCCCGCCCAGCGCCTCGACGACAAGAGGGCCCGGGCCATGCTCACGGCCGTGCTGAACGCGCCCGAGACGGCCACGGCCCCCGTCCTGGCCGCGGCCGCCGAGAAGACCCGGCAGGTCTCGCTGGCGGACGCCCAGGAGGCCGCCGAGAAGGCCGCCGCCAAGGCCGCCGCGGACAAGGCCGCCGAGAAGGCCGAGAAGGCGGAGAAGAAGGAACGCGAGCGGCGGGAGCGCGAGCAGCGCGAGCTGGCCCGCGCCGCGCTGAAGTCGGCCCGCAAGGCGGCGGCCGTCGCTGCCACGGCCGCCTCCACCGCGCAGGCGCCCCCGTCCAAGCGGGCGCCGGTCGCGGCCTCGCTCACCGATGTCGTGCCGCGCCGGACCATCGCACTGGCGATAGCCGGCGTCATCGTGGCCCTCGCGGTGATCGGCTCGCTCATCGCCTACGCGGTCAGCGGCGAGAAGACGGACGGCCGCAAGGACGAGGGCAAGGGCGGCCCGAGCCAGGGCGCCCCCTCCGTGTCCGGCAGTGCTTCGCCGGGCTCCCCGGGCGGAACCGGGCAGTCCCCGAACCCCGCCCAACCGGGCGCCAGCGCGGGCGGTGAGTCCGGCCAGGGCCAGCAGACGCCCGGCGCCGACCAGGGCCAGAACCAGGGTCAGGGACAGGGACAGAGCCAAGGTCAGGGCGTCCCTCCCGGCGCTCCGGGAGCCGGACTCCCGGCCGGATACGCCGTGGTGACGGACGCCGGGTTCCACTTCTCGATGGCGATGCCCGAGGGTTTCAAGCGGACCGGCACGGCGGGCAAGAACTCCGGCGGCATATACAGCAGGGACGGCGGTTTCCCGCGGATCCAGGTCGACCACACCAGCAAGCCGGGCGACGACGCCCGCGCCGCCTGGCTCGCCCTGGCCCCGGCCGTGGCCTCCAGCAGCACGGGCTACCGGCTCATCTCGATCGAGCCGAGGGACTACCGGGGCTATCCGACCGTCGCGGACTGGGAGTTCGAGCGCGAGCAGGACGGCATGAGGGTCCGGGTCCTCAACCGCGGCTTCAAGATGGACGCGACGCACGGCTACGCCATCATGATCAGCTGCGCCGCCGACCAGTGGGACGGCCCCGAATGCACGCAGATGCGCACCACGGCATTCGAGACCTTCCAGCCGCTGGGCTGACCCCGGGACGCGGGCGGCCCGGGAGACGTATCGTGTCAGCGGGGCCATGGGGGGCCCACCGCACTCGGGGGAGGCGATGTGGAGGACTACGCGGGCCGGATCCTGGCCCACCGCTACCGTCTGCCGCTGCCGCCCTCGGACGACTTCGAGCTGGTCGAGACGCGGGCCTTCGACACGCGCAGCGGGCAGGAAGTCCTGGTACGGCAGGTGCCGTTGCCGGAGGTCGTGGACGCCGAGCTGCTCGACGGTGACCGGGTCCCGGCGGCGGGGGGCCGCTCGGCGGCGGACCTGCCGGCCGTGCGCCGCGCGATCGAGGCGGCGCAGGCCGCGGCGTCGATCCCCGACCATCCCCGGCTGGACCAGGTCTTCGACGTGTTCGCCGAGGGCGGGTCCCTGTGGATAGTGAGCGAACTGGTCCCGGCCAGGCCGCTCGCGGCCCTGATCGCCGATCAGACGCTGACCCCGTACCGGGCGGCGGAGGTCGCGTCGGACGTGCTGACCGCGCTGCGCGTGCTGCACGCGCACGGCTGGACGCACCGCAACATCACCATCAGGACCGTCCTGGTCTGCGATGACGGGCGCGTCGTACTCACGGGCCTGGCGGCGGGAGCCGCCGAGGAAGCCTTGTGCGGTTACGACCCGCTCCCGCCGAGCGCGACCGGCGGCGAAGCGGCGGCGGGCTGGGGCGCCGTCCCCGGCCCCACGCCGCCGCCCTCCGGCCAGGAGCCGGGCGGCGGTCCGGGAGTCGACGCGGCTGCCGCGCCGGGCGGCAGGAGCGGTCCCGGCGCGGGCACGGCCGTACGGGATCCTGCCCTGCCCGCGGATACCGGCCGGGACGGCGGCGGCTTCGGCCCGGCCGGGCCGCACGGCGGCGGTGCGGCGGGCGCGGAAACCCCCGAGTACGCGCCGCTGGTGGCTCCCGGCTACGACACCGGGTCCCGGTACACCGACCACATCACCCCCGGGCGGCCCGAGGAGCGGCCCGACACCAAGGCCGCCGCGCGCGCCGGGGCCATCGCGGCCTACCGGGCCGGGGCGCGGGCCGCCGCCGCGCGGGTCACCGAGCAGCGCGGGGCCGGAGCCGATCCCGGGCCGGAGCCGCGGCCCGAGGGGTCGGCCCTCCCGCAGGGGTACTCGTACCCGTACGGCGGTCCGCGGACCGGCGGCGCCGCGCCCTGGCACGGGACGACCCCGCGCCGCCAGGCCGCCCTTCCGGCGGCGGACCAGCACCCGGAGCCCGAACCCGGGCCGGAGCCCCGTCCGGAGCAACACCGGGGACCCCGGCACCCGGAGCCGGTGAGCCCGCCGGCCCACTCCGCCCACCCGGCGCTGCCCGCCCAACTCGCCCTGCCCCGGGGCTACCGCCAGGCCGAGGCCCAGGGCACGGCCCCGGCTCAGGCCCCGGCTCCCGCCCCGGCTCAGGCTCAGGCTCCGGTTCCGGCTCCGGTTCCCGCCAGCGGCGGCTGGGCCGGCGGCCCCCGGACCGGCCTCGACGCCGAGCGCGCCCGGCAGACGCGCATGGCCGTCGTCGGGGCCGTCACCGAGCGCTGGGCTCCCGAACAGGCCGGCCCCGTGCGGGGGCACTGGCAGCTGGCGCCCCCGGTGGGGCCCGCCACCGACCTCTGGGCGCTCGGCGCGCTGCTGTTCCGCGCCGTGCAGGGCCATGCCCCGTATCCGGAGGACAGCGTCGCCGAGCTCGTCGAGATGGTGTGCGCCGAGCCCCCCGCCTTCGCGGAGGAATGCGGAGCACTGCGCCCGGTCGTGGAGTCGCTGCTGCGTCAGGACCCCACCGAGCGCCCGGACTTCGAGGAGCTCCGCGGCTGGCTGCGCTCGCTCGTACGCTCCGCCCCCGAGCCGGAGGGGGCCGGTTTCGTCATGCTCCCGATGGCGGACCCGGATCCGGCGCGGCTGCCCGTCGTCCGCAGGCGCGGCGATCTGCACGGGCGCCACCGCAATCCGACGTCACCCCGCAAGCCCCGCGCCCTCGGCCTGACCCTGCTCCTCGGCATCCTGGCCCTGCTCGCCGGGGCGGTGGCGTACGCGGTGCTGTTCATGCCCCGCTCCGCGCCCGAGGGTCCGGGCGGATCCGCCGGGACCCCGCAGGGGCAGAGCCCGGCGGGCAGCCCCAGCGCATCCGCCAACGCCCCCACCGGAACACCGGAGTCCAGGCCCGCGCCGCAGACGGCCTCCCCCGCCACCCTCCCGGCCGCCTCCTCACCCGCCGCCCCGGCTCCGCCCGGCTACACCGCCCAGCAGGATCCCGAGCACTTCGAGATCGTGGTCCCCAGCGGATGGGAGCGGCGCGGCATCAACGAAGCCGGTCAGGTGCGGTACACCGACGGGCAATTCGTGCTGACGGTCGTCCCCGGCCGGGACAAGGTCGAGGGGAACCCTGACCCGGCGGCCTACCAGAAGGACAAGGAGCAGGAGCTGAGCCCGTACCGCACCTCCACCTGGTCCACCGTCAGCGAGGTCAAGAGCACCAAGGTCGGCCAGCAACTGCGGGCCACCGGCAAGTACACGTGGATCGACGGCACCGGCCGCAACGTCGTGGCCCGCAACTACGTGGTCGCGCTCGGCGGCAGCTATCACGTCGTCATCGTCACCGGCCCGCAGGACGAGGACGGCAAGGTGACCGATGTCTTCGAGAGGGCCACGGCCAGTTACCGGGCGGGTGGTTGAGCAGCGGCTGACGGGTGCTCAGTACGGCAATTGCGTCACAGTGCTGTCTCACCGCGCCCGCTTGGTTCCGGCAGCACCCGAGGGCTCCGTAATCTGGCCCGAAGTGCACAGAGCGGCGGGGTTTCGTGGAACAGCAGACAGGTGCGGGCGCCGTGCTCGCGAGCCGGTACCGGCTCGTCGAGTCCATCGGCAGAGGCGGCATGGGCAGAGTGTGGCGCGCGCATGACGAGCTGCTGCACAGGACGGTCGCCGTCAAGGAACTGACGGCGGGCCTGTACGTGGCCCAGGCCGACCGGGAGGTCCTGCACGCCCGGACGCAGAAGGAGGCCCGGGCCGCGGCGCGGATCCAGCATCCGGCGGTCGTCACCGTGCACGACGTACTGGAGCACGACGACCGGCCGTGGATCGTCATGGAGTACATCGACGGCCCCTCGCTGGCGGACGCGGCCAAGGCGGCCGGGCGGATAGAGCCGCGCGAGGCGGCCCGGATCGGGCTCCACGTGCTCGGAGCGCTGCGTGCCGCCCACGCGGTCGGTGTCCTGCACCGGGACGTGAAGCCGGGCAACGTGCTGCTGGCCAAGGACGGCCGGGTGCTGCTCACGGACTTCGGGATCGCCGCGATCGAGGGCGACTCGTCCATCACGCGCACCGGCGAACTGGTCGGCTCCATCGACTACCTGGCGCCCGAGCGGGTCACCGGCGGGGCTCCCGACCCCGCCTCCGACCTGTGGTCGCTGGGCGCCACGCTCTACACGGCCGTGGAGGCCCGCTCGCCGTTCCGCCGCACCTCGCCCATCTCCAGCCTGCAGGCCGTGGTGAACGAGGAACTGCCGCCCCTGCGCCAGGCCGGCGTACTGGGCCCGGTCATCACGGCCCTGCTGCGCAAGGATCCCGCCCACCGGCCCTCGGCCGGGGAGGCCGAGCGGATGCTGCTGGAGGCGATGGAGGGGCGGGAGCCGAAGGCGGCGCAGGCGTACGTACCGACGCGGGCGCTGACCGCGCAGGAGCTCTCCCGGGCGCAGGGGCCGAGCGCTCCGCCCGCCGAGGCCGCGGAGCAGGTGCCTCCGGCGGCGTCCGCCCCGTCCGCGTCGGCGTCCGCGCAGACGCCCGCACCCGGGCCCGCGCATGCAGCCGATTCCGCGGACCACGCCCGGGGCCGGATCCGGCGGGCCGCCGCCGTGGCCCTGGTGGCGGCGCTGCTCGGTGGCGGCGGTGTCTTCGGGGTACTGAAGTACACCGGCGGGGCGGGCGCGAAGGGCTCCGACAAGAGCGCGAGCGCGCCGGACGGGCAGGCGGACGGTGGCGCCGGGCAGCAGCCGGGCGGTGCCGCCGACGCGCGTCCGGCGGCGGCGGCGCCGGCGGGCTGGCGGAAGGTCACCGACCCGGCGGGCTTTAGCCTCTTCGTCCCGGACGGCTGGACGCGCCAGATGGACGGCAATCAGATCGACTACACCCCGGACAACGGGAAGCACTTCATCCGGATCGCCGTCGACAAGCAGCCGGACTTCGAGAACCCGTACACGCACCTGCTCGATCTGGAGAAGCAGGTGCGCCTGCGGATGGACTACAAGCGGGAGCGGCTGAACCAGAACACCTTCCGGGACACCGAGAAGGGCGCGCTGTGGGAGTTCACCTGGACGGAGAAGGGGACCCACGCCGGCCCGCGACGGGCCATCGAGCAGATGTACATCGGCCCGGACGGCGCCGAGTACGCGGTGTACATGTCGAGTCCGGCCGCCGACTGGGCCACGACCCGCCAGCAGTTCGACATCGTGCTCAGCGGCTGGGAGCCGCCCGCGGGAGCCCACTGACCGCCGCGGCGTCCTGATCCGACGACCCACCTCGTCCGCGACCCACCTCGTCGGCGACCCGCCTGATCCCGCCAGCGATCACTGGCGGACATGGCAAAATCCGGTTACCCACGGGTACCCAAAGCCCCCTCCGGCGCAATACGCTCACCGCCATGACGGACTCGCAGGCCCCCGCCGCCCCCCTCCGCGCCACGCCACAGCCCACCAACCCGGTCGCCCCGGCCCCGGCCGGCGCCCGCACCGCCGCCGACGTGGTGACTCCCGACCTCGTCGCCCGGCTGACCCGCGGAGTGATCGGCTCCGGCCGCACCGCCAATCACGCGCCCTTCACCGGGGACGTACTGGCCGAGCTCCCCGAGGCCAACCCCGAAGACGTCGCCGAGGCCTTCGCGCGGGCCCGCGCCGCCCAGCCGGCCTGGGCGGCCGTCCCCGTACGCAAGCGGGCAGCGGTCCTGCTCCGCTTCCACGACCTGGTCCTGGCCCGGCAGGCGGAGGTCCTCGACCTCATCCAGCTGGAGACCGGCAAGGCCCGCCTGCACGCCCACGAAGAGGTCCAGGCGGTAGCCGTCGGCGCCCGCCACTACGGCCGCAAGGCCCCCTCCTACCTGCGCCCCAAGGGGCACACCGGCGCCATACCCACGCTCACCAAGGTCACCGAGCTGCGCCAGCCGCGCGGCGTCGTCGGCCAGATAGCCCCCTGGAACTACCCGCTGGAGCTGTCGGTCGGCGACGCGCTGCCCGCCTTCGTCTGCGGCAACGCGGTCGTCATGAAGCCCGACACCGAGACCGCGCTGACTGCCCTGTGGGCCCGGGAGCTGCTGATCGAGGCCGGGCTGCCCGCCGAGGTCTTCCAAGTCGTCCTCGGCGAGGGTCCGGTCGTCGGCCCCGAGGTCGTCCGCCACGCCGACTACGTCTCCTTCACCGGCTCCACCCGCACCGGCCGCGAGGTCGCCCAGGGCGCGGCCGCCCGCCTCGTCGGGGTCTCCCTGGAGCTCGGCGGCAAGAACGCCATGCTCGTCCTGCACGACGCCGACATCGAGAAGGCCGCGGCGGGCGCCGTCCGCGCCTGCTTCTCCTCCGCCGGCCAGCTGTGCATCTCCATCGAGCGGCTGTACGTCCACACCTCGATCGCCGACGCCTTCGTGGAGCGGTTCGCCGCCCGGACCAAGGCCATGCGCCTGGGCAGTTCCCTCGCCTACGGCGCGGACATGGGCTCGCTGGTCGGCGAGCGCCAGCTGGAGACCGTACAGCGGCACGTGGACGAGGCCATAGCCAAGGGCGCCACGCTCGTCGCGGGCGGGACCGCGCGCCCCGACATCGGCCCGCTCTTCTACGAACCCACCATCCTCGACGGCGTCGAGGCGCCGATGGCGGTGTGCGGCGAGGAGACCTTCGGCCCCGTCGTGTCCGTCTACCGCTTCACCGACGAGGACCAGGTGATCGCGGAGGCCAACGCCACCGCCTACGGCCTGAACTCCAGCGTGTGGACCAAGGACGCCCGCCGCGGCCACGCCGTCGCCGCCCGCCTGCGCACCGGCACCGTCAACATCAACGAGGGCTACGCCCCCGCCTACGGCAGCGCCCAGGCACCCATGGGCGGCATGAAGGACTCCGGCCTCGGCCGCCGCCACGGCTCCGAGGGCATCCTCAAGTACACCGAGGCGCAGACCGTCGCCCATCAGCGGCTGCTCCCGATGGCTCCCTCGCTGGGCATGGACGACGAGAAGTACGCCGCGTTCATGACCCGCAGCCTCCAGGTCATGAAGGCCCTCCGACTGCGCTAAGGGGTATCCGTGCCGCACGACGACGCATACGAGGACCCGCACGGCGACGCGTACGACTACGACGTGATCGTCGTCGGATCCGGCTTCGGAGGATCGGTCTCGGCGCTTCGCCTCACCGAGAAGGGCTACCGGGTCGGCGTCCTGGAGGCGGGACGCCGCTTCACCCGCGAGAGCCTGCCGAAGAACAGCTGGGACCTGCGCAACTACCTCTGGGCTCCGGCCCTCGGGCTCTACGGGATCCAGCGGATCCACCTGCTCGGCCAGGTGATGGTGCTCGCCGGCGCCGGGGTGGGCGGCGGCTCCCTCAACTACGCCAACACCCTCTACGTGCCGCCCGCCCCCTTCTTCGAGGACCGGCAGTGGGCGTCGATCACCGACTGGCGCGAGGAACTCGCCCCGTACTACGACCAGGCCAGGCGGATGCTCGGGGTCAGGCTCAACCCGACGATGACCCCCTCCGACGTCCACCTGAAGGCGGTCGCCGAGAAGATGGGCGTGGCGGACTCCTTCCACATGGCCCCGGTCGGCGTCTTCTTCGGCGACGGGAAGGACGCCGAGGGGCACGCGAAGGTCCGGCCCGGCGAGGAGGTCGCCGACCCGTACTTCGGCGGCGCGGGACCCGCCCGCACGGCGTGCACCGAATGCGGCGAGTGCATGACCGGCTGCCGGCACGGCGCGAAGAACACCCTGAACGAGAACTACCTGCACCTCGCCGAGCGCGCGGGCGCCGTCATCCACCCCATGACCACGGTCACCGCCGTCCGCGAACACCCCGACGGCGGCTACCGGGTCGCCACCGTCCCCACCGAAGCCCGCCGCAAGGGCCCGGTCAAGGTCCTGCGCGCCGCGTACGTGGTGCTCGCTGCGGGCACGTACGGCACCCAGACCCTGCTGCACACCATGAAGGACCGGGGCGACCTGCCCCGCCTCTCGGACCGGCTCGGCGACCTGACCCGTACGAACTCCGAGGGACTGGTCGGCGCCCTGACCGACGACCGCCGCTACCGCGCGCGGCACGGCGGTCAGGCGCGGGCGGACTTCACGCGGGGCGTGGCGATCACCTCCTCGGTGCATCCCAACGCCGACACCCACATCGAGCCCGTCCGCTACGGCAAGGGCTCCAACGCCATGGGGTTCATGACCGTCCCGCAGGTCCCCTACGGCAAGCACCGCGTCCGCGCCTGGCTGGCCAGGACCGTGCGGCACCCGGTGCAGCTGGTCCGGTCGCTGTCCAACCGGCGCTGGTCGGAGCGGACCATCATCGGCCTGGTCATGCAGTCGCTGGACAACTCACTGACGACCTACCGCAAGCCCGGCGGGATCGGGAAGGGCCTGCTGACCGCCCGCCAGGGCCACGGCGCCCCCAACCCGGTCCAGATCGCGGAGGCCACGCGGGCCGCGACCCTGCTGGCCGAGGAGATCAACGGCTTTGCGGGCAGTAACGTCGGCGAGCTGATGGGGACCCCGCTGACCGCGCACTTCCTCGGCGGCTGCCCGATCGGGGCCTCGGCGCGGGAGGGCGTGGTGGATCCGTACCACCGGCTCTACGGGTACCCCGGCATCTCGGTGGTGGACGGCTCGGCGGTTTCCGCGAACCTCGGCGTGAACCCGTCACTGACGATCACGGCGCAGGCCGAGCGGGCGATGTCGTACTGGCCGAACAAGGGCGAACGGGACCCGAGGCCTGATCAGGGCGGCGCCTACGTCCGCCTGGCCGCGGTCGCACCGGTCCGGCCGACGGTTCCGAAGGACGCCTTCGGCGCGCTGCGGCTGCCGTTCCTGGCGGTACCGGAGATCCCGCGGCGCGGTCCGCAGCCGGCGGAATGACGGCGGCGGGGTCTGCGCTCCCCCTCCGAGCGCAGAACCCGCCGCAGTACATACGTGACAGATGTTCAACCCCGATGGTTGTACCGGAATCCCGTCTGCCGGTCTGTGGTGTCGATCACATACCGAAAGGTGCAACGGTGACGGGCCGTCGGGGGACGGGGCTGCGGAGCACGGGGACGCGGCTGCGGTCGCGGGCGCGGTCGCGGGACGGCGGCGACGAGAACGGCCGGCCCGGGGCGTCCCCCGGTCCGGCCGTCTCTTTCAGGGGTGACCGGGCTGCTGTCCCCTGCCGTCCGGTCACGATGGAGCGAGGTCCCACGACGTACGCTCCGAAGGGGGGTGCACGTCTCATCGCTCCAGCGGAGCCACGCGTGGTGCTGCGGTCCCGCACCTGGCTGGCGCGGACACATGCACCAACGAAGCGCCCCGGGGGCGGTCACGGTCCGGACGAGTGACGAACGGCCGATCGTGTGCCGTGTGCCGTGTGCCGTGTGCCGTGTGCCGTGTGCCGGCTGCCGGGCCGAGGTCCGCGCCGGGCGCGAGGCGGCTCAGACTCGGCCGCGGCACAGTTCCAGCAGGGTCATGGCGAGGCTGGTTCCGGGCTTCCCGAGGGCGTCGCTCCAGTGCGACAGCACCTCCATCTCGCGCGACAGGTGCACCCGGCGGCCGCCGGAGGCGATCCTCGCGTCCTGGATGACCGCCGAGACGGCCATCCGCTCCTGGATCAGGCCGATGATGCGGTCGTCCAGGGCGTCGATGCGGGTGCGGGAGTCGGCGATCAGCTGCTCGGGGGTGGTGACGCTCATGGTGTTCGCTCCTGTGGTCGTGTCTGCGGGGTGGTGCCCGGGGCGGGGACCGACGGGAGCGGAAACGCGGAGCGCCCCGGTCCTGTCGGACCGGGGCGCTCTGGGAAGTCAGCGGCTCAAGCGAGCATCACGCGTACCCATGGCGACCGGACCGGCCGGTGCCATAGGTAAAGAGGAAGCTCAGCTGCTTGCGCATGGAGTGGATTATTGCCTTCCGTCCCGCTCCGTGCCAAGGCGGTTCGGATGGTGAGACGAAGGGGACCTGGCGTCCCCCGTTAGAATCGACAAAACAGCCACTCTTCCGCCGGAAGGCCGTCCCGTGCCAGAAGCACCCTCCGCCGCCCACGACAGCGCCCCGGACACGGTTCTCGTCGTTGACTTCGGCGCCCAGTACGCCCAGCTCATCGCCCGCCGCGTCCGCGAGGCACGGGTCTACAGCGAGATCGTCCCCAGCACGATGCCGGTGGCCGAGATGCTGGCCAAGAACCCCAAGGGGATCATCCTCTCCGGCGGTCCCTCCTCCGTGTACGAGGAGGGTGCGCCGAGCATGGACCCGGCGCTCTTCGAGGCCGGTGTCCCCGTCTTCGGCATGTGCTACGGCTTCCAGCTGATGGCGGTCACCCTCGGCGGCCAGGTCGACAACACCGGTGCGCGCGAGTACGGCCGCACTCCGCTGGCGGTCTCCAAGTCCGGCTCCACCCTCTTCGAGGGCACCCCCGACCAGCAGTCGGTGTGGATGTCCCACGGAGACGCCTGCTCCGCCGCCCCCGAGGGCTTCACCGTCACCGCCTCGACCGACGTCGTCCCGGTCGCCGCCTTCGAGAACGACGAGAAGAAGCTGTACGGCGTGCAGTACCACCCCGAGGTGATGCACTCCACGCACGGCCAGCAGGTCCTGGAGCACTTCCTCTACCGCGGCGCCGGCCTGGCCCCCGACTGGACCACCGGCAACATCGTGGAGGAGCAGATCGCGGCCATCCGCGAGCAGGTCGGCGACAAGCGCGCCATCTGCGGCCTCTCCGGCGGCGTGGACTCCGCGGTCGCCGCGGCGCTCGTGCAGAAGGCCATCGGCTCCCAGCTGACCTGCGTGTACGTGGACCACGGTCTGATGCGCAAGGGTGAGACCGAGCAGGTCGAGAAGGACTTCGTCGCCGCCACCGGCGTGCAGCTGAAGGTGGTCGACGCGCAGGAGCGCTTCCTGAACGCGCTGGCCGGCGTCTCCGACCCCGAGACCAAGCGGAAGATCATCGGCCGCGAGTTCATCCGCGTCTTCGAGCAGGCCCAGGCCGAGATCATCGCCGAGGGCGGCCCCGACGTGGCCTTCCTGGTGCAGGGCACCCTGTACCCGGACGTGGTCGAGTCCGGTGGCGGCACGGGCACCGCGAACATCAAGTCGCACCACAACGTCGGCGGGCTGCCCGACGACATCGAGTTCGAGCTCGTCGAGCCGCTGCGCCAGCTGTTCAAGGACGAGGTCCGCATGGTCGGACAGGAGCTGGGCCTGCCGGACGAGATCGTCCACCGCCAGCCCTTCCCGGGCCCCGGCCTCGGCATCCGCATCGTCGGCGAGGTCACCAAGGACCGCCTGGACCTGCTGCGCGAGGCCGATGCCATCGCCCGCCACGAGCTCACCGCGGCCGGCCTGGACCGCGAGATCTGGCAGTGCCCGGTCGTCCTGCTGGCGGACGTGCGCAGCGTCGGTGTCCAGGGCGACGGCCGGACCTACGGCCACCCGATCGTGCTGCGCCCCGTCTCCTCCGAGGACGCGATGACCGCGGACTGGACGCGCATGCCGTACGAGGTGCTCGCGCGGATCTCCACCCGCATCACCAACGAGGTGCCGGGCGTGAACCGCGTGGTCCTGGACTGCACGAGCAAGCCCCCGGGCACCATCGAGTGGGAGTAGCCCCCACCCGTACGTGACGAAGCCGCCCCCGGCCTCCACCGGGCGGCGGCTTCGCCGTTTCTCGGCCGTCGAAGGAGCGGCCATGGCCGAGGGGCCCGCGTCACCGTCATCGTCACCCCCGCGGCCCCGGCCGCAGCGGCGCCGCGAGGGGCGCCCCAGCGCGTGGCGTCAACATCATGAACCGTTAATCACCTGCTCTGACATCGTGCGCAATCCGGAGCACTGCCGCAGTGGTGCACAATTCGCTGGCATCGCACCGAAGTTCAGAGAGGCGGCACGCACGTGGCTGTCCAAGAGATCTCCCGAAGCACCCACGGCGGCGGCTGCACCTGCGAGGACTGCCCGCACGGAGCACAGGAGGGACACCGGCGCGCCGTCGCCGCGTTCCTTGAGAAGCGGGACGAGTTCGCCGCCGGGCAGGGGCTGCCGGCCGCGGTCGCCCGGTCCGCCGGGGCGTCCCGGCAGTGGGTTTCCGACGAGCTGACCCTGTCGGCCCGTACCGTCGCCGACCGGGGACGGGACGCCGGGATCTCCTGGCTGTACCTGTTCTCGCGGCGGGTCGTGCTCGCCGTGTGGATCGCCGCCGGGGTGCTGCTGCTGGTGCAGGTCGGCACCGCGCTGGGCACCGGCTGGTCCACCGCACGCACCGCCGGACTGCTCGCCGCCCTGGTCCTGGCCGGGCTGCTCACCGTCGCGGCCCGGGCCCAGTCGCTGCGCGGCGGGCTGCTGGCCCCGCTGGTCGGCGAGGACAACCGGCTCTCCACCTCCAAGGCGGTGCCGAGCGCCTGGGTGGTGCTCACCGCGTTCGCCGCGCTGCTGCCCGCGCTGCGGCTGGCCGCCTCGGCGCCCGGCCCGGACCGGCAGGCGCTGTACGCGGGCCTCGCGCTGGGCCGGGCGCTGCCCCTGCTGACGGTGGTCGCGCTGACCTCGGGCGTGGCGGTGCTGGTGCGCCGCGTGGTCTGCGTACGGATCATGGGCCAGCGGCTGCAGAAGCTGCCGGCGGATCGGCCGCGCGGGGTGGACCTGCTCACCGACGACGCGGGGCGCGGGAGTTTTCCGGACGCGCAGTACGTACTCGTCTCCACGGTGGTGCTGGGCTACGCGGCGGTGTCGCTGGCCCGGTTCCCGGACCGGCTGCCGCAGCTGCCGTGGGCGCTGGCCCTGCTGGTGGCGCTGTCGGCCACGGTGTACCTGGCGGCGAAGTACGCCGAGGGCACGCGCCCCCTGGTGCTGTCGGTGGTGCGCAGACGCGAGCCCGGGGACCTGGACGCGGCCGTCCGCCCCGGGGACGACATCGAGATCCGGGGCGTGGGCTTCGTACCGCCCGGGGCGCAGACGCCGGAGATGATGGCCCGGCTGGTGGTGCGGATCGGGACGCTGCACGTGCACGTACCGCTGGTTCCGGTGGCGGGCGGCTTCGCCAACCCCTCGGACGCGGTCCTGACCGTCCCCGTGCCGGCGGAGGTGGAACCGGGCCGCGTCGAGATCCAGGTGGTGACCGCCGCCGGAGTGGAATCCAACCGGTGCACCATCGAGGTCGCCGAGTGACGTGGGCACACGATGGGGGTACACATGGGGCGTGACCCGAACTGACGTCCCTTCCCCCGGCGCTCCGGGTGCCCCTGGTGCTGCCGGTCCCGGTGCCCCCGAGGCCGCCGTCACCCGCACCCGTACCGGCACCGGCACCGGCGGCCTGCGAGAACGCGCCGCCCGGTACGCGCTCCTGCCCCTGCGGATCTTCCTGGGCGTGACCTTCGTCTACGCGGGCCTGGACAAGCTGACCGACCCGGCGTTCCTCTCCGCCACCGGCGAGGGTTCCATCGGGGAGCTGATGCGCGGGGTACGGGACTCCTCGGCCCTCCCCGCCCTGGTGGACCTGGGGCTGAAGTCACCCGTCGGCTTCGCCGTGGTCCTGGCCGTCGGGGAGCTCCTCGTCGGGCTCGGAGTGCTGGCCGGGCTGCTGACGCGGATCGCGTCAGCAGGCGGAGCGCTGATCTCGCTCAGCCTGTGGCTGACGGTGTCCTGGGCCGTGACCCCGTACTACTACGGCAACGACCTGATCTACCTGATGGCTTGGACCCCGCTGCTCCTCGCCGGGGCGCCCTACCTGTCGCTGGACTCGCTGATCCGCTCGCGCCGGTCCCGGCGTACGGCGTAGACCACCATCCCCACCAGCGCGGCGAGACAGAGCCCGCCCATGGTGAGCGGGATGACCGCGAACCAGGCCACATCCGTCCCGCCGTTGCCGTCGAGCAGGTACAGCACGCCCGCCAGCAGCAGGAACAGCCCCGCGATCAGCCGTCCTGGCTGGAACTCATGACGCCGCACGGGCCACCTCCACCTGTCCCACACCCGCGGTCAGGTGCAGCTCGATCGTCCCGCCGGCCTCGGTGCCGGCGGCGGGGGGCAGGCTCGCCACCCGGTTCTGGTCGCGGACGCCCTCGATGCGGTCCGCGCGGTCGCCCGGCAGCTGTACGTCCCCCAGCCGGACCCGTACGTCGGCCCGCGCGGTGACCTCGCGGGGCACCACCACCTTGAGCCGGCCCGCGTCGAGGGAGACCCGGACGGCCACGGTGGTGCCCTTGGGCACGTCGAGGCGGCTGAGGTCCAAGGTGGCCAGCCCGGTGTCCGCCTCGTACACGGGCCGTACCGCCGCGACCGCCGCCGGCCGCCAGTCGACCCGCTGCCAGTCCGTACCGATCTCCCGGGGCAGCGCGGCCGCACCCGCGAGCAGCCCCGAGGCCAGCACCGCCAGCAGGACCGTACCCAGGCCGGTCCGGCCGAAGAGGGAGCTCACCGCGAGGCCCAGCCCGAAGACGACCAGGGCGGCGGCGAGCCCGGCCTGCAGGGCCTCGCCCAGGGGGCGGCCCTGCCAGTGCGCCGCCGCGCCGACGGCCCCCGCGAGCACCGCCAGCAGGAAGACCCGGCCGCCGATGCCACCGCGCGGACGGACCGGGGCGGCAGGGGGCGCCACCACCGCGGCCGCAGCGCCATCCGGCGCCGGGCCCGCCGCCGCGGCGCCGGCGGGACCCCACAGGTAGCCCGTCCCGCCCACCGGGCCCGTCGTGCCGTCCTTGACCAGCGGATCGCGCCACCAGGACGGGCCGCCGGGGGTGGGCGGAGCCTTCGTCTCCGGCGGGACGGGCGGGTGCGCGGGCCGCTGCGAGGCGGGCGCCTCGGCCTCCGGATCGAGGGTCCCGCGCCGCTGCCGCGACCAGTACGAGGCCCCGGCCAGCGCCAGGATCACCAGGACGGAGAAGGTCCCCAGCCCGCCGCTGCCCAGCATCGACAGGAACACCGCACAGCCGGCCAGCGCGGCGAACACCGCCGCCAGCGTGGCGCCCTCCACCCTGCCGGTCAGCAGCTTCTTGGCCTCGCTGTCCTCCTGGCCCTCCTGCGGCAGCAGCAGCCACGCGAAGCCGTAGAAGACCAGGCCGGCGCCACCGGTGACGGCCAGGACGCCGAAGGTGATCCGGAAGATCACCGGGTCCAGGCCGAAGTACCGGCCCAGGCCCCCGCACACGCCCGCGATCAGCTTGTCGCGCTTGCTCCGGCGCAGGGGCAGCCGGTCGTCGGCTGCCCCGAGGGCCGCCGGGTCCGCCGGCGGGGCGTCGTGTCCGTCCGTCATGGGTCCATGGTGACCTTCCGCGGTAGCCCGTGGCATCCGGCCCGACCCTGGCGCAACCCTGATATCCCCCGGGGCGGACTGGGGGGCTGCCCTGATGCCGCGGCGCCCCCGCGCGTGTGACCATCGGTGGCATGCCCGTAGCCGCCACCCAGCGCACCCCGCACCCAGCGGACCCCCCGCCCGAGCCCGTGCCGCAGCGCAAGCTCTACCGCAGCGCCGACGGCCGGATGCTCGGCGGGGTGGCGCGCGGACTCGCCGGGCACCTCGGGCTGCCGGTGATCTGGGTCCGGCTGGCCTTCCTCGGCCTGTTCCTCTTCGGGGACGGCCTCGGCGTGCTCCTGTACGCCGCGTTCTGGGTGTTCGTGCCGCTCGGCGTCGGCGGCCGCGCCGGGCACCGCTCCTTCTACGAGACCCTCGCCGACGGCGGCCGCCGCCTGCGCAAGCCCGACCGGGGGCAGATCATCGCGCTGATCGCCCTCTTCGCGGGCGCCGCCAGCTTCATCTCCAAGGTCCAGTCCGGCGGCGAGGCGGGCCGGTACGTATGGCCGACGCTGCTGGTCGGAGCCGGGGTGGTCCTCGTATGGCGGCAGGCGGACAACGCCCGCCGCGCCCACTGGAGCGCCGCCGCCGCCGGTCGGGACGGGCGGCTGCTCCACGCGGCCCGGGCGCTGGCGGGCGTCGCGCTGGTCGGGGTGGGCCTGACCCTCTTCATCGTCGTACGGGGTTCCGCCGCGCAGCTGGGTAACGTACTCACCGCCACCCTCGCCGTCCTCGTCGGGGTCGCCCTGCTCGCCGGACCCTGGCTGATCCGGATGACCCAGGACCTCTCCGAGGAGCGCCTGATGCGCATCCGCGCCCAGGAACGCGCCGAGGTCGCCGCCCACGTGCACGACTCCGTCCTGCACACCCTCACCCTGATCCAGCGCAACGCACAGGACGCGGGAGAAGTACGCCGCCTCGCGCGGGCCCAGGAGCGGGAGCTGCGCAACTGGCTGTACAGACCCGAGGGCACCGGCAAGGAGGAGGCGGAGGAAGCGGCCACCCTGGCGGAGGCCGTGAAGAAGACCGCCGCCGAGGTCGAGGACCACCACGGGGTGCCCATCGAGGTCGTGGTCGTCGGCGACTGCCCGCTGGACGACGGGCTGGCGGCGCAGGTCCAAGCCGCGCGCGAGGCGATGGTCAACGCCGCCAAGTACGGTGGCGACGGCGGACCGGTGCAGGTGTACGCCGAGGTGGAGGGCCGCACCGTGTTCGTGTCCGTACGGGACCGGGGACCGGGCTTCGACCTCGACGCGGTACCGGACGACCGCATGGGCGTACGAGAATCGATCATCGGCCGGATGCGGCGCAACGGCGGGACCGCACGGCTGCGGTCCGCGCCCGACGGCGGCACGGAAGTCGAGCTGGAGATGGAGAGGGCGGCATGACCGAGGACAGCGCTGTGACGCGGGCCGGGGGCACCGGCGGAGACCGGGGGAGGGTCCGGGTGGTGCTCGTCGACGACCACCGGATGTTCCGCACGGGCGTGCAGGCCGAGATCGGCGAGACCGCCCGGACCGGCGTCGAGGTCGTCGGCGAAGCGGCCGACGTGGACCAGGCCGTCACCGTCATCACCGCCACCCGGCCCGAGGTGGTCCTGCTCGACGTGCACCTGCCCGGCGGCGGCGGGGTCGAGGTGCTGCGGCGCTGCGCCCCCTTCATGGCGGCGGCCGAGAATCCGGTGCGCTTCCTGGCCCTTTCGGTGTCGGACGCCGCCGAGGACGTCATCGGGGTCATCCGGGGCGGTGCGCGCGGGTACGTCACCAAGACCATCACCGGCGCCGACCTGGTGGACTCGGTCTTCCGGGTGCAGGACGGGGACGCGGTGTTCTCGCCGCGGCTGGCGGGTTTCGTCCTCGACGCCTTCGCCTCGACGGACGCGCCGCCGATCGACGAGGACCTGGACCGGCTCACGCAGCGCGAGCGCGAGGTGCTGCGTCTGATCGCCCGCGGGTACGCGTACAAGGAGATCGCCAAGCAGCTCTTCATCTCGGTGAAGACGGTGGAGTCGCACGTCTCCGCGGTGCTCAGGAAGCTCCAGCTCTCCAACCGCCACGAACTGACCCGCTGGGCGACGGCCCGCCGGCTGGTCTGAACGGGCCGGGCTGGCCTGAACGGCGGGGCTGGTCTGAACGGGCGGGTCTGAACGGGCGGGTCTGAGGAGGCCTGTCCGGGCGGGGCTGGTGGGGCCGGTGTGATCAACGCCGCAGGCGGGTGGAGCAACCGGGCCGCACGGCGGCGCCCTCTTGGGTGGCGTGATGAGCCTGACCGGGATCCCCCTCTTCGCGACGGCGGTCGCCCTCGCCCTGACCGCCGTCGTCCTGCCGCTCGCGGTGTGGAGCAAGGTGCGCGGCCCCGCCGTCGTACGCGTTCTGTCGCGGTGCCTGATGATCGTCTTCGCCCAGGTCACGGCCATCGCCCTGGTCTTCATCGCGGTGAACAGGGACCAGACCTTCTACGCCTCCTGGGGTGACCTCTTCGGCACCGGCACGTACGTCACGGCCGCTCCCGACCTCGGCCCGGACGGCCTCGGCGGCAAGAAGACCGCAGCGGCGCCGAAGGTGCGCCAGGAGTTCCAGCCGGTCGAAGGCCTCGGCGGCCGGGTCCGCAAGACCGAGCTCGACGGCAAGATCTCCGGGGTCAAGGGGGAGGTCATGGTGTGGCTGCCGCCGCAGTACGACGAGCCCGCCTTCAAGGACAAGAAGTTCCCGGTGGTCGAGCTGATCCCGGGCATTCCGGGGACGGGCAAGTCCTGGTTCCAGGGGCTCAAGGCCCACGAGATCCTGGAGCCGCTCATGAAGAGCGGCAAGGTGCAGCCGTTCATCCTGGTCTCACCGCGCGCCATGCTGCTGGGGAACGCCGACACCGGATGCGCCAACCTCCCGGGCAAGGTGAACGCCGACAGCTGGTTCAGCGTCGACGTCCGCAAGATGGTCGTCGACAACTTCCGGGCGTCCGACGAGGCCCGTACCTGGGGCGTCGCCGGATACTCGGCCGGCGCGTACTGCGCGGCCAAGCTGGCGATCTCCCACCCCGACCGCTACAGCGCCGCCGTCTCCCTGTCCGGCTACAACGACCCCGGCCAGGAACCCTCCTCGCTGGTCGCCCAGGACCCGGAGCTGCGCCGCACCCACAACCTGCTGAACGTGCTCAAGGCCGCGCCGGCGCCGCCGCCGGTCTCGCTGTGGATGTCGGGCGCCCAGCACGACGGCTACCTGTCGGGCCTGGACCTCAAGGGCGCCTCGCACAGCCCGACCGTGGTGCACGCGGAGAAGGTGACCGGCGGCCACAACCTCGAATCGTGGTCGCGGCAGCTGCCGCAGACCTTCGGCTGGCTGAGCACGCAGGTCAAGGCCCCGTAAGTCGCAGGGGGGAGGGCTGGCGGGCTGGCGGGCTACGCCGGGCGGGACGCGCCGGCCCAGGGCATCGAGTCGATCGGGGCGACCCGGACCGTCGATCCGGGGCGGGGGGCGTGGATCATCTGCCCGTTGCCGATGTAGAGGCCGACGTGCGTGATCCCGGAGTAGAAGAACACGAGGTCGCCCGGGGCCAGCTGCTCGCGCGAGACCCGCCGCCCGGCGTTGATCTGGGTGTAGGTGGTGCGGGGGAGGGAGACCCCGGCCGAACGCCAGGCCGCCTGGGTCAGGCCCGAGCAGTCGAAGGCCCCCGGGCCCGTCGAGCCCCACCCGTACGGCTTCCCGATCGCCCCGTGCGCGAAGGCCACGGCGCGGGCCGCGCGGGAGCCGTCGGAGGGCGGCGGGGGGGCGGGCCGCGGGGTCGCTTCCGGCCGGCCGGCCGGGGTGGTGCCCGCGGCCGGGCCGCCGGCCGACCGGGCCTCGTACGCGGCGCGCTCCTCGGCGGTGAGCCGGTCCAGCAGGCGCTGCGCGGTGGTGAGCTTCTTCTGGATCTCGGCCTTGTGCCCGGCCAGTTCCGTCTGCCGGGAGCGGAGCTCGGCGAGGTGTCCGGCCGCCTTGTCCCGCAGCTGCCCGACCTCGTCGAGGCGGCGGCGTACGGCGGTGACCCCTGCGGCGTTGCGGTCCCCGGCGCGGGCGACGAAGGAGGCCTGGCTGAGGTACTCCTGCGGGTCGGCGGCGAACGCGAGCCGTACGGCGGTGCCCAGGGAGCCGCTGCGGTACTGGCTCGCCGCCAGTGAACCGAGGGCGCTGCGGGCGGCGTTGAGCTG
Source organism: Streptomyces sp. NPDC003034 (assembly GCF_053591375.1). Lineage (NCBI taxonomy): Bacteria > Bacillati > Actinomycetota > Actinomycetes > Kitasatosporales > Streptomycetaceae > Streptomyces > Streptomyces sp. NPDC003034. The sequence continues at coordinate 209,138 of NZ_JBSFTS010000001.1, forward strand.
TTCCGTCTTGCGGGCGGTCTCGTCGCGCAGGCCCGTCAGGGCGCGCTGGGCCTCGTCCGCCTTCTCCTTCGCCCCGTTGTACCGCTCGGTCACCGCCTCGGCCTCCTCGTAGAGCCGGTCCACCTCCGACTCCACCTGGGAGGGGCTGAGCCGGGGGTCGGCCTGTGAGGTGCCTTCGAAGGCGGTGGCGGTGGCAGCGCCCGCGAGGGCGATGGTGGCGGCGGTCCGTACCGAGCCGCCGGCGAGCGTGCGCTGCCTGGGCTTTCGATGACTGGCCACGAGGGCCTCACGTCCTTCCTCTGTCGGTGCTTGGAGGAGGACGCTAGACCGCAAGGTAACGGGCAGATGACGGGATGATCGTAAGTGCCCTGATGTGACCGTCAGATGGCTGCTGGGGACCGGTGTGGATCAGCCCCAGAGGACGGCGATGAAGATATTGACCACGGTCAGGCCGCCGACCGCCCCGAACAGGGCTTTCTCCACCCGCTCCTCGTCGCGCTTGACGTAGACGAGGGCGAGGATCACGAAGAGGAGGGCGAGCTTCACGCCGATCTTGATGTTGTTGACCGGATCGCCGTCCATCTCGCGGAACCCGACGAGGAGTACGCCGGTCACCAGCATGGTGAGCGCGCCGTGCAGCATGGCGGGCACGAAGCGGGCGGTGCCGGCGCTCATCGCCTTCATCTGGGTCAGGAAACCGCCGAGGAGCGAGGCGATCCCGATGATGTGCAGGCCGACGAAGACATTGATCAGTACGTCCATGGCACCGAGCGTACGGGGTGGCCACCGGCCGGTTCCGGCCAGGCGGGCCCCGGCGGGGACGGGCTCGGGGCGGCGGCCGCGGGCGGCTCGGCGGGGCGGTGGCGCGGGTCGGGGCGGGCCCCGGGGAGCGGCCCGCCAGCGCGCCCCTCGTCCTTACGGGTTGTGCGTACAGTGGCCCCATGGCCGCCGAAGAGCCGCACCACCCCGACGCCTCGCGGATCGAACTGGTTCAGGTCCTGGCCGCCCTCGGCCATCCCGTACGGCTGGAAATCGTCCGCGCCCTGGCCGCCGGGGAACTCACCTGCTGCGGCGAGGTGGTGCCCGGCCTGCCCCGCTCCAGCGTCACCCACCACGTCCGCGCACTGCGCGAGGCCGGCGTCATCCGCCAGCGCCGCGAGGGCCGCAAGCTCTTCCTGACGCTCCGCGCCGAGGACCTGGACCTCCGCTTCCCGGGTCTGCTGGCGATGGCCGTGAACGCCTCCGCGCCGCGTACGCCGCCGCCCGCTCCGGCCGAAAACGCCTTCGATTTTCCGGGCCCGGGGCCGAGTGTCGGTCTCGCCCCCTAGACTCGGAAGGCGATGAGCAGCCTCTTTGACGACAGTTTCCTGGCGGACTTCACCCCCTCCGACGAGGTCCCCCCGCCGCCCGAGGACCACGCCGCCCCCGAAGCGGGCGCGGACGATCTCTTCGGGGGCAGGTTCGACGTACCCATGAGCGGGGACGCGTACTACCGGGACGGGGCGCGCAAGCCCGTCATCGACCCGGCCACGCTCCTGGAAGGGCTCAATGAGCAGCAGCGCGCGGCCGTGGTGCACGCGGGCTCGCCGCTGCTCATCGTCGCCGGCGCGGGCTCCGGAAAGACCCGGGTGCTGACCCACCGCATCGGACACCTGCTGTCCGCGCGGAACGTCCACCCCGGCCAGATCCTGGCGATCACCTTCACCAACAAGGCCGCCGGTGAGATGAAGGAACGCGTCGAGAGCCTGGTCGGCCCGCGCGCCAACGCCATGTGGGTGTCCACCTTCCACAGCGCGTGCGTCCGCATCCTGCGCCGGGAGTCGAAGCGGCTCGGCTTCACCTCCTCGTTCTCGATCTACGACGCGGCCGACTCGAAGCGCCTGATGGCGCTCGTCTGCCGCGATCTGGACCTGGATCCGAAGAAGTTCCCGCCCAAGGCCTTCAGCGCCAAGATCTCCAACCTGAAGAACGAGCTGATCGACGAAGAGGCCTTCGCCGACCAGGCGGCGGCGGGCCAGTCCGGGGGAGGCTTCGAGCAGACGCTGGCCCAGGCGTACGCGATGTACCAGGGGCGGCTGCGCGAGGCCAACGCGCTCGACTTCGACGACATCATCATGACCACGGTCCACCTGCTCCAGGCGTTCCCGGAGGTCGCGGAGCACTACCGGCGCCGCTTCCGGCACGTCCTGGTGGACGAGTACCAGGACACCAACCACGCCCAGTACACGCTCGTGCGCGAGCTGGTCGGCACCGGCTATCCGGATCTGCCGCCGGCCGAGCTGTGCGTGGTGGGTGACGCCGACCAGTCGATCTACGCCTTCCGCGGTGCGACCATCCGCAACATCCTCCAGTTCGAGGAGGACTACCCGAACGCGACGACGATCCTGCTGGAGCAGAATTACCGCTCCACCCAGACGATCCTCTCCGCCGCCAACGCGGTCATCGAGCGCAACGAGAACCGCCGTGCGAAGAACCTGTGGACCGAGGCGGGCAGCGGTGCGGTGATCACGGGGTACGTCGCCGACACCGAACACGACGAGGCCCAGTTCGTCGCCGACGAGATCGACCGGCTGACGGACGCCGGCGAGGCCAAGGCGGGCGATGTCGCGATCTTCTACCGGACCAATGCGCAGTCGCGCGTGTTCGAGGAGATCTTCATCCGGGTCGGCCTGCCCTACAAGGTCGTCGGCGGTGTCCGCTTCTACGAGCGCAAGGAGGTCCGGGACGTCCTCGCGTACCTGCGCGTCCTCGCGAACCCCGAGGACACCGTCCCGCTGCGCCGCATCCTGAACGTGCCCAAGCGCGGCATCGGCGAACGCGCCGAGGCGATGATCGACGCGCTCGCGATGCGCGAGAAGATCAGCTTCCCGCAGGCGCTGAGGCGCGTGGACGAGGCCTTCGGCATGGCGGCCCGCTCCACCAACGCCGTCAAGCGGTTCAACGTACTGATGGAGGAGCTCCGCACGATCGTCGACTCGGGCGCCGGCCCGGCGGTGGTGCTGGAGGCGGTGCTGGAGCGTACGGGCTACCTCGCGGAGCTCCAGGCTTCGACCGACCCGCAGGACGAGACGCGGATCGAGAACCTCCAGGAACTCGCGGCGGTGGCGCTGGAGTTCGAGCAGGCGCGGGAGGCCGCCGCGGCCGAGGGCGCTGGTGCGGGTGCTGCCGCGGGCGTGGATGCGGGCGCGGGTGCGGGCGCGGGTGCGGGAGCTGACGTGGGGGCTGACGCGGAAGCGGCCGGTGCGGACGCGGCCGCCGCTGCGGGCCCCGGCACGCTCGCCGAGTTCCTGGAGCAGGTGGCGCTCGTCGCCGACTCCGACCAGATCCCGGACGAGGAGACGGAGGGCACGGGCGTCATCACGCTCATGACCCTGCACACCGCCAAGGGCCTCGAATTCCCGGTGGTGTTCCTGACCGGCATGGAGGACGGCGTCTTCCCGCACATGCGGGCGCTGGGCCAGACCAAGGAGTTGGAGGAGGAGCGGCGCCTGGCGTACGTCGGCATCACGCGGGCGCGCGAGCGGCTGTACCTGACCCGCTCCGCCATGCGCAGCGCGTGGGGGACGCCTTCGTACAACCCGCCGTCGCGCTTCCTGGAGGAGATCCCGGACCAGTACCTGCGGTGGAAGCGCACGGGCGGGTCCCAGAAGCCGGCGGGCCCGATGCGCAGCTCGGGCTACGGCTCGGGGTCCGGCTCGGGCTACGGGTCCGGGTCCGGCTACGGGTCCGGTTCTGGTTCCGCTTCAGGAAAGGCCACGTTCGGCACCTCGCCGGAGTCGTTCCTGTCCTCGTCGCGTACGAAGGCGGGCCCCTCCGGTTTCGCGACGCGCCGGGCCACCGACAAGCCGGTCGTCGCGCTCGTGGTCGGGGACCGGGTCACGCACGACCAGTTCGGGCTCGGCACCGTCATGGAGGTCAAGGGAGCGGGCGCGGACGCGCAGGCCACCATCGACTTCGGGGACGACAAGCCGAAGCGGCTGCTGCTGCGCTACGCGCCGGTGCAGAAGCTGTAGCGCCGTCGGCGTTACGGCGCTGCGGCGCCGTAACGCTCCCGCTACGTGGGATCCAGGCCGTGGCTGCGCAGCCACGGCAGGGGGTCCACCGCGGCCCCGCCGCCGGGCCGTACCTCGAAGTGCAGGTGCGGTCCGGTGGAGTTGCCGGAGTTGCCCGAGTAGGCGATGACCTCGCCGGCCTTGACCTTGCCGCCGCGGATCTTGGTGCTGCTGAGGTGGCAGTACCAGGTCTCGGTGCCGTCGGGCGCGGTCACTATGGCCATGTTCCCGTAGGCGCTGTTGTACTGCGTGCGCACGGTGCCGTCGGTGGCCGCCATGACCGGGGTTCCGTAGGAGACCGGGAAGTCGATCCCGGTGTGCACGGACATCCACATGCCGCCGGACTGGCCGTAACTGGCGCTGAGGCCCTGGCGTTCGACGGGGATCGCGAACTTGGGGCGGGCCGCCTCCTTGGCCGCGGCCTCCTCCGCCTTCTTCTTCTTCTCCTCCTCCTGGCGCTGACGCAGGTCGATGCGCTCCTGCGTACGGCTCGCGCGGTCCGCGAAGTCGCCCGCGTCGGCGCTGAGCGCGGCCAGTTGGGTGTCGAGCTTGGTGTTCGCCGCGACCGGCTCCACCGAGGCCGCATCGGGCGCGGCCATCGTGGTGGTGTCCTCGGCGGTCTTCTCCGTGCCGGTGAGTCCGCCGACGGAGGCGGCCGCGACGCCGGCGACGCCCATCACACAGACGGAAGGCATGGCCACGGTCAGCAGGGCGGAACGCTTCGCCGGGCTCCGGCGGCGGCTGCTGCCGCCCGCCTTGGCGGCGGCGGCCTGGGTGTTCGCCTTGGCGCCGGCCTTTCCGGTCGCCTTTCCGTTCGCCTTGGCGGCGGTCCGGCGCGCGGCGCGCGGCTCGTGGACCGCCGACGGCGAGGCCGCGCTCACGGGCATGGTCTGGGTGGGCAGGTCGTGCGCCCCGGCGGTGGGGCCCGAGTCCCCGGCCTCTTCGTCGGGGACGGCCTCGAAGACGGTGGTCGCGCTGTACGACGTCTCGGGCTCGGCGGCGGCCGGAGCCTCGTAGGCGTAAGCGGCGGAGGTGGTGGAGTCGGTGGCCGAGGCGTCGTAGCCGTACTGCTGCGGCTCGTACGCGTTCTGCTCGTACGGCTGCGGTTGCTCGCACGGCTGCCCCTCGTACGGCTGCTCGTACTGCTGCGCGGGCTGGTACTCGTACGGGTAAGCGGCTTCGGCCTGCGCCTCGGGGCCGCTCTGGGCCTGGACCTGGGTGTGGGTCTGGGCCTGGTGGTCGGTACCGGTGACGGTGTTCCAGGCGGTGGCGTCGTAGGCGCCGGTCTCGGTGCCGGTGGTGCCGTAGCCCGGCATCGCCCAGTGCCCGGTCTGTTCGGCGGAGGCGTCGTAGCCGAAGGAGGCGGGCTGCGGCTCGGCGTAGGCCTGGTACGGCGCGCTCGGCGTGTTCCAGGCGCTCGCGTCGAACTGCCCGGTGCTGTCCTCGGACATCCCCTGGTGGGGGACCGTGGACAGGTAAGTGTCTTGCGAGGCCCAGGCGGCGGTGTCGTACGTGCCCGTCTCGTAGGAGCTGTAGGCGGCGTAATTGACGCCCTGGCCCTGCGTTTCATAGGAGACGTACGGGGTGTCACCAGCGAAAGTGGTGGTGGAAAGGCCTTCATACCCATTATCCGGGTACGGGCCCGACGAGGGGCGGTCGTTCACCAACTTCTCTTTCGCCTCGGCAGTGGGGGCCTGGGTGGCCGGGAACTCGAAGTTCACCGGAGGAGAGCAGTGGCGTGACTGTACCCGGCGGTTACTCGCAACGACAATCTTCGCCGGATCCCCGCATGACCGGAACCGGGCATTCGGCCGTCTTTCGGTCGCCGGAAGACGCAGCCTTGGCCTTGAGTTCGATATCCGTTCGAGTGATCGCCGTTCGGCGGCTACGCAACGGAAGCGGCGCCCGAGCCCTCGACCCCCGTGGGGCCCGGTCCGTCGAGCACGCGCCGGACCTCCGCGCTCACGGTGGGATGCGCCGGCAGCGCCAGGTGGCCGATGCCGGTGACCTGCACGTTCTCCGCGATCAGATCCGGATGCACGATGCGCGCCGTCCCCACCGGAGTCATCAGCGCGTCGAACTCGCTCCAGAACGCCACACACCGGGTCCGGCAGCCGGGCGCGGGCGCGGCGAGCTCGACGATCACCTCGGAGTCCGGTCGCATCTGGCGGATGACGGGGTGCGCGCTGAGGAAGGGTGCGACCAGCGTGCCCGAGTGCGGGGTACCGAGCGTGACGAGGGTGCGGACGCGGGAGTGACCGCCGAGCCGCTGGACGTAGTACCGGCCCACCAGCCCGCCCAGGCTGTGCCCGACCAGGTCCACCTGCTCCTGCCCGGTGCGGTCGCAGAGCTCCTCGACCCGCCGGGCCAGATGGCGGGCGGTGACGCGCAGGTCGCGGGTGAAGGGGGAGTAGTTGTACGCCTCCACGTGCCGCCGGCCTTCCGTCATGAGGGTGCGGCGCAGCAGGACGAAGACGGAGCGGTTGTCGGTGAACCCGTGGAGCAGGAGCACGGGCGGCCGGGTCGCGGGCGGGCCGGCGGGGAGCGCCTTCTCCTGGAGCACCCCGGTGGGGTAGAGCAGCAGGTGCCCGCCGAGGACGACGGCCTCCAGCACGCCGGCCCGCAACGCGGCGCCGGAGAGAGCCGCGCAGAGCGGTGCGGAGAAGGATGCGGGAAACGGTACGGACAGCCCCATGGACGGCCTCCCCAAAGCCTCTTGGCGCGGCGGCCGGACACGCCCCGACCTACCGCGCCGCCGTGCCGTGCGGCTGTCGGCACGGTGGCGCGGTCTCTCGATGGCGGTGATTCAACGCCGTCCCACGTGTGATTTCCCCCTCCTGGTTGACCGTGAAACGGTGGCGTGCGCAATGCTGTACTTAACGTTCGTTCACTCGGGAGGCAGTGCGATGGGTGTGACCGGTCCGATCCGTGTGGTGGTGGCCAAGCCGGGTCTCGACGGCCACGACCGCGGCGCCAAGGTGATCGCGCGGGCGCTGCGGGACGCGGGCATGGAGGTCATCTACACCGGCCTCCACCAGACCCCCGAGCAGATCGTGGACACCGCCATCCAGGAGGACGCCGACGCGATCGGCCTCTCGATCCTGTCGGGCGCGCACAACACGCTCTTCGCCCGGGTGATCGAGCTCCTGAAGGAGCGGGAGGCGGAGGACATCAAGGTCTTCGGCGGCGGCATCATCCCGGAGGCCGACATCGCCCCCCTCAAGGAGCAGGGCGTGGCGGAGATCTTCACCCCCGGCGCGACGACGACGTCCATCGTGGACTGGGTCCGCACCCACGTCCGCCCGTAGCCCCCGGCGGATCCCGCATCCCCCACCCCGCCCGGCGCCGGGTCGCGCGGCGGCTGCGGCTGCCCCGCGGGGATCCGCTGCCCCTGGGCGGTGGTGCCGGTCAGGTGCGGGCATGGTGGGCAGGCCGGGGGCGCAGGGTCAGGCCGGGGTCAGCTCCGAGAGCATCGCCGCGCGGAGGTGGAGGGTGGACACCAGGCGTTGGAAGGCTTCCGCCCAGTACGCCGCCGCGCCGGGGGACGCGTCCGGCGGGTCTTCCGGGGCGGCGGTGAGGGCCTCCAGACGGCCCGCCTCCGCAGGGTCCAGGCAGCGTTCCGCCAGGCCCATCACCCCGCTGAAGCTCCACGGGTAGCTGCCCGCGTCCCGGGCCGTCTCCAGCGCGTCCACCACCGCCCGCCCCAGCGCCCCGGCCCACGGCACCACGCACACGCCGAGCAGCTGGAACGCCTCCGACAGCCCGTGCGCCCGTATGAACCGCGCGACCCACTGCGCCCGCTCCCCCTCCGGCAGCGTCTCCAGCAGCTTGGCCCGTTCCGCCAGCGACGCGGTGCCGGGGCCCGCGGCGGGCGGCGCCGACGCCTCCCCGAGCAGGGCCCGCGACCAGTGCGCGTCCCGCTGCCGGACGGCCGCCCGGCACCACGCCGCGTGCAGTTCCTCCGCCCAGCCCTCGCCGGAGACGACCGGCAGCGCCACGATCTCCGCCGGCCCGAGCCCCCCGAACCGCTCCCGCCAGCAGGACAGCGGCGCCGCCTCCACCAGCTGGCCCAGCCACCAGGCCCGTTCCCCGCGCCCGGCCGGCGGCCGCTTGACCACCCCGTCCCGCAGCATCCCCGCATCGCACTCGGCCGGCGGCGTCACCCCCTCCGGGCCCACACAGGGCAGCGCCCGCTGCGCCATCCGCCCCGCCAGCGCCGAGCCCGGCAGCGCGGACAGCAGTTCCGCGGCCGTCGCCCGGACATTGCGGCTGCGGTCGCCCAGGGCCGCCTCCAGGAACGGTTCGTCCTCCTGCGACAGCCCCGCCCTCAGCGAATCGAGGAACATCAGCCTGTCCTCGGCCCGTTCCGTGGCCCACGTCGTCGCCAGCAGCCGTGGCGCGGCCGCCGGCTCATGAGCCCGTACGGCGCCCAGCAGCGCCACCCGCTCCGCGAACAGCCCCTCCTGCCACAGCCGTTCCACGCCCTCCCGGTCCGTCACCTCCGGCAGCTGTCCCGCGCCGCCGGCCCCGCCGCGCAGGGCGAACCTCCACTCGGGATTGAGCCGCGCCAGCCACAGGCCCCGCGGCCCGGCCAGGGCCAGTGCCTGCGGCCGCAGATCCGTACGGGCCCGGGCCGCGTCCAGCAGGTCCGGCACGAGCGCGGCCGGTGCGCGGTAGCCGTGCCGGCCCGCCGCGGCCAGCCACTGCGGCAGGAGCTCCGTCAGATCCGGGGCGGCCCCGCGCCGCCCGCCCCCGCTGCCCGCGCCGGTCCGGCCGGCCAGCAGCTGCGCGAGCCGCCGCCGGGCCGGCTCCGGTGGCGCCGGACGCGGGTCCCGCGCCGCGGGCTCCGGCCGTGGGCCGGCCTCCGCGGGCCGCAGCCCGGCCCGGCGCCGCACCGTGTGCAGGGCCGCCGCGTCCAGCAGCGCCTCCGGCGAGCCGCCCGGCCCCGCGCCGCGCCGCCGCTCGGTGCCCAGCAGGGCGGCGCCGACCAGCTCCTCCCAGTCCCCGTACCCCTCGTCACGTTTGCTCATCAGGCCCCTCCCTCGTCGATTACCGCGCTCCGGTCCCGTCCCCTCCACGGGACCGGAGCTGTCGGTGCACCCCTCAAAAAACGCGCTCAGCTGGCATGGTTGTCGTTCACAAAAGCCCCCCGGCTTCTCGTCGCCACGTGCCGACGCCCCCGCGCCGCCACGGCCCGCGCCCCTCCCTACGACGCCCCCGCGCCCTTCCGCTCCCTCCCTCGCTCCGTCCCTCGCTCTCTTCCTCGCTCCCTGTCGTGAGCGCCCCCCGGCGCTCCGGCAGGCCTTTCGGTCAGCTCAGCGCCACCGGTTCCGCCCGGCCCGGCTGCCAGGCCGTCAACGGCGTGAAACCGCGGTGGCCGCACTCGCCGAAGACGGTGACCGGTCCGCCGCCCGAGAGGGCGGCGAGCTGCCACAGTCCGGAACGCGAGCGCCCCCCGGCGCCCGCGACGGGCAGGGCGGACGTGCCCTGCGCGTCCGCCAGCTGCCAGCCGGCCTCTCCCGGTATCGGGATCACCGGGCCCAGGACCACCGGCCAGGAATCCAGCCACGGGTCCTCCCGCAGCGCCGTCCCGTAGGCCTCCAGGGCGGCTCCGGCACTGATCCCGGCCGGAACCTCCGCGCAGGGGGCGGCCGGGGCGAACCGCTCGCCCAGGTCCCCACGCAGCCCCGCCGAGCCGGGCCGGAAGCGGATCTCCGCCTCCAGTACCAGCCCCACCGGCAGCGCCAGCCCCGGCGGCCGCCCCGGCGGTCCGAAGTCCAGCACCAGCGCGGGCCGGCCGCTCGCCTGCCCGCGCAGCCATATCCGGCGGGTGGTGAGCCGGCCGTCCGGTGACACCGAGTCGTACTGGGCCAGCACGAGCCAGCGGTCCCGTACGGCCTCCCCCTCCCCGGAGACCGGCAGCCCCACCCGGCCGCGGACCGTGGCGGCCAGCGGTTCCGGCAGCGCCGACACCCCCAGCCAGGCCCGGTCCAGCAGGTGCAGCAGCGCCGCCTCCTCCAGCATCCGGGCGGGCCAGCCCGGGCCGCAACTGGGTATCGTCCCCAACTCCCTTACGCGTGCGGCCAGTCCGGGTGCCTGCGCGTCGACCATCCGGGCGGCGGTCTCCTCCCAGGCCGCGTACCCGGTCTGCTCCTGGCCGGCGAGGCCGCCCCGGAGCAGATCGGCGAGCCTCTGTTCGAGCTCGCTGACACCCGCGCCGACGCGGGCGGCCCGGCGCTCGGCCCGCCGCCGGGCCGCCTCCTCGTCCACCGGCCGGCCCGCCCCGGCAGCCGCCCCCACGGCCTTCGCCGCCCGCTCCGCCAGCCACTGCGCGGCCCAGTCCGGCGCATCGCCGGGCTCGCCCACGCCCTCCGCGGCCCAGAGCAGCAGCAGCCCGAGGGCGTGCTTGCACGGGAACTTCCGGCTCGGGCAGGAGCACTTGTACGCCAGCCCCGTCAGGTCCACGACCGTCCGGTACGGCTTGCTGCCGCTGCCCTTGCACAACCCCCACACAGAACCGGAAGCGGAACCTCCGATCTGCGACCACGGCCCCGCCCCGCCGAGCCTGCCTCCCGCCTTGCGTGAGGCATCGTCAGGAGCCAGAGCCAGTACTTGTTCCGCCGTCCAGCGGACCCCCTGCTCAGTCATGTGAACCACCGTAGAGACCCCCACTGACAATCCTTCTGACCTGCAACAACCGCTCGAACAGAGCCCGTTGTCAGTGGCGTAGGGCACCGTGGTCACAGCAGTCGGAAGCGGCTGCGGAGCATAGGAGGGGGACCATGACCATGCCCGAGAACAGCCTCGGCGCCGAGGTGCTGCGACCGCACGCCGAAGACGCCTTCGCACACGAACTGAAAGCCTTGGAAGCGGCTGACGACCGGCCCCGCCCCACCCGTTGGAAGCTCTCCCCCTGGGCCGTGGCGACGTATCTGCTCGGCGGTGAACTGCCCGACGGGACGGTGATCACGCCCAAGTACGTCGGGCCGCGCCGCATCGTCGAAGTCGCCGTCACCACCCTGGCGACCGACCGCGCCCTGCTCCTGCTCGGCGTCCCCGGCACCGCCAAGACGTGGGTGTCCGAACATCTCGCCGCCGCCGTCAGCGGCGACTCCACCCTCCTCGTCCAAGGCACCGCCGGCACCCCCGAAGAAGCCATCCGGTACGGCTGGAACTACGCCCGGCTGCTGGCCCACGGCCCCAGCCGCGAAGCCATCGTCCCCAGCCCCGTCATGCGCGCCATGGCCGAGGGCATGACCGCGCGCGTCGAGGAGCTCACCCGCATCCCCGCGGACGTCCAGGACACCCTCATCACCGTCCTGTCCGAGAAGACGCTCCCCATACCGGAGCTCGGCGAGGAGGTGCAGGCCGTGCGCGGCTTCAACCTCATCGCCACCGCCAACGACCGCGACCGCGGGGTCAATGAGCTCTCCAGCGCGCTGCGCCGCCGCTTCAACACCGTCGTGCTGCCCCTGCCCGCCACCGCCGACGCCGAGGTCGACATCGTCGCCCGCCGCGTCGACCAGATGGGCCGCGCCCTCGAACTGCCGGCGGCGCCCGAGGGGCTGGAGGAGATCCGCCGCGTCGTCACCGTCTTCCGCGAGCTGCGCGACGGCGTCACCGGGGACGGCCGTACGAAGGTGAAATCGCCCAGCGGCACCCTCTCCACCGCCGAGGCCATCTCGGTCGTCACGGGCGGCCTGGCGCTGGCGGCCCACTTCGGGGACGGCGTGCTGCGCCCCTCCGACGTGGCCGCGGGCATCCTCGGCGCCGTGATCCGGGATCCGGCCGCCGACAAGGTCGTCTGGCAGGAGTACCTGGAGGCCGTGGTCCGCGAGCGGGACGGCTGGAAGGACTTCTACCGTGCCTGCCGGGAGGTGACCGTATGAGCCCGACGCCGCAGGCCGTGACGGACCGGTCTCCCGCAGCGGCCGGACCACCGGCGACCGGAACCTCGGCGAGGGCGGCCAGGAGCTCAGGGGCCGGGAGTTCGGCGGCGCGCGGACCGCTGCTCCTGGGCGTACGGCACCACGGGCCCGGCTCGGCCCGCGCGGTGCGGGCCGCCCTGGAGGAGGCCCGGCCCGCGGCCGTGCTCGTCGAAGGACCGCCCGAGGGCGACGCGCTGCTGGGACTGGCCGCGGATCCCGGGATGCGGCCGCCCGTGGCGCTGCTCGCGCACGCGGCGGACGATCCCGGCCGGGCGGCGTTCTGGCCGCTGGCCGACTTCTCCCCCGAGTGGGTGGCGATCCGCTGGGCGCAGCGGGCCGGGGTACCGGTGCGGTTCATCGACCTCCCGGCCGCGCACTCGCTGGCCACACCGGCTCCGGCCGCCCAAGGCGGCCCGGACCACGCCCCGGACCCGGACCCGGACCCGGACACGCGCGATGTGCCCGAGGCGCCGGAAGCCGACCGGGGGCGGCTGGACCCGCTGGCGGTGCTCGCCGAGACCGCCGGGTACGACGACCCCGAGCGCTGGTGGGAGGACGTGGTCGAGCACCGGGGCACCGGAGGCCCGGGGGAGAGTGCGCTCGGCGCGTTCGAAGCGCTCGCCGAGGCCATGGGCGCCCTGCGGGAGGCGTACGGGGACGGCAGCCACACCCGGGACCTGGTGCGCGAGGCCCACATGAGGCAGCGCATGCGGGCCGCCCGCCGGGAGTTCGGTGATTCCTACGCGGTGGTGTGCGGCGCTTGGCACGTCCCGGCGCTGGCGGCCAAGACCACCGCGGCCGCCGACAAGGCCCTGCTCACCGGGCTCCCCAAGGTCAAGGTGGAGACCACCTGGGTGCCCTGGACCCACCGCCGGCTCGCCCGGGCCGGCGGATACGGCGCCGGTATCGCCTCCCCCGGCTGGTACGCACACCTCTTCTCGGCCCGGGACCGGCCCGTCGAGCGGTGGCTCACCAAGGTCGCGGGCCTGCTGCGGGAGGAGGACCGGCAGGTCTCCTCGGCGCACGTCATCGAGGCGGTCCGGCTGGCCGAGATCCTGGGCGCCATGCGCGGGCGTCCGCTGCCCGGGCTGACGGAGACCCTGGAAGCGGTCCGGGCCGTGATGTGCGACGGCTCCGAGGTACCCCTCGCGCTGATCGAGGACCGCCTCGTCGTCGGAGACGTCCTCGGGGAGGTCCCCGACGCGGCGCCCGTCGTACCGCTCCAGCGCGACCTGACCCGGCAGCAGCGCTCGCTGCGGCTCAAGGCGGAGGCGCAGGACCGCGAGCTGGAGCTCGACCTGCGCAAGGACACCGACACGGCGAAGTCCCTGCTGCTGCACCGGCTGCGGCTGCTCGGCATCGAGTGGGGCACGCCGGCCGCCTCGCGGGGGAGCACCGGAACCTTCCGGGAGACGTGGCGGCTGCGCTGGGAGCCGGAGCTGTCGGTGCGGGTCGCCGAAGCCGGGATCTGGGGCACCACCGTCCTCGCGGCGGCCACCGCCAGGGCCGAGGCGGACGCGGCGGGAGCCGAGGAGCTGGGCGAGGTGACGTCGCTGGCGGAGCGCTGCCTGCTGGCCGGGCTCTCGCAGGCGCTGCCCGCCGTACTGCGGGCGCTCGCGGACCGGGCCGCGCTGGACACCGATGTGGCGCGGCTCGCCAAGGCCCTGCCGGCGCTGGCCCGCTCACTGCGGTACGGGGACGTCCGCGGGACCGATGCCGCGGCGCTGGGCACCGTCGCGGCCGGGCTGGCCGAGCGGATATGCGTGGCCCTGCCGCCGGCCTGCACCGGCGCTCTGGACTCCGACGCGGCGGCGGAGCTGCGGGGCCACGTGGACGGGGTGCACGGGGCCGTCGGCCTGCTGGCCGAAGCCGGGGAGGGGCTGCGGGAGCGCTGGTCCGCGGTGCTGCGCACGCTGGCCGGCCGGGACACCGTCCCGGGCCTGATCCGCGGGAGGGCGGCCCGGCTGCTGCTCGACGACGGGCGGCTGCCGGCGGAGGAGACGGCGCGGCTGATGGGGCTCGCCCTGTCCCCGGCGTCCGCCCCCGCCGACGCGGCGGGCTGGATCGAGGGCTTCGCCGACGGGCGTTCGGGCGGCGGCACGCTGCTGGTCCACGACGACCGGCTGCTCGGCCTGATCGACACCTGGCTGGTGGGAGTGCCGGAGCGAGCCTTCACCGACGTACTGCCGCTGCTGCGGCGGACGTTCGGGGCGTACGAACCGGGCGTGAAGCGCACCCTGGGCGAGCTGGTCCGCCGGGGCCCCGGCGGCTCGGCCGCGGCGACCGGCCCCGGTTCGGCGCCCGAGGGCTTCGCCGCCGAACTGGACCGGGCCCGCGCGGACGCGGTGGAGGACCTGGTCCGCATGCTCCTGGCCGGCCCACGGCCCGAGCCGATACCGACCCCGCCGTCCCCGCATCCCGCATGCCCGTGACGGCCGGGCCACGGGGTACGGCGGGTCCCGGCCGGGCGGTGCCGGACGTCGGATGCGGCGGCCGGGAGATGTCAGTGAGTCAGTGGAACGAGGGGGCAGGGCGCATGGGCAGGACGGGTGGGGACGGTCTCGCGGTGGCGGCCGGTACGGACGGGGCCGCGGATGAGCGGCTGCGGCGGTGGCGGCTGGTGCTCGGCGGGGGAGAGGCCGACGGGACCGGGTGCGTGCTCGCCGGCCGGGACGCGGCCATGGACGCCGCGCTCGGCGCGCTGTACGGGGCCGCCGGGGCCGATGGCGGGTCCCGCAAGGCGGCGGGGGAGCGGTCGGCCGGCCTCGGCGGTTCCGCGCCGCGGGTGGCCCGCTGGCTCGGGGACATCCGGACGTACTTCCCGAGCTCGGTGGTCCAGGTCATGCAGCGGGACGCGATCGAGCGGCTCGGCCTGGCCGGTCTGCTGCTGGAGCCGGAGATGCTGGAGGCCGTCGAGCCCGACGTCCACCTCGTCGGGACCCTGCTCTCGCTGAACAAGGCGATGCCGGAGACCACGAAGGAGACTGCGCGGGCGGTGGTCCGCAAAGTGGTCGACCAGTTGGAGAAGCGGCTCGCGACCCGCACCCGGGCCACACTCACCGGCGCTCTGGACCGTTCTGCCCGGGTGAGCCGTCCCCGCCACCACGACATCGACTGGAACCGCACGATCCGGGCCAACCTCAAGAACTACCTGCCCGAATACCGCACGGTCGTTCCCGAGCGGCTGATCGGATACGGCCGGGCGGCGCATTCGGTCAAGAAGGAGGTGATCCTCTGCATCGACCAGTCGGGTTCGATGGCGGCCTCCGTCGTCTACGCCTCCGTCTTCGGCGCGGTCCTCGCCTCCATGCGTTCGATCGCCACCCGCCTCGTCGTCTTCGACACCGCCATCGTGGACCTGACAGATCAGCTGGACGATCCGGTGGACGTGCTGTTCGGCACCCAGCTGGGCGGCGGCACCGACATCAACCGGGCGCTGGCCTACTGCCAGTCCAAGATCACCCGTCCCGCCGACACCGTCGTCGTCCTGATCAGTGATCTCTACGAGGGCGGCATACGGAACGAGATGCTCAAGCGGGTGGCGGCGATGAAGGGAGCGGGAGTCGAGTTCGTGACCCTGCTCGCCCTGTCCGACGAGGGCGCCCCGGCCTACGACCGCGAGCACGCCGCCGCCCTCGCGGCGCTGGGCGCCCCGGCCTTCGCCTGCACCCCCGACCTGTTCCCCGACGTCATGGCCGCCGCACTGGAGAAGCGGCCCCTGCCGGTGCCGTAACCGGGGGAGCGGTGCTCGTTCTCCTGCGAAACGGCCCGCGCGGGGGCCTCGTACAACCCTCGCCGACCCCCGAACGGGCGCACGTACCGCTGCGCGGAGGGGCACGCCCGAGGGCGCGCGAACGGGTGCGCCCGCGGCTCGTGGAAATGGGCAGATCGCACGAAGTTCCAGCTCAACCGTGAGGCGATCTGTGACAGGTATCACCGCTCAGGTGTGATCTGCGATTTAGGGACCTACGGTCCACGGGGATAACCTGCGGGACGGACATGCCGCGTCCACGGTCACCGTGTGCGCCTTCCTTGTGACAGCGCCGTCACGTTGCCCTCGCGGCACGCCCACGCAGATAGCAGATAACCGCGAATCACTGCGAATCTTTAAAAAAGACAAGGGACGGACGCGCGTGGACCTGTTCGAGTACCAGGCGAGGGACCTCTTCGCCAAGCACGGTGTACCGGTGCTGGCCGGTGAAGTCATCGACACGCCTGAGGCGGCTCGCGAGGCCACCGAGCGGCTGGGCGGCAAGTCGGTCGTCAAGGCGCAGGTGAAGGTCGGCGGCCGAGGCAAGGCCGGCGGCGTGAAGCTTGCCGCCACCCCGGACGAGGCCGTCGCCCGCGCGACGGACATTCTCGGCATGGACATCAAGGGCCACACGGTCCACAAGGTGATGATCGCCGAGACCGCTCCGAAGATCGACGAGGAGTACTACGTCTCCTACCTCCTCGACCGGACCAACCGCACCTTCCTGGCCATGGCCTCGGTGCAGGGCGGCATGGACATCGAGGAGGTCGCGGAGAAGACCCCCGAGGCCCTCGCGAAGGTCCCGGTCAACGCCAACGAGGGCGTGACCATCGAGAAGGCCCGCGAGATCGTCGCCCAGGCGAAGTTCCCGCAGGACGTGGCCGAGCAGGTCGCCGAGATCCTGGTGACCCTGTGGGACACCTTCATCGCCGAGGACGCGCTCCTCGTCGAGGTGAACCCGCTGGCGAAGGTCGAGGGCGGCCGCGTGCTCGCGCTCGACGGCAAGGTCTCGCTCGACGAGAACGCCGAGTTCCGCCAGCCGGGCCACGAGGAGTTCGTGGACCACGCGGCCGCGAACCCGCTGGAGGCCGCCGCCAAGGCGAAGAACCTCAACTACGTCAAGCTCGACGGCGAGGTCGGCATCATCGGCAACGGCGCGGGTCTCGTCATGAGCACCCTCGACGTCGTCGCGTACGCCGGTGAGAACCACGGCGGCGTCAAGCCGGCCAACTTCCTCGACATCGGCGGTGGCGCCTCCGCCGCCGTCATGGCGAACGGCCTTGAGATCATCCTCGGCGACCCGGACGTCAAGTCCGTCTTCGTCAACGTCTTCGGTGGCATCACCGCGTGTGACGAGGTCGCCAACGGCATCGTCCAGGCGCTGGCTCTGCTGGAGGAGAAGGGCGAGGCGGTCACCAAGCCGCTCGTCGTCCGTCTCGACGGCAACAACGCCGAGCTGGGTCGCAAGATCCTCTCGGATGCCAACCACCCGCTGGTGCAGCGCGTGGACACCATGGACGGCGCGGCCGACAAGGCCGCCGAGCTCGCGGCTGCGAAGTAAGGGCAGAGGTCAAAGACTCACATGGCTATCTTCCTCAACAAGGACAGCAAGGTCATCGTCCAGGGCATGACCGGTGCCACGGGCATGAAGCACACCAAGCTGATGCTGGCTGACGGCACCAACATCGTCGGCGGCGTGAACCCGCGCAAGGCCGGCACCACCGTCGACTTCGACGGCACCGAGGTCCCGGTCTTCGGTTCGGTCGCCGAGGCGATGGAGAAGACGGGCGCGAACGTTTCCGTCCTCTTCGTCCCGCCGGCCTTCGCCAAGGCCGCCGTCGTCGAGGCCATCGACGCCGAGATCCCGCTGGCCGTCGTCATCACCGAGGGCATCGCGGTGCACGACTCCGCCGCCTTCTGGTCGTACGCCTGCGCCAAGGGCAACAAGACGCGCATCATCGGCCCGAACTGCCCGGGTCTGATCACCCCCGGCCAGTCCAACGCCGGCATCATCCCGGGCGACATCACCAAGCCCGGCCGCATCGGTCTCGTGTCCAAGTCCGGCACGCTGACCTACCAGATGATGTACGAGCTCCGTGACATCGGCTTCTCCTCGGCCGTCGGCATCGGTGGCGACCCGGTCATCGGTACGACGCACATCGACGCCCTTGAGGCGTTCGAGGCCGACCCCGACACCGACCTCATCGTCATGATCGGCGAGATCGGCGGCGACGCCGAGGAGCGTGCGGCGGACTTCATCGCAGCGAGCGTCACCAAGCCGGTCGTCGGCTACGTCGCGGGCTTCACCGCCCCCGAGGGCAAGACCATGGGCCATGCGGGCGCCATCGTCTCCGGTTCTTCTGGCACCGCACAGGCCAAGAAGGAGGCCCTTGAGGCCGCCGGCGTGAAGGTCGGCAAGACGCCGACCGAGACGGCCGAGCTCGCGCGCGCCATCCTGAACGCCGCGAAGTAACGAAGTAGCGCGAAGCAACCGGCCGGCGCCTGCGCCCGGCCGTGTGTGGTCCGCCGTACGGGCGTGGCCCGCACCCTCAGGGGTGCGGGCCACGCCCGTTTTCCGCGCCGCGCCCTATTCGATACGGGGGGTGACGCGGGCCGGTCCGGCGCCCGGGGCGGTGCGCAGCATGTCCTGGAGCTCCCTGCTCTCGTCGGTGAGCTGCTGCGGGCCGCTGAGCGGCGGCACCCCGGAGACGCTCGCGCCGGGAGCGTACGGGGGGGCGTACTGGGTGGGCGCGGTCGTGGCCGTGTAGGCGGTGGCGACGGTGATCACCGCCGTCAGGCCGAGCGCCGCGCGGGTCCAGACCCGGATGCCTTTCTCCGCGCCGAGGCGTACGGCGGCCGCCGGGCGCGGCTCCAGCGGTACGGCCGGTTCCAGGGCGGCGAACCGCTCGCGCAGCACCGCGGACTGCTTCTCGGGCGGTACGTCGTCCAGCTCGGGGATCCGGTCCGCCATCGCGGCACGGGCGCGAAGGAGGCGGCCACCGGCGGTGGGGGTGGTGGCCTCGGTCTCGGCGGCGGTGTCGGGCAGGTCGAGGCCGACGCCGTCGTAGAGCAGCACGGTGCGGCGGTGGATGGCGGGCAGCGCCAGCATCGCGTCCAGCAGGATCCGGTCGGCGGGCTCGGCGGGGGCCTTGTCGGGGTGCCGGTGCACGCGGCGGAACAGGTGCCAGGGGGAGAGCGCGTACTCGTACGCGGCCGCGCGCACCCAGCCCACCGGGTCGGGGTCGCCGGCCACCTCGGGCCAGCGCGCCCAGGCTTGTTGGAACGCTCGCTCCACGGCCTCCTCCGAGAGGTCCCGGCGGCCGGTGAGCAGGTACGCCTGGCGCACGAGGGTGGGGGCGGCGTGGCCGTAGAGGGCGTCGAAGGCCATGGCGGCGGCGCTCCGCTGCGGCGCCGCCGCCGCGGGCTCCTCGTCCGCCGGGTCCGCCGCGTCAGCCGGTTCCGCCGTGGGCTCCGCGTCCGCCGCGTCCGCCGCGGGGTCGGGCGGGGCCGCGGAGCCGTCGGCTTCGGGTGAGGCCACCGGCTCCGGCGCCGCTGCGGTCGCCGCCGGTGTGTCGGCCCCCGGGCCGGGCTCCTGCGGGGCCTGCGGGGCCTGCGGGGCCACGTGCCCCGCCTCGTCGGAGGCCGCTGACTCGTGCCGGGACGGCGACTCGACGGGGGGCTCGGCGACGGAAGCCACGCCGGGCTCGGCCGAGGCCCGCACGGGCTCCTTCGCCGGGGCGGTGCGGTCGGGCTCCTCGGCGGCCGCGTCCGGTTCGGCGGCGGACGGCACGCCGGAGTCGGCGGGGACCACCGGGCAGTCCGGCTCCTCGGGGGCCGTGTCCGGTTCGGCGCGGGTGTCCCGTAGTGGCGCGGGCGCGAGGCCGGCCAGGATCCGTGCGTAAGCCTCCCGCTTGCGGCCCCGGGGCCGGGTGCGGCCGCTCTCCCAGGAGCGGATCGTCGCCGGGGTGACGCCCACGGCCGCCGCGACGTCCTCGTGCGTCAGGCCTGCCCCTTCCCGCAGCCTGCGGCGCTCCTTCGGAGAGGGGAGCCGGGTCCGCGCCTCGGCAACCGAGGCCGAGGCCGAGGCCGCGGCGGAGGCCGTGGCCGAGGTCGACTCGACGCTTTGTGTCATGCCACACTCCCCGCGACCCGACAGCCCTGGGCGAAAAAGTACATAAACGTATATTGGGCGACACCACGGGTAATCGCCTGTTACCCGCTGCTAGCGCGTGTCGTTGGCACCATGGCGGGGTGACCCAAGTGACCGAACGCGGGACCTCGTTGTCCGCGGCCCCCCAGGCGCCCGGACGGCGGCGCCGCCGTTCGCCCGCGGCCGCCGCCTGCGTGGCCGGCGGCGCCGTGGCGGCCGGACTCGGGCTCGGCTTCCTCGCCGTGCTCGTCATCGTGCTGTGGATCAGTTCCCCGTACCCCGACAGCGGGCCCGGCGGGGCCCTGCACCTGGCCGCCGGGCTGTGGCTGCTCGCCCACGGCACGGAGCTGGTGCGGTACGAGACCCTCTCCGGCGTGCCCGCGCCCGTCGGTGTGACGCCCCTGCTGCTCATCGTGCTGCCCGTACTGCTCATGCGGCGCGCGGCCCGGCTGGGCAGCGCCTCCGGCGAGGCCGAGGCCGAGGGCGAGGGGGCGGGAACGGGCGAGGTCGCGGGGGAGGGCGGTGACGGGCACGGGGGTGACGGCGCGGACGGTGACGAGGCGCTGCCCGCCGGTGTGGTCTTCTCCGCCGTGGTGTGCGGCTATCTGGCCGTCGGCGCGCTCGCAACGGTGTACGCCGCCGGCGGCCCGATGCCCGCCGACCCGCTGAGCGCGGCCTGGCACGTCCCGCTGGTCGCCGCACTCGCCGCCGCCGCCGGGGTGTGGGCGGCGCGGGGCCGCCCGCTCGGGCCGCTGCCGTCATGGGTTCCGGGGGGCGTGCGCAGGGCGATCGCGCGCCCCCGCTACGCGCTGGCGCTCCGTGCGGGGACGGGCGGCGCCCTCGTCCTGCTGGGCGGCGGCGTGCTCCTGGTCGGTGCCTCGCTCGCCTGGCACGGCGCGGAGGTCCACGGCTCGTTCCTGTCGCTGACCGAGGTGTGGTCCGGCCGGTTCGCCGTCCTGCTCCTCGCCGTCACGCTGATCCCGAACGCCATGGTGTGGGGGGCGGCCTACGCGCTCGGGCCTGGCTTCGCCCTCGGCGCCGACGCGACCGCCACCCCGCTCGGCTTCGCCGGCTCGCCCGCACTGCCCCGGTTCCCGCTGCTGGCCGCGCTGCCGCCGGAGGGACCGGGGACACCGCTGACCTGGGCGGTCGTCGGGGTGCCGGTGGTGGCGGGGCTGGCGGTGGGCTGGTTCGCGGTACGCCGCGCGCGCGAGGTCTCGCACAGGGAGACGGCGCTGACGGCCGCCCTGGGCGCGCTGGTCTGCGGCGTGGTGATGGCCGGGCTGGCGGCCGCTTCCTCGGGCCCGCTGGGCTCGCGGGAACTGGCCCGCTTCGGGCCGGTGTGGTGGGCCACCGGCGGGGCGGCCTTCGTCTGGACGCTGCTGCTGGCGGTGCCCCTGGCGGTGGCGGTGCACGCCTGGCGGACCCGCCCGGCGAAGGGGCTGGCCGCGCTGGACGCCGCCGACGACGACGCCTGGCACGACACGGGCGTACGGGAGGTCCGCTGGGCGGCTCTGCGCCGTGCGGCGGGAAGCCTGGTCCCGGACATCCCGGCGGCGCCCTGCGATCCGCCGTGCGAGCCGCCGCCCGCCCCGCCGGAGCCGGACCCCGCGCCGGCCCCGCTTCCGCCGCGGCCGCCGCGCCCGGTGACGGTGGTGCCGGGGCTCAGACTGGACCTGACGCCGATCCCGATCCCGGCGAAGCCGTCCGGCCGCCCGGCCCCGCCGTCCTTCCCGCCGTCGCCGGTGTCCCCCGTACTGCCGCTCATCGCGCCGGTGGACTCCACACCGCCGGCGCGGCCCCCGGGCGCCCCGCCGGCCGCGCCGTTCGTCGGGCCCGTGGCCGGTGCCCGGGTCCTGGCCCGCCGGAAGCCGCCGGCCTGATCCGGCGGCGCATCGCAGGCGGAACCGGTGCCCCGCCGGATCAGGCCAGAACTAGGGCGTGCCCTACGGCCGGACCTTCAGGATGTCGCCCACGAAGTTGTCCGGAAGCCGGTTGTTGCACTGCAGCTCGGCCGTCTTCGTGAGGGCGTCCTCGCGGCACACGTAGAAGTCCTTGTACACCAGCTGCAAGGCGTACGAGCTCATGGCCAGCAGGATCGCCAGCGAGGCCGTGACCAGTCCGCTCACCGCGGCCGTCCGCTGGGGGCGGGCCGCGGCGCCGAGGGCGGCCAGACCTCCCGCGCGGGCGTCGGGCGCCGAGCCCGGCCCCGCGGGCGCGGCCGCGCCCCCGGCCGGTGTGGTGGCCGGACGCGACGACCAGGCGGACCTGTCGCCCGCGGACCCGGCCGAGGCGGCCGCCACCGGCTTCGCCCGCAGCGCGCTGATCCCCCAGTACACGGCGAGCGCCCCCAGCATCAGCCCCATCGACGGGATCCCGAAGATCCCGAAGAAGAAGCCCCACATGCCGGCCAGCAGCGCGTACCGGGCGCGGCGCTGGATCGGGTCCGTCGGGTCCCAGCGCGCCGGGCCGCCCGGTGCGGCCGGGTCCCGCGGGGCGTTCCCGCTCCCGTTGTCCCGGCCCTCGCCGTCACCACCGCCGCGCGGCTGCCACGGCTGGTCGGGCCGGCCTTCCGGGGGAGCCGCGAAGGGGTTGTCGTCGGTGGAGGAATCGGGCTGGCGGCGGTCCGGCATCGGGTGCGTTTCTTCCCCTGGGTCATGGGCGTCGCGGGCGACGTCGTGGCGAGGTGAGGCCTGCTCTCGGCTTGTAGGCCAGACGCTACCCCCCGGCCGTCCCCCCATCCCCCGGGGGCCGTCCGGTGTGCCGGTATCGTTGCAGGCGGTCAGTGGCTTCGTATGGTCCCCCGTATGGCGGCGCCCCGGAGTTCTGTGTGACCACACAAGAGTAAATGACGCATTTCCCCCCAGAAAGGGCCACTCATGGCCGCCTCCCGCCTGGTCGTGCTGGTTTCCGGTTCCGGCACCAACCTCCAGGCCCTGCTCGACGCCATCGAAGCCCACCCGGGCGGCCCCGAGGGCTTCGGCGCCGAAGTCGTCGCCGTGGGGGCCGACCGCGAGAACATCGCCGGCCTGGAGCGGGCCGAGAGGGCGGGCATCCCCACCTTCGTGTGCCCGGTCAAGGCGTACGGCAGCCGCGAGGAGTGGGACACCGCTCTGACGGAGGCCACCGCCGCCCACGCGCCGGACCTCGTCGTCTCCGCCGGGTTCATGAAGATCGTGGGCAAGACGTTCATCGACCGCTTCGGCGGGCGGTTCGTCAACACCCACCCCGCCCTCCTCCCGGCCTTTCCGGGCGCGCACGGCGTACGGGACGCCCTCGCCTACGGCGTGAAGGTCACCGGCTGCACCGTCCACTTCGTGGACGCCGGCGTGGACACCGGTCCGATCATCGCCCAGGGTGTGGTCGAGATCCGGGACGAGGACGACGAAGCCGCTCTCCATGAGCGCATCAAGGAAGTCGAGCGCCAGCTGCTCGTCGATGTCGTGGGGCGCCTGGCCCGGCACGGCTACCGCATTGAGGGACGAAAGGTAACGATCCAGTGACCGCCGCAGAGAGCGTAGAGAGCACCGACCCGATGTCGACCCAGCGGCCGATCCGGCGTGCGCTCGTCAGCGTCTACGACAAGACGGGACTGGAAGAGCTGGCCCGCGGGCTGCACGGAGCGGGCGTCGCGCTCGTCTCCACCGGCTCCACCGCCGCCAGGATCGCCGCGGCCGGCGTCCCCGTCACCAAGGTCGAGGAGCTCACCGGCTTCCCCGAGTGCCTGGACGGCCGGGTCAAGACCCTGCACCCGCGCGTGCACGCCGGCATCCTCGCCGACCTGCGCCTGGAGGACCACCGGCGGCAACTGGACGAGCTGGGCGTCGAGCCCTTCGACCTGGTCGTCGTCAACCTCTACCCCTTCCTGGAGACCGTCCAGTCGGGCGCCACCCCGGACGAGTGCGTGGAGCAGATCGACATCGGCGGCCCCTCCATGGTCCGGGCCGCCGCGAAGAACCACCCCTCGGTCGCGGTCGTGACCAGCCCCGAGCGCTATGCCGACGTCCTCGCCGCGGCTCAGAGCGGCGGCTTCGACCTCACCGCGCGCAAGCGGCTGGCGGCCGAGGCCTTCCAGCACACCGCCGCCTACGACGTCGCGGTCGCCTCCTGGTTCACGAACGCGTACGCCCCGGAGCCGGAAGCCGTGCTGCCCGAGTTCCTGGCCGGCGCCTGGGACCGCAAGACGAGCCTGCGCTACGGCGAGAACCCGCACCAGGCCGCCGCCCTCTACACGGACGGCCGGCCGGGCGGGCTCGCCAACGCGGAGCAGTTGCACGGCAAGGAGATGTCCTTCAACAACTACGTGGACACCGAGGCCGCCCGCCGCGCCGCCTACGACCACGAAGAGCCCTGCGTCGCGATCATCAAGCACGCCAACCCGTGCGGTATCGCGGTCGGCGACGACGTCGCCGCCGCCCATCGCAAGGCGCACGCCTGCGACCCGCTGTCGGCCTTCGGCGGCGTCATCGCCGTCAACCGGCCGGTGACCGTCGAGCTCGCCGAGCAGGTAGCGGAGATCTTCACCGAGGTCATCGCCGCCCCGGCGTACGAGGACGGCGCGGTCGAGATCCTGGCCCGGAAGAAGAACATCCGCGTCCTGAAGGTGGACGGCACCCCGCACCAGCCGGGCGACCTCAAGCCCATCAGCGGCGGCGTCCTGCTCCAGCAGTCGGACCTCCTCCAGGCCGAGGGCGACGACCCGGCGAACTGGACCCTCGCCACCGGCGACGCCCTGTCCGCCGGGGAGCTCGCCGAGCTCGCCTTCGCGTGGAAGGCCTGCCGCGCCGTCAAGTCCAACGCGATCCTGCTCGCCAAGGACGGCGCCTCCGTCGGCGTCGGCATGGGCCAGGTCAACCGCGTCGACTCGGCGAAGCTCGCCGTGGAGCGGGCCGGCGCCGAGCGCGCGCAGGGCTCGTACGCCGCCTCCGACGCCTTCTTCCCCTTCCCTGACGGGCTGGAGATCCTGACGGCCGCCGGGGTCAAGGCCGTGGTCCAGCCGGGTGGTTCGGTCCGTGACGAGCAGGTCGTCGAGGCGGCGAAGAAGGCCGGGGTGACGATGTACTTCACCGGGACCCGGCACTTCTTCCACTGAGCCGGCCGGTACCCGCGCACGGCGAAGGCCGTACCCGCGAACGGCGAAGGCCGCGATCCGCAGCAGTGCGGGTCGCGGCCTTCGCCGTTGCCAGAGGCCGGCGGTCAGTACCGGGGACGCTTGAAGTAGGCGCCCGCGGCCGAGTTGGCCAGGCCGACGATGAGCCAGATCCCGAGGCCGAAGGAGATCACGGCCAGCAGCAGGGAGAGGATGGCGCCGCCGACCGGGGTGCTGTCGCTCGCGCCGAGCGCGGCCAGGTTGGCGAGCAGGCTGAAACCGCTGAAGAGGGCCTGGAGCGAGCCGTAGATGATGCCGGAGACGCGGACTCCGCCGGCGCCCTTGCTCATCTTCGCGGCCGTCAGGATGGCCCACAGGGCCAGACCGAGGCAGAAGATGCCGACGACGACGAACACGCCGCCCGCGATGGCGCCCGGATCGGCCGTGGAGGAGCTGGACGAGTCCGAGAAGGCCGAGGCGAAGACCGCGCCACCGATGATGACGAGCACGCCGCCCAGGGCCTGCAGAATGCCCAGGATGAAGAGGATGACGCGGGCGGCCTTCACGCCGCCGGGCATCTCGGCCGGCGCCCCGGGGTATCCGGCCGGACCACCCGGGTAGCCCTGGGGCGCCTGCTGCGGGTAGGCGTAGCCGCCCTGCGGCGGCATGCCCTGCGGGGCCTGCTGCGGGTAGCCGTAGCCCGGCTGGCCCTGAGGGGCCGGGGGCTGCTGGCCGTACGGGTTGTTCGGGTCGCCGAAGCTCATCTTGGGGTGTTCCTCCGTGGAAGTGCGGGGACGCACGGCACGCACGGAGGAAAAAAACTGTGTTCTACGGTCCGCCCCCCGGCACTGCCCGCGGCACTCTTTCGGTCATCGTCGTCCGATCGGGCAGGACTTGTCCAGCCGGTTGCCCCGGGGCCGGTCTTTGTTGTGCAAGTGCAATGAACCGTGTACACCCCGCGAGTGCCGCGACTGGAACCGGGGGCACCTCATCCGGGAGGATGGGTACATGACCGCCCAGATTCTCGACGGCAAGGCCACCGCAGCCGCGATCAAGTCCGAACTGACCGCCCGTGTGGCGGCCCTCAAGGCCCGGGGCATCACCCCCGGCCTCGGCACCGTGCTGGTCGGCGACGACCCGGGCAGCCGTTGGTACGTCAACGGCAAGCACAAGGACTGCGCCGAGGTCGGCATCGCCTCCCTCCAGCGCGAACTCCCCGCGACGGCCTCCCAGGAAGACATCGAGGCGGTCGTCCGCGAACTCAACTCCAACCCGCAGTGCACCGGCTACATCGTGCAACTCCCGCTCCCCAAGGGCATCGACACCAACCGGGTGCTGGAGCTGATGGATCCGGTGAAGGACGCCGACGGCCTGCACCCGATGTCGCTCGGCCGGCTCGTCCTGAACGAGCCGGGCCCGCTGCCCTGCACCCCGTACGGGATCGTCGAACTGCTGCGCCACCACGGCGTGCAGATCAACGGCGCGCACGTCGTCGTCCTGGGCCGCGGCATCACCGTCGGGCGCTCCATCGGGCTGCTGCTGACCCGCAAGTCCGAGAACGCCACCGTGACGCTGTGCCACACCGGTACCCGCGACCTCTCCGGGCTGCTGCGCCAGGCGGACATCATCGTCGCGGCGGCCGGCGTCCCGCACCTGGTCAAGCCGGAGGACGTGAAGCCGGGCGCGGCCGTGCTGGACGTGGGCGTCAGCCGCGACGAGAGCGGGAAGATCGTCGGCGATGTGCACCCGGGGGTGGCCGAGGTGGCGGGCTGGATCTCACCCAACCCGGGCGGTGTGGGACCGATGACACGGGCCCAGCTGCTCGTCAATGTCGTCGAGGCGGCGGAACGGATCACCAGTGCGGGCTGAACCAGGGGCTGGACCAGGGGCCGGACGAGGCGCCGTGCCAGGGGCCGGGCCAGGGGCAGAGGCGGGAGCCGGAGCGCAGGCGCGTGCGGCAGCAGGGGCCCCGAAGTCCCGCCGGTTCCCCTCCCTCACCCGGGACACCGCCCGACCCGAGGGCGGCGGCCGGGCCGCCCCCGGAGACGCGCCCGCGCCCGCCCGCCAATGGCCGATGCTCAGCGTGCTCACCGCCACCGCGGCCGGGCTGCTGTGCACCGCGATGGGGCAGGCCCGGATCGGCTGCCTCGTCATCGGCGTGGCGCTGATCGTGGCCGCGGTGCTGCGCCGCGTGCTGCCCTCGGTGGGGATGCTCGCGGTGCGCTCGCGCTTCACGGACATGGTCACGTACGGGCTGCTGGGCGTCGCGATCACCTTGCTGGCGCTGGTGATGGAGCCCAAGCCGTGGCTGGAGATGCCCTTCCTGGAGAGCGCGGTCCGCTTCACCGTCCGCTGAGTGCCGGGCCGGCCGGCGTCCGGGCGGGCCGGGCCGGCCGTCGTCCGTGCGGCCCCCGGGCCGGCCGTCGTCCGTGCGGCCCCCGGCCGCTGCGCCATGTGGAGCAAGGCGGAAGGGGCCCTCCGCCTTCGAACTCCCGTGCCGTGTGCGACGTGCCACAGGGACCCGGGGGCCCGGCCCCCCGCGGGTCGGATAGCCTGACGGGCGGATGTCTCTTCACATCAAGATTTACGGGAAGCGGCGTCCTTCCAGCACATGGGGCAGGGACGCCCCACCGCCAGCTGTCTAACGGAGAAGGCCATGACCCGCACTCCCGTGAATGTCACCGTCACCGGCGCCGCCGGCCAGATCGGCTACGCGCTCCTCTTCCGCATCGCGTCCGGTCACCTGCTCGGCGCGGATGTGCCGGTCAAGCTCCGCCTCCTGGAAATTCCCCAGGGCATGAAGGCCGCCGAGGGCACCGCCATGGAGCTCGACGACTGCGCCTTCCCGCTGCTCAAGGGCATCGACATCTTCGACGACCCGAACCAGGGCTTCGAGGGTGCCAACGTGGCGCTGCTCGTCGGCGCCCGCCCGCGTACCAAGGGCATGGAGCGCGGCGACCTGCTCTCCGCCAACGGCGGCATCTTCAAG
The DNA here is from genome assembly GCF_053591375.1 of Streptomyces sp. NPDC003034. Lineage (NCBI taxonomy): Bacteria > Bacillati > Actinomycetota > Actinomycetes > Kitasatosporales > Streptomycetaceae > Streptomyces > Streptomyces sp. NPDC003034. The sequence continues at coordinate 237,097 of NZ_JBSFTS010000001.1, forward strand.
CCGCAGGGCAAGGCCATCAACGACCACGCCGCGGACGACATCAAGGTCCTCGTCGTCGGCAACCCGGCCAACACCAACGCGCTCATCGCGCAGGCCGCCGCCCCGGACGTACCGGCCGAGCGCTTCACCGCGATGACCCGCCTGGACCACAACCGCGCGATCTCGCAGCTGGCCAAGAAGACCGGCGCCGACGTCACCGACATCAAGCGTCTGACCATCTGGGGCAACCACTCGGCCACCCAGTACCCGGACATCTTCCACGCGGAGATCGCCGGCAAGAACGCCGCCGAGGTCGTCGGCGACGAGCTGTGGCTCGCCGACACCTTCATCCCGACCGTCGCCAAGCGCGGCGCCGCGATCATCGAGGCCCGTGGCGCCTCCTCGGCCGCCTCGGCCGCCAACGCCGCCATCGACCACGTGCACACCTGGATCAACGGCACCGCCGCGGGCGACTGGACCTCCATGGGCATCCCGTCGGACGGCTCCTACGGCGTCCCGACCGGTCTGATCTCCTCCTTCCCCGTCACCTGCGAGGGCGGCAAGTACGAGATCGTCCAGGGCCTGGACATCAACGAGTTCTCGCGCACCCGCATCGACGCCTCCGTGCAGGAGCTGTCGGAGGAGCGCGACGCGGTCCGCGAGCTCGGCCTGATCTGACCCAAGGCCCGGACCGGCGGCCCTGCCGGCCCGGTCCGGACCTGCCCGGTCGGATTCGACCGGGCCACCCCGAAGGCCCCGGCATATCTGCCGGGGCCTTCTCGGTGCTCCCTGAGCCGTGCGCCGGGCCTTGGCAGGCCTTGGCGGGCCTTGTCACGCCTTCTTGTACATCCCGGGCGTGTAATGCCCCGGCACCATGCGGGTGCTGACGCCGAAGCGGTTCCAGACGTTGATGGTCGAGATCACGGCGATCAGCTGGGCCAGCTCGCGCTCCTCGAAGTGCTTCGCGGCCTTCTCGTACACCTCGTCGGACACGAACCCGTCCGTCAGGACGGTGATCGCCTCGGTCAGCTCGATCGCGGCGATCTCCTTCTCGGTGTAGAAGTGCCGCGACTCCTCCCAGGCGTTGAGCAGCACGATCCGCTCGACGCTCTCGCCCGCGGCGATCGCGTCCTTGGTGTGCATGTCGAGGCAGTACGCGCAGTGGTTGAGCAGCGAGGCGCGGATCTTGACCAGCTCCACCAGCGCCGGGTCCAGGCCCTTGCGCGCGGCGGCCTCCAGGGCCAGGACGGCCTGGTAGACCTCGGGAGCGAGCTTCGCCATGTGCAGGCGGGGTGTGTGCTCGGGGGCGTGGGCGTGGGCGTGGGCGTGCGCGGCTGCGGGTGCCGATGAGCGCGTGTGCGGGTCTTCGTGGGTGTGGGTCGTCGCCATGTCCCTACGGTAGGCCGCCCATCGGTACGGTCCGTCCCCGCGGCGGTGTCCCGGGGGCGAGTTTCGGCGCCGGTCTTCGTCCCGGCTCCGCCGTCCGCGCCGCCACCGCCCGGCGGGCGGCTCCGTACGGCGGCCGGTCACCGTACTGCGAGGGCAAACCACCCCATTGACCTCGAACCGGCTCCCCGCCGCCGCTCTTACGACGGCCGGATTCCATCGGCCGGGGCCCCCGCTCTACTCTGTCGTGCAGCACGCCACTAGGGGGAGCAGACATGGACAGCAGCAACACCAATCAGCGCCGCATGCGTTCCGGAGCCGTCGCTCTCGGCGGCATGGGCCTGCTCGCGGCCACGCTCGTCGCCTGCGGCTCCGGCGACGAGCCGGACAAGCGCTGCGCGTCCCGCACCACGCTGCAGAAGCTGAACAACAAGGAGTGCAAGAGCGGCGGCCACGGCTCGTACTACTACGGCGGCACCGTCACGAACGGCAAGGTGTCGGGCGGCAGTTTCGACAAGTCCGCCGTCACCCGCGGCGGGATCGGCGGCCACAGCCAGTCCGGCTCCAGCGGCGGCTGAGCGCGACCAGGGAAGTCACACCGATGAAGCGGCACACCATCGAGCCCCGCCCCGACTGGCAGCGGACCGTCGAGGAGCAGGGCCTGATCTACCCCCTCACCCGCTACCCCGACGACTCCCTGCGCCCCTACTGGGACGAGAGCGCGTACTACTCCTTCACCCTGCCCGAGGTGGAGGCGCTGGAGAACGTCGTGGAGGAGCTGCACGCCATGTGCCTGGCCGCGGCCGCGCACATCGTCGAGCAGGACCGGTTCGCCGACCTCGGCGTCACCGACCCGAAACTGGCCGCTCTGATCGCCGAGTCCTGGCGCCGGCGCGCCGAACAGCCGTCCCTGTACGGCCGTTTCGACCTGCGCTACGACGGCTCCGGCAGCCCCGCCAAGATGCTGGAGTACAACGCGGACACCCCCACCTCCCTCGTGGAGGCGGCCAGCCCGCAGTGGTTCTGGATGGAGGAGCGCTTTCCCGGCGCCGACCAGTGGAACTCGCTGCACGAGCGCCTGGTGGAGGCCTGGCGCCGCCAGGGCGAACTGCTGGCGCCCGGGCCGCTGCACTTCGCGCACTCCGAGACGGACGAGCTCGGCGAGGACCTGATGACGGTCGCCTACCTCCAGGAGACCGCCGAGCAGGCCGGACTGGACACCCAGGCCCTCTCCGTCGAACAGATCGGCTGGGACAGCCTGTCGGGCCGGTTCGTGGACGAGAAGCTCCGCTTCATCCGCAGCTGTTTCAAGCTCTACCCGTGGGAGTGGCTCGTCACGGACGAGTTCGCCCCGCAGGTCCTCGGCACCTACGACCACGGGGGCGGCTCCGGCACCACCTGCTGGATCGAGCCGCTGTGGAAGATGCTGCTGTCCAACAAGGCGCTGCTGGCGGTGCTGTGGGAGCTCTTCCCCGAGCACCCGAACCTGCTGCCCGCCTACCTCGACGGCCCGCGTGAGCTCGCGGACACCACCGGCTACGTCGCCAAGCCCCTCCTCGGCCGCGAGGGCGCCGGGGTCACCCTCCACACGGCGGGTGGGGGCGGCGAGCCGTTCGTACCGCAGGAGGGGGAGCGGTACTGCTTCCAGGGCCTCGCCCCGCTGCCCGACTTCGACGGCAACCGGGTGGTGCTCGGCGCGTGGGTCGTCGAGGACGAGGCGGCGGGGCTCGGCATCCGCGAGTCGGCGGGGCCGGTCACGGACGAGTACGCCCGCTTCCTGCCGCACGTGATCCTGTGAGGCACGGCCGGTGGGCGGCCGCGGCCACCCACCGGCCACGGACCGCCCACCGGCCGCCCGCCGGATCCGGCGTCACCGTCCGCCCGATCCGGCGGTGACATCCGGTCCGGCGGTGACGCCCGATCCGGCGGGTGCGCCGGGTCCGGCGGTCAGGCGTCCAGAACCGTCCGGAGCTGCTCCAGCCCCCAGTCCAGGTCCTCCTTGCTGATCACCAGCGGCGGGGCGAGCCGGATCGTCGAGCCGTGGGTGTCCTTCGCCAGCACCCGCCGCTCCATCAGCTTCTCCGAGATCTCCCGGCCCGTCCCGTGGGCCGGGTCGATGTCGACGCCCGCCCACAGCCCGCGCCCGCGCACGGCGGTGACCGCGCCCCCGCCGACCAGCAGGCCCAGCTCGTGGTGCAGGTGGTCGCCGAGCTCGGTGGCGCGCTGCTGGTACTCGCCGGTCCGCAGCATCGCGATCACCTCCAGGGCGACGGCGCAGGCGAGCGGATTGCCGCCGAAGGTGGAGCCGTGCTCGCCGGGCCGGAACACCCCAAGGACGTCCCGGTCGGCGACCACCGCCGACACCGGCACCACGCCGCCGCCCAGCGCCTTGCCGAGGATGTACACGTCCGGGACGACCCCCTCGTGCTCGCAGGCGAAGGTCCTGCCGGTCCTCCCCAGCCCCGACTGGATCTCGTCGGCCATGAAGAGGACGTTCCGCTCGCGCGTCAGCTCCCGTACGCCCCGCAGGTAGCCGGCGGGCGGGACCAGTACGCCGGCCTCGCCCTGGATCGGCTCCAGGAGCACCGCCACGGTGTTCTCGGTGACGGCCGCGGCGAGCGCGGTGAGGTCGCCGTACGGGACGATCTCGAAGCCGGGCGTGTACGGGCCGAAGTGGTCGCGGGCCTCGTGGTCCGTGGAGAAGGAGACGATGGTCGTGGTGCGCCCGTGGAAGTTGCCGGCCGCGACCACGATCTTCGCGTGCCCGTCCGGGACGCCCTTGACCTCGTAGCCCCACTTGCGGGCCGTCTTCACGGCCGTCTCCACCGCCTCCGCGCCCGTGTTCATGGGCAGCACCGCCTCCTTGCCGCACAGCGCGGCGAGCTCGGCGCAGAAGTCGGCGAAGCGGTCGTGGTGGAAAGCGCGCGAGGTGAGCGTGAGCCGCTCCAGCTGCGCTCGGGCGGCGTCGATCAGACGGCGGTTGCCGTGCCCGAAGTTGAGTGCCGAGTAGCCGGCGAGCATGTCGAGATACCGGCGGCCCTCCACGTCGGTCATCCACGCGCCCTCCGCGGAGGCGATGACGACGGGCAGCGGATGGTAGGTGTGCGCGCTGTGCGCGTCAGCGGAGCGGATGGCATCAGCAATTGTCGACACGGGGTCTCCGATCGTCCGTCCTGGCCTGTGACGAGGGTGCGCCACCTTCTTATCGTCGCTCGTACATCGGGCACAGAAACCTTCCGCGTGGCGCGAGCGCTAAGGTGATCGGTACGCACGGCGACTGGCGTACGGAGAACCAACTCCGGGGGAGCCGCGCGCGCACGACCGCACACAGGGCCGCTCGCCTGGGCCTCGCGGGGTACCGATCCCCATCGACCCCGGAGGAGCCCGCATGTCCGCGAGCCGCCATCCCGCCCTGTCCGCGACCGACCCCGAACTGGCGTCCTTCGTCGCGGCGGAGGAAGTACTGCAGGCCGAGACCCTGCGCCTGATCCCCAGCGAGAACTACGTGTCCGCCGCCGTCCTGGAGGCCTCCGGCACGGTCCTGCAGAACAAGTACAGCGAGGGCTACCCCGGCCGCCGCTACTACGAGGGCCAGCAGAACATCGACCGCGTCGAGGCCCTCGCGGTCCAGCGGGCCAAGGGCCTGTTCGGCGTGGACCACGCCAACGTCCAGCCGTACTCCGGCTCCCCGGCCAACCTGGCCGTGTACCTGGCCTTCGCCGAGCCGGGCGACACGGTGATGGGCATGGCGCTGCCGATGGGCGGGCACCTCACCCACGGCTGGGGCGTTTCGGCGACGGGCTCCTGGTTCCGGGGCGTGCAGTACGGCGTCCGCCGCGACAGCGGCCTGATCGACTACGACGCGGTGCGCGACCTCGCCCTCACCGAGCGACCGAAGATCATTTTCTGTGGCGGTACGGCGCTGCCGCGCACGATCGACTTCGCCGCCTTCGCGTCCATCGCCGAGGAGGCGGGATCCGTCCTCGTCGCGGACGTCGCCCACATCGCGGGCCTCATCGCGGGCGGCGCCCACCCGTCCCCCGCCGCGCACGTGGACGTCATCTCCACCACGACGCACAAGACGCTGCGCGGCCCGCGCGGCGCGATGCTGATGTGCCGCGAGGAGCACGCGAAGGCCCTCGACAAGGCGGTCTTCCCCGGGCTCCAGGGCGGCCCCCACAACCAGACGACGGCGGGCATCGCGGTGGCGCTGCACGAGGCGGCCCAGCCGTCGTTCACGTCGTACGCGCACGCGGTGGTCGCCAACGCGAAGGCGCTGGCGACGGCGCTGCTGGAGCGCGGCTTCGACCTGGTGTCGGGCGGTACGGACAACCACCTGATCGTGATCGACCTCACGGGCAAGCAGGTTGCGGGCAAGGTGGCGGCGAAGGCGCTGGACCGCGCGGGCATCGTGGTCAACTACAACACGGTGCCCTTCGACCCGCGCAAGCCCTTCGACCCGTCGGGCATCCGGATCGGTACGCCGTCGCTGACGTCACGGGGGCTGTCGGCCGGGCACATGCCGGTGGTGGCGGACTGGATCTCGCGCGCGGTGGACGCCGCGGCGAAGGCGGACGAGGCGGCCCTCGCCGCCATCAGCGCGGAGGTCACGGCCCTGATGTCGGCCTTCCCGGCCCCGGGGCTGCCGGTCGCCTGAGCCCCGGCGGGGGTGCCGGGGCGCCGCCCCGGCACCCCCGCCGCGCGGCGGGCACGGCGCGGGACCGCCGGAAGGGGACACGGTCCGCCGCGGCGCGGAAAGCGGTCGCTCGGCCGGGGCGGGATCCGGACGCGGCGATACTGCCTGGTACCCGGGCGGCGCCCGGGCCGGCGCGGAGGCGACGCGGAAGGTTCCGGCCAGCGGGGGCCGGAGCCGGCCCCCGCACCTGAGAGAATGGGGCCATGGCTTCTGATCGTCCTCGCGCGCTCTCCGGCATCCAGCCCACCTCCGGTTCGTTCCACCTCGGGAACTACCTCGGAGCCATTCGCCAGTACGTCGCCCTCCAGGAGACGCACGACGCGTTCTACATGGTGGTCGACCTCCACGCGATCACCATGCCGCAGGATCCGAAGGACCTCCGCGCGAACACCCGCCTCTCCGCCGCGCAACTGCTCGCCGCCGGGCTCGACCCCGAACGCTGCACGCTCTTCGTCCAGAGCCACGTGCCCGAGCACGCGCAGCTCGGCTGGGTCATGAACTGCATCACCGGTTTCGGCGAGGCCAGCCGGATGACGCAGTTCAAGGACAAGTCCGCCAAGCAGGGCGTGGGCAACGCCACCGTCGGCCTGTTCACGTACCCGATCCTCCAGGTCGCCGACATCCTGCTCTACCAGGCGAACGCCGTGCCCGTGGGTGAGGACCAGCGCCAGCACATCGAGCTGACGCGCGACCTCGCGGAGCGCTTCAACCAGCGGTTCGGGCAGACCTTCACCCTCCCCGCCGCGCACATCGTCAAGGAGGTCGCGAAGATCTACGACCTCCAGGACCCGACGATCAAGATGTCCAAGTCGGCTTCGTCCCCCAAGGGTCTGATCAACCTCCTCGACGAGCCCAAGGTCACCGAGAAGAAGATCAAGAGCGCGGTCACCGACACCGAGGCCGAGGTGCGCTTCGACGCGGAGAAGAAGCCCGGCGTCAGCAACCTGCTCACCATCTACTCCACCCTCACGGGCGAGACGGTCCCCGCCCTGGAGGCGAAGTACGAGGGCAAGGGCTACGGCGCGCTGAAGACCGACCTGGCCGGCGTGATGGTCGACTTCGTCACACCGTTCAAGCAGCGCACCCAGGAATACCTGGACGACCCGGAGACGCTGGACTCCATCCTGGCCAAGGGCGCCGAGAAGGCCCGCGCGGTCGCCGCCGAGACGCTCGCGCAGACGTACGACCGCCTCGGTTTCCTGCCCGCCAAGCACTGACGGACGCATCTGCGAAAAGAGTCCCCTGGCTATCCGGGGGGTGCTGCCGCCACACTGGGGCGGGCGGCGGCACAGCGCGCGCACGGCGCACGGACACAGCGCACGGCACAGCACGTGCACGGCGCACAGACACGGCGCACAGAACAGGCAGAGCCTGCGGACATCGGCAGGCACCGGCGGACAGACGGAGGAGAAATTCGTGGGGACCGTAACGCTCGGCGTTTCGATCGCGGTCCCGGAGCCGTACGGCAGCCAGCTCCAGGAGCTGCGCGCGGGCTTCGGGGACGCCGCCGCGCACGGCATCCCCACGCACGTCACCCTCGTACCGCCCACGGAGGTGGCGGCGGACCGGCTTCCGGAGATCCGGGCCCACCTGGCGGGGGTCGCGGCCTCCTTCCGCTCCTTCGGGATGCGGCTGGCCGGGACGGGAACCTTCCGGCCCCTTTCACCGGTCGTCTTCGTCCAGGTCGTCGAGGGCGCCTCCGGCTGCACCCGCCTCCAGAGCCAGGTCCGCGATCCGGCCGGGCCGCTCAGCCGTGAGCTGGCCTTTCCGTACCACCCGCACGTCACGGTGGCCCACGGGATCTCGGAGGAGGCGATGGACCTGGCGTACAAGGCCCTCGCCGAGTACGCCGCCGAGTGGATCTGCGAAGGCTTCGCGCTCTACGAACAGGGCTCGGACGGGGTCTGGCGCAAGCTGCGCGAGTACCCCTTCGGGGCCGGTCCGACCGGGGTTCCGCCGCAGCTCGGGTCCCCGGCCGACGAGGCGGCGGAGCCAACCGTACGAAACTCCTGACGGAGCGGCCGCAGGGCCAGCCGGGCGCGGAAACGAAGCCTTCGCAGGACCAGGGTGTGGAACGGACGAGCCGTAGGGCGAAAAGTCACAATCGACGACCGTAGTCGCCGAAAGCGGCAATCCATGCTATTTCCGACAGTTCAATTACGGTGACCCCATGGACTGGCTGACGAGACTCCCGGTGGTGGGGCCGCTGGTGGCCCGTCTGATGCGGACCCACGCCTGGCACGCGTACGAACGTCTCGACCGCGTGCACTGGAGCAGACTCGCCGCCGCGATCACCTTCATCAGCTTCCTCGCCCTCTTCCCGCTGATCACCGTGGCCGCCGCCGTCGGTGCGGGGCTGCTCAGCCGGGAGCAGCTGGACCGGCTCCAGAACACCCTCTCCGAGCAGGTCCCGGGCATCTCCGACCAGCTCGACCTGGAATCACTCGTGGCCAACGCGGGCACGGTCGGCCTCGTCGCCGCCGGCGTCCTGCTCTTCACCGGCATCGGCTGGGTCGGCTCGATGCGGGACTGTCTGCGCGCGGTGTGGGAGAAGGACGACGAGGACGAGGGCAACCCCTTCGCCCGCAAGGGCAAGGACGCCCTCGTGCTCCTGGGCCTCGGCGGCGCGGGCCTCGGCTCGGCCGCCGCCTCGATCATCGGCTCCAGCGCGGTGGGCACCTTCGGTGCCTGGCTGGGCATCGCGCAGGACGGTGCGGGCGGAGTGGTGCTGCGGGTCGGCGCCTTCCTCGTCGGGGTACTGGCCGCCTTCCTGCTCCTGCTGTACGTGCTGACGCTGCTGCCCGGCGTCGAACCGCCGCGCGGCCGGCTGATCCAGGGCGCGCTGATCGGCGCGGCGGGCTTCGAGCTGCTGAAGCTGCTGCTCAGCGGCTACATCCGGGAGGTGGCGGCGAAGAGCATGTACGGGGCTTTCGGCGTCCCGATCGCCCTGCTGCTCTGGATCAACTTCACGGCGAAGCTGCTGCTGTTCGTCGCCGCCTGGACGGCGACGGAGGAGCCGGCGGCCGGGGAGACGGATACCGAGGCGACCGGGGAGACGGATACGGAGGCGGCCGGGGAGACGGATACGGAGACGGAGACGGTCACCGCCCCGGACCGGGAGCCGGGCCCGGACGCGGATCCCGAGGCCGGTCCGCGCACCCGGCCCGTCGCGCCTTGAGCCGTCCGGGGCGCCCCGGGGGCCTTCGAGGGGGGCGTCTGGCGGCCCTGGCGCGGTACGAGGACCCGGGGCACCCTCGCCGGTGCGTCAGTTCGCGCCCCCGCTAGCCGACTCGCCCCAGCCGCCCCGCCCACTGCGCTCCATGGGCTCCCGCGGGGAGCGGGTCAGCAACCCGCTCTCCTCGGTGAACCGGGGAAGCTGGGCGCGCAGCGCCGGGGCGCCGAACAGTGCGACGCACAGCAGCAGTGCGCCCGGGGCGTCCCGCTCCGTGGCGTGGCGGGTCCCGGAGTGGTCCTGGCGGAGCCCGGCGAGCAGTCCCGTGCCGCGCAGGGTGCGCCGAGGCCCCGCCCACAACGCGAGCGCGGCGAGGTTGGCGAGGAGCGCGAGCCACAGCCACACCGTCGCCCCGCCACCCGTGGCGGCCCAGGCGGGCGCGGCGGCGAACACCGGGAGCAGCAGGGCCCGTACCGCCCACCGCCGCTTGACGGACACCAGCAGCCCCGCGCGCTCCAGCCCGCGGGCCGTCTCCCGGACGGCAGCCCGCACCCGGTCTGCGTTCTGCAGCCGGCGGGGGTGCGTTTTCCGGTAGAGAGCGCGGTACTGGGCGCGGGCCACGGCGGAGCAGCCGCGCGGCGGCAGCCGGTCCTCAACCGCCCGGACCGTCTGCCGGGACCCGGCCTCCACGGCTCCGGCCAGGTACAGCTCGACCAGTCCGGTCTGTGCCGCCCCCCGCACACCGCCGCGCAACAGCCCCACCTCCACCGGCGACAACACGCCGCGCGCCTGCGCGACCCCTCCTGCGCTGAACCGCAACGCCGCGGCCAGCAACACCAGACACCACGCCAAACCGGTCGCCATCCCACCCGTGAGCCCCATCAAGCACACCCCCCAGGCCTAACCTTCCCCGGCCCGCCAGCGCCCCAAGCGTCCTGCCCCAGGGCAGCGCGGCGGGCGAGGTGGCGCAGCAGGCGTCAGCCGCGTTGACACACCTCGGGTAGGGATTCGGATCGCCCTGCCGCGCGTGCAGGAATGTCAGGCGACCACTTCCGGGTCCGCGCCCGGGCCTCCGCCGCCGCGACCGGGCGGCCAGCGGCGGTTGGCGAAGAAGGCGCCGGCCGCCAGCAGGGCCGCCAGGCCCGTCGAGACACCGAACGCGGTGCCGACGCCCGAGCCGGCGCCGGCCGCCGCCGGGTCGTTCTCGTGCGACTGAGCGGGGGACCCGAGGGAGGAGGTGTCGGCACTCTTCGGCGGTACGAGCTCACCCACGGGCTTCACCTTCCCCGCGGCCGAGAAACCCCAGTCGAAGAGCGCGGCAGTCTCCTCGTACACCGAGTTGGCACCTCCGGCGCCCGGGTTCATCACCGTGACCAGCAGCTTCTTGTCACCCTTCTGGGCGGCTCCGGTGAAGGTGGAGCCGGCCTTGGTGGTGGTGCCGTTCTTCACCCCGGCGATGCCCTTGTACGGGGAGATGCCTCCGGCGCCCGTCATCAGCCGGTTGGTGGTCTGGATCTCGAAGAATTCGCGCGGCTTCCCCGGCACGTGCCGGCCGGGGAACCGCGCGCTCACCGTGCCGCAGTACTCCCGGAAGTCCGGCTTCTGCAGCCCCGAGCGCGCGATGAGGGTCAGGTCGTACGCGCTGGAGACCTGGTCCGGGGCGTCGTACCCGTCCGGCGACACCACATGCGTGTCCAGGGCCTGGAGCTCCTCGGCGTGCGCCTGCATGTCCTCGACGGTCTTCTCGATGCCGCCGTTCATGGCCGAAAGGACGTGCACGGCGTCGTTCCCCGACCGCAGGAACACCCCGAGCCACAGGTCGTGGACGCTGTACTCCTGGTCCTCCTTGACCCCGACCAGGCTGCTCCCGGAGCCGACGCCGGAGATGTCCTCCTCGTTGACCTTGTGGACCCGGCCCTTGGGCAGGCCGGGCAGCAGCGTGTCCGCGAAGAGCATCTTCAGGGTGGAGGCGGGCGGGAGCCGCCAGTGCGCGTTGTGCGCGGCCAGGACCTCGCCGGAATCGGCGTCGGCCACGATCCACGACCGCCCCGTCAGGTTCGCCGGCAGTGCGGGCGCACCCGGCAGCAGATTGACCTGGGTCCCGGGCCGACCGAGGAGGGTCCCGCCGACCGTGGACATGGACGCCGGCGGCGCCGGGGCCGCCCGGACCTTCGCCGCGACAGCGGGGGCCTTCCGCTTGGGGGCCTTGCCCTTCGCGGCCTTCGCGCTCTTCGGAGCCTGTGCCACCTTCGCCGCCGGGGCCTTCGGAACCCGCGGAGCCTGCGGGGGCCGCCCCTTGCCGTCGGGCGTGGGGGCTGGCGCGGAGTGCGCGGGGCCCACGAGCACCGCGGGAATCAGCAGCGCGGCGGAAAGGACCGCGAGCGCGGTCTTCTTGGCAGACACGCAGGTGAAAGTACATGCATATGAACTGCCCGCCGATACGGACCGGCCCATCCCCTGAAACCACTGCCGGGACAGCCCACCCCGGCGCGTCCTTCCCGCGGAGGAATCCGATACTGAAGGCATGAAACTCAGCCGTACCGCCTCCTGGTTCCTGCTCGCGTTCGGGGTGTGGAGCTGGTTCATCTGGGTGTCTTTCGTCCGGAACCTGTGGAAGAACAGCAGTGGCCTGGCGTTCGATGCGGCGGGTGACCCCACGTCGTACTTCTGGGTCCACCTGCTCCTCGCGGTGACGTCCCTTCTTCTGGGGACGGCCGTCGGTGTGATCGGGCTGCGTGCGGTCCTGGCCCTGCGCCGGGGCGCGCGCAAGGACTCCGGCGCATGAGAATCGTGATCTTCGCGCTGGTCGCGTCGGCCGTCCTCGCCCTCCTGGTCCTGGTCCACCGCTGGCTGTGGATCCGCCTGGTCCGGGATACGACGGCCCCCGGCGGCCTGCCCCGCCGCATCGGCACGGCATCGGCCATCGCCCTGCCCCTCCTCTCTGTGGCCGCGTTGACCACGGGCCGCGCCGGAGTGCCCTTCCGGGTCCAGCAGGCGGTGGCCTGGCCGGGGTACCTCTGGCTCGCGGTGCTCCTCTACCTGTCCCTGACGATGCTGGTGGCGGAGCCGATCCGCGCGCTGTTGCTCCGCCGTCTGGCCCACCGGGCGCCCTCCGCAGGCGGACCGGACGAGCCGGCCCCGGCCGCGGCGGGCGCGGAGCCCGGCCTCGCGGAGCCCCAGGTGGCGGGCCCGGCGGCCGTGCCGGAAGCGGCGCCGAGTGCGGACATAACGGCAGAAGCGGGAGGGCCGGGCGGGGTGACCGCCTTGCAGACCACGCTCACCTGTCCCACCCCACCCGTCCCGACGGCCGAGCAGCCCGCCGGGACCATGTCCGAGACGGCGCAGAGCCTCCAGGGCGACGGCCCGCCCCCGGCAGCGCCCGGCGCGGGCGGTACGGCCCTGAAGATCACCCGCCGCCGGTTCGTCGCGCGAGCGGTCGGCGGCGCGGCCGCCGCCGTGGCCGTCGCCACCGTGGGCAACGGCGCGTACGGGGTCCTGCGCGGCCCGAGCGTCCGGCGGGTGCGGGTACCCCTCGCCAAGCTGCCCCGCGCGGCACACGGTTTCCGGATCGCCGTCGTCAGCGACGTCCACCTCGGCCCGGTGCTCGGCCGCGCCCACTCCCAGCGCATCGTGGACACCGTCAACCGAACCCAGCCCGACCTGATCGCCATCGTCGGCGACCTGGTCGACGGCGACGTCCGGGACCTCGGCCACGCCGCCGAGCCGCTGCGCGGGCTCACCGCCCGCCACGGGTCGTACTTCGTCACCGGAAACCACGAGTACTTCTCCGGCGCCCAGCAGTGGATCGAACACGTCCGCGAGCTCGGCCTGACCCCGCTGGAGAACGCCCGCCGGGCGATGCCGTACTTCGACCTCGCCGGCGTCAACGACATCGCGGGGGAGACCGAGGGCCAGGGCCCGGACTTCCGGGCGGCGCTAGGGGACCGGGACCGGTCGCGCGCCGCGGTCCTCCTCGCGCACCAGCCCGTCGTCATCCACGACGCCGTCCGGCACGGCGTCGACCTCCAGCTCTCCGGCCACACCCACGGCGGCCAGCTCTGGCCGGGCAACTTCATCGCCGAGCTCGCCAACCCGACCGTCGCCGGCCTGGAGCGCTACGGCGACACCCAGCTCTACGTGTCCCGCGGAGCCGGCGCGTGGGGACCTCCGGTCCGGGTGGGGGCGCCGTCCGACATCACCGTCGTCGAGCTCGCCTCATACCAGGCGTGACGCGGGGCGCACCGAAAAGCCCCGCCGCTCCGAAGGGGGTGGAGTGGCGGGGCCCTGTTGCGGCTGGCTTGCGGTCAGGCGCCGAGCTCGCCGGCCTTGACGCAGCCCACGAAGGACGAGAACGCGGCAGCGGCGAAGATGAGCGCGGGACGCTCGGGCTCCTTGGAGTCCCGAACGGGTACCACGCCCTGCGGGGAGGCAAGGTTGGCGGCGACCTCGATGCACTGGCCGCCGTTGCTACTGTAAGAGGACTTGTACCAGTGGGGTTCGGTCGTCACAGGGTGCCCTTTCGTACCTCATGGATCATGGCCACGGATGCCGCCTGTGACATCGCTTCGGCCTGTAGCTGATGGTAGGCCGTCAGCATGGGCTGAACGAACCTGATATCCCGCTCCAGCCGCCCTTGCTGCGCGGACTCGGAGTATGCGATGTGCGACCTGTCGGCAAGGGTCAGAAGTGTGACCGGCAGATCGAACGATCGCCGCTCGCCGAGGTCATAAGGGGCAAGCTGCACAACGGTGTTCGGCAGCTCGGCGAACTCGGCCAGGCGCGTCAACTGGGCGTCCATGACGCCAGAGCCCCCGATCGGTCGCCGGATGCAGCTCTCGTCCATGACCGCGTAGATCAGCGGACGGGGCGTGCGCTCTATCGATGCCTGACGCCGCGCGAGGAGCGCAAGCCGCTCCTCCGCCTGCTGACTCGTGATCGCTCCCCGTCGCACGGCGCCCGATGCGATCGCGGCCGCGTACTGCGGAGTCTGCAGGAGTCCGGGGATGATGCCCAGCTCGAAGAGCCTGATCTCCGATGCCTCCGCCTCAATCGCCACGTACTCAGGGAAGCCCTCCAGTAGTGCCGTATGACGAACGGCCCTGCCCTGTCGTTCGAGCTGGTCACCGGTCCCGAACGCCCTGTCAGCACTCTCCGCGAAGTGCGGAGTTGGAGGGCGCCGACCAGTTTCCACAGCTGAAATATGCGTCCCCGAATATCCCATCCGCACTGCCAGCTCGTCTTGTGTCCAGCCGCGTTCATCCCGCAACGTGCGCAAACGCTGGCCGAACGCCGCACCCGGCGATTCTTTGGGCTCTAGCTTCTTCCGGTTCAACGGCCACCGTCCAACTCTTCGTGCAACTGACGCAAGTTGAGGACAGCCCGACTCTAGGTCACGCTGAACTGCCTTGGTAGTCGAAGCACTACGGAGAGGAACGGCGCCATGCCAACGGCAGGGCAGGAGACGGCACGGATCGATCCGCTCGAACCGGTGCCCGTGAGCGGCTGCGGCGTATGTGTGGCTCTGGCCACCGACCGCGAGATCTTCCGGGACACCGGCGACCTGTGTTCCGTCGCCGAGCAGAACGCCGAGCTTCGCAACCACCCGCACGGCCGGAAGGGGAGCATGACCCCGAAGGCGGTCCTGCGCTACATCAGCTACGTCATGCGCCGGCACCCGTCCGCCGAGACGACCGCCACCGCCCGCTGCCTGAACCCCGAGTGCGACTGGGCTTCCGCGCCGACCGGGAGCGCCGACGTCTGCACCGACATGTGCATTCAGCACACCGGCCGGACGGGACACATGACCTACCTCCGGGAGTTCTCGGAAGTCGCCGTCGTGGAGCGGGTCCCGTGACGCGGGCGCGTCCGTTACGCGCGTCCGTTACGCGCGTCCGTTACGCGGGGCCGGGCTCGGGGTCGCGATCGGGGCCCGGACCGGCGTCCGGGTCGGACGCCCGCTTGCGCGCGCCGTTCGTCGCCGTCTGCGCCATGCCCGGCAGGAAGTCCGCGAACAGCTCGTGCACTTCCCGCACCAGCGGCCTCAGCACCCGGAAGCGGGCCAGTACGATGCCCCGCGTCGTCAGCTGCGCCCCGCGCTCGGCGAGCCGCCGCGTCTTCTCGCTGTCCGGCGAGCGGTCGAAGACCCAGTACAGCACCAGGCCCATCTGCGAGAGCCACATCAGCTCCGGCAGTACGTCGGCCAGTTCGGCCGGCACCTTGGTCTTCGCCCCCGCCAGCACCTCGCGGTGGATGTCGATCGCCGCCTGGCGCGCGGCCTGCGACTCGTCCGAGAACGGGCTGAGGGGGCTTTCCGGGTCCGCCGCGTTCTTGAAGAACTGCGAGGCGAACTCGTGGTACGGGGCCGCGATGTCGAGCCAGCTCGTCATCACGCCCGCGAGCCGCTTCTGCAGATCCGTCTCGCTGTCCAGGATCGGCCGGACCGCCGCCCGGTGAGCGGCGCCGATCCGGTCGTAGAAGCCCTGGACCAGGTGTTCCTTGGACTCGAAGTAGTAATAGGCGTTGCCGACCGAGACTCCGGCCTCCTTCGCGATTCCCCGCATCGTCGTCTTGTCGAAACCGCGCTCCTGGAAGAGCCGGAGCGCGGTTTCAAGGATGAGCGTGCGGGTCTGCTCGCTCTTGAGAGCCTTCTGATCAGTCACGATGGAACAGCCTATCCGGGGACGGAGCACTGCTCGCCACAGCCCGGTGCCCCGGACTCCGCACCGCCGCCGCCCACGCCCAAGCCCCCGTCCCCGTCCCCGGCCGCGCTTTCCCTCCGTACCGCCTGCCGCACTCCGGCGGCCGTGTACATGGCCGCCCGGGCGAAGGGCCGGCCGGTCGGTGTGGCGAGCCAGTTGGCCTTCGGCCGGTGCTCGGCCAGCGCCCACAGGCACATGATGAAGGCGTCCGTCCCGGTCCACACGTGCCCGGTGTCCGAGATGACGGTGATCTCCCGCAGCGTCGACGCGTGGTCGAGCCACGGATACCGCTGCCACGCCTCGGACGACGCGGCCGGTACGAACCGGAGCGGCACCAGTTGGTGCCGGCCGAGCAGCCAGTGCCGGATGTGCACACAGAGCGGGCACCCGGCGTCGTACAGGACGGTCAGCCTCCGGACCGCCCCCACGGGCGGCACCGCTCAGGCCCCGACCGGAGCGGTCCACCCCTGCGGGGCGACCGGCGGAGTCTGGCGCCGCTCCATGATCCCCCGGCGGCGCATCCTGTTGAGCACCCAGACGTTCCCGAGGTGCATGACCCCGAGGACCAGCAGGACGACACCGATCTTGACCGACAGTGCCTCGAAGAGGCCGCGGGCCGCCACGATCTCCTCGGCCGACCGCAGGTAGAGCGTCACGAAGCCGATGTTCACGAGGTAGAAGCCCACCACCAGCAGCTGGTTGACGGCGTCGGCGAGCTTTTCGTTGCCCTGGAGGACGTCGCCTATGAAGACGCGGCCGTTACGGCTGAGCGTGCGGGCGACCCACACGGTGAGCCCGATGCTGACGAGCAGGTAGATGACGTACGCGACCACGGTGAGGTCCATAGCCCCAGCCCCCTTGAACGTGTTCAATAACCCCGACAGCTGTCACTGTAGGGGCTTTTTTGAACATGTTCAAGCGGACGGCGTCGGCGTTCGGCCCTAGAAGCTCAGCGAGCGCGCGTAGTTGAGCTGCGACATCACCCACGGGTACGTCTGTGGGCCCGTGGCCGGGATCATCGTGGAGTGGTGGCGGCCGCCGCTGGAGACCGTGACCTGGATGTAGCCGGTGGTCTTCTTCTCCTTCATCAGGAGGAACAGCAGGCCGATCAGGCAGAACAGCGCGAAGACGATCGCGAGCACGATCGCATGGGTCGGGATCTTCTCCTCGGTGCGCGAGAAGTCGGTCGCGTTCCACATCGCGCCCCTGAGCGGCATCGTGCCCGACGGGGTGATGATCTGGTCCCCGGCGATGGTGATGTCGCCGAGCGACAGGCCGGCGCCGCCCGGATTCGGGGCCGCCATGGGGGCGTAGGCGGGGTCGGGCAGGCCCGGGCCGCCGATGGTCGGCTGGTAGGCCGGGGCGGAGGGGTAGGGCTGCTGGGGGTAGCCGTAACTCGGTTGGCCCGGGCCCGGGTTGTAGCCCGCAGGGCCGGGCCCGTCGCCCTGACCGGGATCGCTCGCGTATGGATTCGGCTGCTGCTCACTCATGTGGCCGATCCTTCCACAGCCACCCCCCGGGCCGTACCCGGTTGAAAGGCTTCCGCGTTGCAGCGGATGCCCGTCCCCCGCACCGCCGTTCCCGCACCGCCGCCCGGCACGGCGGAGGCCCGCACCCCGGCAGGGATGCGGGCCTCCGCGAACCGACGACTGACCGACGGTGAACCTACGGCAGGTCCACGGTCGGAAGGGTCAGAAGCGGCGCGTGATCAGCGCGCGCTTGACTTCCTGGATCGCCTTCGTGACCTCGATGCCACGCGGGCACGCGTCGGTGCAGTTGAAGGTCGTGCGGCAGCGCCACACGCCGTCCTTGTCGTTCAGGATCTCCAGCCGCTGCTCGCCGGCCTCGTCGCGCGAGTCGAAGATGAAGCGGTGCGCGTTGACGATCGCCGCCGGCCCGAAGTACTGGCCGTCGTTCCAGAACACCGGGCACGAGGACGTGCACGCGGCGCACAGGATGCACTTGGTGGTGTCGTCGAAGCGCTCGCGGTCCTCGGCGGACTGCAGGCGCTCGCGCGTCGGCTCGTTGCCCGTGGTCACCAGGAACGGCATGACGTCCCGGTAGGCCTGGAAGAAGGGCTCCATGTCGACCACGAGGTCCTTCATCACCGTCAGGCCCTTTATGGCCTCGACGGTGATCGGCTTCTCCGGGTTGATGTCCTTGATCAGCGTCTTGCAGGCGAGCCTGTTCTTGCCGTTGATCCGCATCGCGTCGGAGCCGCAGATGCCGTGCGCGCACGAGCGGCGGAAGGTCAGCGTGCCGTCAAGGTCCCACTTGATCTTGTGGAGACCGTCGAGCACGCGCTCCTTCGGGTCGATCTCGATCTGGAAGTCCTGCCACTGCGCCTCGTCCGAGATCTCGGGGTTGAAGCGGCGGATCCGGAAGGTGACCGTGATGTAGGGGGAGGCCGCGGCCGCCGCCTCCATCTGGTCCGTCTTGCTCAGGGTCGGGGTGCCCATCAGTACTTACGCTCCATCGGCTGGTAGCGGGTCGTGACGACCGGCTTGTAGTCGAGCCGGATCGAGTCCGAGCCGTCGGCTCCGACCTCGCGGTACGCCATGGTGTGGCGCATGAAGTTGACGTCGTCGCGGTTCGGGTAGTCCTCGCGGTAGTGACCGCCGCGGGACTCCTTGCGTGCGAGCGCGGACACGGCCATGACCTCGGCCAGGTCGAGCAGGTTGCCCAGCTCGATGGCTTCGAGCAGGTCCGTGTTGAAGCGCTTGCCCTTGTCCTGGACGGACACGTTCTTGTAGCGCTCGCGCAGCTCCGCGATCTTCTCGACCGCGGTCTTGATGGTCTGCTCCGTACGGAAGACCATCACGCACGCGTCCATCGTCTCCTGGAGCTCCAGGCGCAGGTCGGCGACCCGCTCGGTGCCCGTGGAGTCGCGCAGCCGCTCGACCAGTTCGATGACCTGCTGCGCCGGATTCTCGGGCAGCTCGGCGTAGTCGTTGGCGTGGGCGTACGCGGCGGCCGCGATGCCCGAGCGCTTGCCGAAGACGTTGATGTCCAGCAGCGAGTTGGTGCCCAGGCGGTTCGCGCCGTGCACCGACACGCACGCGACCTCACCGGCCGCGTACAGGCCCGGGACGACCGTGGTGTTGTCCATGAGGACTTCACCCTGGACGTTGGTGGGGATGCCGCCCATGGCGTAGTGCGCCGTCGGCTGGATCGGGATCGGGTCCGTGTACGGCTCGATGCCGAGGTAGGTGCGCGCGAACTCGGTGATGTCCGGGAGCTTGGCGTCGAGCTGCTCCGGCGGCAGGTGCGTCAGGTCCAGGTACACGTGGTCACCGGCCGGACCGCAGCCGCGGCCCTCGCGGATCTCGGTGTAGATGGAGCGCGAGACGACGTCACGGGACGCGAGGTCCTTCATGACCGGCGCGTACTTCTCCATGAAGCGCTCGCCGTCCTTGTTGCGCAGGATGCCGCCCTCACCGCGGGCGCCCTCCGTCAGCAGGATGCCCATGCGCCAGATGCCCGTCGGGTGGAACTGGAAGAACTCCATGTCCTCCAGCGGCAGACCGCGGCGGTAGCAGGCCGCCTGGCCGTCACCCGTGAGGGTGTGCGCGTTGGAGGTCACCTTGAAGAACTTGCCGGTGCCGCCGGAGGCGTAGATGACCGACTTGGCGTGGAAGACGTGGATCTCGCCGGTGGCGAGCTCGTACGCGACCACACCGGCCGACTTCTTGACGCCGTCCTCCTCGACGAGGAGCTGGTCCAGGACGTAGAACTCGTTGAAGAACTCCACGCCCTCCTTGACGCAGTTCTGGTACAGCGTCTGGAGGATCATGTGACCGGTGCGGTCCGCGGCGTAGCAGGACCGGCGGACCGGGGCCTCGCCGTGGTTGCGCGAGTGGCCGCCGAAGCGGCGCTGGTCGATGGTGCCGTCCGGCGTGCGGTTGAACGGCAGGCCCATCTTCTCCAGGTCGAGGACGGCGTCGATGGCCTCCTTCGCCAGGATCTCGGCGGCGTCCTGGTCGACCAGGTAGTCACCGCCCTTGATCGTGTCGAAGGTGTGCCACTCCCAGTTGTCCTCCTCCACGTTCGCCAGCGCGGCGGCCATGCCGCCCTGCGCGGCGCCCGTGTGGGAGCGGGTGGGGTAGAGCTTCGTCAGCACGGCGGTGCGGCTGCGCTTCGTCGCCTCGATGGCGGCGCGCATGCCCGCGCCACCCGCGCCGACGATGACGGTGTCGTACTTGTGGATCTTCATTGGTTTCGCCTCAGCCCCGTTGCCTAGCGGATGTTCGGGTCGAAGGTGAAGATCACCAGCGTGCCCAGAAGAATGGTGAACACCGTGGCGGTGTAGAGCAGGCCCTTCAGCCACAGCCGCGTGTTGGCACGCTCGGCGTAGTCGTTGATGACGGTACGCAGGCCGTTGGCGCCGTGCAGCATGGCCAGCCACAGCATCAGCAGGTCCCAGACCTGCCAGAACGGGGACGCCCAGCGGCCGGCCACGAAGGCGAAGCCGATCTTGGAGACGCCGCCGTCGAGCACCAGCTGGATCAGCAGGTGGCCGATGACCAGGACGACGAGCACGATGCCCGAGAGGCGCATGAAGAGCCATGCGGCCATCTCGAAGTTGCCGCGGGTCGAGCGCGGCGTCTTGCCGGTGCGCTTGCGCGGGGCCTCGATGTACGGCGCCGGGTTGTCGACGTCGTAGAGGGTCACGCCCTCCACGTCGCCGACGGCCTTGGCAGAAGAAGTGTCAGAAGACATGCGCGTCACTTCCCGAACAGTTCAGCGGCTGCGTGGCCGAGCACGGGGTACAGGGCCCCGACCATGAGCACGATCCAGATGCCCATGACGCTCCAGAGCATGTGCTTCTGGTAGCGCGGGCCCTTGGACCAGAAGTCCACAGCGATGACACGGAGACCGTTGAGCGCGTGGAAGAGGATGGCGGCCACGAGGCCGTACTCCAGCAGCGCGACGATCGGAGTCTTGTAGGTAGCCACGACATCGTCGTACGCCTCAGGGGAGACGCGGACGAGAGCGGTGTCGAGGACGTGTACGAACAGGAAGAAGAAAATGAGGACGCCGGTGACTCGATGAGCCACCCAGGACCACATTCCTTCCCGGCCGCGGTACAACGTTCCAGCCGGCACGGAAAACCCTCCGGAAGCGGGGCGGGGGCCAGCCGGCTTCGTTGTCGGTCGGGCCCGGCCGGGTACGGTCCTCCGGCCCCGGCCATCGTAGCGACGCTTTGTCGGTTCCTTCGCCCGGGGGTCATCGGTGTGATCAAACAGGCACGGACGGGCTATCCCACAGGGGCGAATAGCCCGATTCGGTCGCAGACAGCCCGTCTGCCGAGGTCAGCCAATGTGTCAGGTCCCACAGCCGGGCCTGGGCGAGGCGGCGCAGTTCGTCCGCCGAGATCGAGCGCTCCTCGTCCACCTCGTGACCCATGCGCCGCCGGACGGCCGTCAGCAGCTGGTCCGCCTGCTCCTCCGGAGGGTGCCCGTCGAGGCAGATCACGAAGGCGTGCCCGAATTTGCGTTCGTACTCGGCGTGGGCCGCGTCCAGGGCCAGGAGCGCGGCGTACGAGGCCCCGTGCCCCAGCTCCGCCGGGGACTCGGCGGCCAGCGCCTGCGTCAGGTCGGCCTGGGACAGGTCGTACGAGGCCTCGTCCGCGGCGGCGAGCAGTGCGCCGAGGTCGGGGTAGGGGCGGTGGGCGGCCACGCGCTCCGCCCAGCGAGGGCTTCCGCAGCACTGCAGCAGGACGGCCTGGACGGTGTCGCAGGACAGGGCGTTGAACCGCGCCAGTCCGGAGCCGTGCGAGGGATCGGAGCTGCCGCGGGCCTGTGCCGGAAGGTGGCTCGACAGCGGGGGGCTCCTCGGGGCGTGGCGCGGGTGTCCCGCCACGCTAGCGAGACGGGGGCGGGTGTGTCGTACCCATTCGAGGATTTCACCCGGAAGTGAGCCGAAAGGATGAGGGAAGCGGCGCGGACCGGAGGATGAAGAGGCGGCGCCGGGGAAAGGGGAAGGCGACCGAGGCCGCCACCCCCCACAGGAGAGGCCCCGGTCGCCGTCCGTCACGGGCTCGTGCGACAAGCCCGTAACCCTGTCAGCGCCTCCAGTGCGTTTTATGTCACACCGCTCTCCGCGCTGGCTCCGTCGCTGGCTGTACAACGCGTGGACGTGGAGTGCCGGAAAGCCGTAACGTGCTGATTTGCGCAGGACGTACAGGACAGTGAACGGGTTGGGGACTTTGCTGGGGGACGACGCGGAGCTGACCGCCGCGGTGCTCGCGGCACAGGGCGGCGACGAGAACGCGTTCCGTACTGTGTACCGCGCCGTGCACCCGCGCCTGCTCGGATACGTACGCACGCTCGTCGGAGACGGTGACGCGGAAGACGTGACCTCCGAGGCCTGGCTGCAGATCGCCCGCGACCTCGATTCCTTCACCGGCGACGCCGACCGCTTCCGGGGCTGGGCCGCCCGCATCGCCCGCAACCGGGCGCTCGACCACATCCGCATGCGCGGCCGCCGCCCCGCCATCGGCGGCGACGAGACGGAGCTGACCGGGCGGGCCGCCGACTCCGACACGGCCGGCGAGGCCATGGAGTCCCTTTCCACCGGCCTGACCATGGCGCTGATAGCGCAGCTTCCCCAGGACCAGGCGGAGGCCGTCGTCCTGCGGGTCGTCGTCGGCCTGGACGCCAAGAGCGCCGCCGAGACCCTGGGCAAGCGGCCGGGCGCGGTACGCACCGCCGCGCACCGGGGGCTGAAGAAGCTGGCGGAACTGCTGGCGGCGCAGGGTCTGGACGGCGACTTCGGACCGGGCGCGGACCCGGTTGTTCCGGTCGGTGATAATGCAGGGAGCCCAGAGCGGGACGGCGGGGGCGGGAGGGATCTCGACGCCGTACCCGCGCAGCGTGGCCGGAGCGGTGGCCTCGTAGAACAAACCGGTGTGACGCATTCACGTTGGCGGACGCAGAAGGACATGTGATGGCCGACGAGCGCAACAGGTGGCTGGACGAAGCCGCGGCGGACGAACTGCTGCGCGGCGAGCCGGTGGAACCTGTCGGTCCCGGAGCCGATCGCGCAGCCCGGGGTGACGCGGCCCGGCTGCGCGCCGCCCTCGACACCCTGGAAGCCCTCGCCGAACCTCCGCCCCCCGGGGCGGAGCTGCCCGGCGAGGCAGCCGCGGTGGCCGCCTTCCGCGCCGCGCACGGCGCGACGCCGGTGAGCGGCCCCGACGCCCGGCCCGGACCCCGCCCCACGGCGGCCGGTACCGGCGAGCCCCTCCTCGACCTCGGCGCCCTCGTCCCCGCGCCCAGACGCCGCCGGACGGTACGGTTCGGCCTGGCGGCGGCCGTGGCCAGTGTCGCGGTCGGCGGACTGGCCGCCGCCGCGGCGACCGGACTGCTCGACCGGTCCGGGCACGGCCACGCGGCCCCCGCACCGGCGCTGTCCGTCAGCGCGGACGGCGACCCGGCACCCGGCGACACCGCCGGCCCCCCCTCCCCCCGCAACTCCGTCCGCAACCGCTGCGCAGCGGCGACGGCTCGCCGGCCCCCTCGGGCGCGGCGCCGACCGTGGGCGCGGACGGGCAGCCGACGGGCGGAACCGGAACACCCGGTCAGCCCTCGTCCGGCGCGACCTCCAGCGGCGGCCTGTTCAAGGACGGCCAGGGAAAGACGGGGAGCGACTCCACGGGCGGGGAGGGCGACTCGGACCGCGAGGGCGAGCGGGCCAACCGGCTCCAGGCCGCGGCCCTGTGCCAGGACTACCGGGCGGGCCGCCTCGACGACGACCGCCGCGAGCGGCTCTCGCGCCTGGCCCGCGGCCTCCCGCGCATCCCGCGCTACTGCGAGTCCGTGCTGGACGGGGTGGACGAGACCGGCCGGGACGAGGGCGGCCGGGGCGACTCCCCGGACGCGTCGGGCGGGCGCAGCGCCGGGGGTGGCCGCAGCGTCGGTGACGGCGACGGCCGCGCGATAGTCGAGGCGCCGGCGCCGGCGCCGGTCCTGACCGGCACGGCCGACGCGGGCCTCCACAGCCGCCGCTGACACCAGCTGTAACACTTTTCGCATCCGTGGCGCAGTACATAACGAGCCGACTGGTCATCGGCCGCGCATGAGCCGGGGTTCCCCCCGTACCCCTGGGCTCTGCGCAACCGGCGCGGGCAGGGTTCGTTCCCCCGGCCCTGCCCGCGCCCTCTACGTCACCAGTAGACGACGACCTTGTCGCCGACGTGGACCTGGTCGAACAGCGCCGACAGCCTGGCCTTGTCCCGGACGTTCACACAGCCGTGCGAAGCACCGTTGTAGCCGCGGGCCGCGAAGTCCGCCGAGTAGTGCACCGCCTGGCCGCCGCTGAAGAACATCGAGTACGGCATGGCCGTGTGGTAGAGCGTGGACGTCCACTCCTTCTCCTTCCGGTCCACCTTGAAGATGCCCTCACGGGTCGGGGTGTTCTCCGAGCCGAAGCGCACGTCCATGGTGGAGAGGACCTTGCCGTCGATCATCCAGGCGAGGGTGCGGCTCTCCTTGCTGATGCACATGACCCGGCCCTCCATGCATCGGGCGTCGGGGGCGTCGGGCTCGTTGACGGTCGGCGGGCGCAGCTCCTGCTCCGTGGGCATCTGCGTGGCGCCCTGGATCTTCTTCCAGGTGGCCGCGTCGACCGAACCGGTGGCGCCCAGACCGTTCCTCGACTGGAAGGACTTCACCGCCGCGGTCGTCTTCGACCCGTAGAAACCGGTCGGCGCGACACTCAGCAGCTTCAGCTGCTTCAGCCGGGCCTGGAGCTCGCGCACCTGCTCGCTGTCGTCACCGTTCGCCATGATCTGCTTCACCGCCGGAGACGGCGAGGGCGAGGACGACGGGGACGCCGACTTGGAAGGCGATGCCGACGGCGAGGCGTCACCGGGCTTGTCGTCGGTGGACGGGGACGTCGCAGGTGAGGAGACCGCCGTGGACGCTGACGGAGCCGGTGGGGCGGAAGCTGACGACTCCGCCTTCTGCGGCCCGCAGGCGGTCGCGGCAAGCGCGACGGCGGTGGCGATTCCGAGCGTGCGGATTATGACTCTCTGGCGGTGCATCGCGGTCCCCCGATTTCTACGTCGTGTCATGTAGTCGATGTCTGGCGCGCGTGGAGAGTTGCACACGGTCGCGGGATGTTGCGCCATTGTGACAAGCACCGCCCGCAGCCGTCGGCGGGGACGGTTGTATCAGCCCCGGGCCCGGTTGCCCTACCGAGGACTCGCCCATGGCACAGACCGAGAGCGGCATTCCGATCGAACCCGTCTACGGGCCCGGTGACCTGACGGGGTGGGACCCGGACGCCAAACTGGGCGAACCGGGTGCTTACCCCTATACCCGGGGGATCTACCCCACGATGTACACAGGCCGCCCGTGGACCATGCGGCAGTACGCCGGCTTCGGCACGGCCGCCGAATCCAACGCCCGCTACCGCCAGCTCATCGCCGGCGGCGGCACCGGACTGTCCGTCGCCTTCGACCTGCCGACCCAGATGGGACACGACTCCGACGCCCCCCTCGCCCACGGCGAGGTCGGCAAGGTCGGGGTCGCGATCGACTCGCTGGACGACATGCGGGCCCTGCTGGACGGGATCCCGCTCGACCGGGTCTCCACCTCGATGACCATCAACGCGCCCGCGGCACTCCTGCTGGTGCTCTATCAGCTGGTGGCGGAGGAACAGGGGATCGCGGGCCAGAGGCTGACGGGCACGGTGCAGAACGACGTCCTGAAGGAGTACATCGCCCGCGGTACGTACATCTTCCCGCCCGGACCCTCCCTCCGGCTGACGGCGGACACCTTCCGGTACTGCCGCGCCGAGATCCCCAAGTGGAACACCATCTCCATCTCCGGCTACCACATGGCCGAAGCGGGCGCCTCGCCCGCGCAGGAGGTGGCCTTCACCCTCGCCGACGGCATCGCGTACGTCCGTACGGCCCTCGCGGCCGGGATGGGGATCGACGAGTTCGGGCCCCGGCTCTCCTTCTTCTTCGTCGCCCGCACCACCCTGCTGGAGGAGGTCGCCAAGTTCCGCGCAGCGCGGCGGATCTGGGCCCGCGTCATGCGGGAGGAGTTCGGGGCGCGGGACCCCAAGTCGCTGATGCTGCGCTTCCACACCCAGACCGCCGGGGTGCAGCTGACGGCGCAGCAGCCCGAGCTCAATCTCGTACGGGTGGCCGTGCAGGCCCTGGCCGCCGTCCTCGGCGGCACGCAGTCGCTGCACACCAACTCCTTCGACGAGGCACTGGCCCTGCCGACGGAGAAGTCCGCCCGGCTGGCGCTGCGCACCCAGCAGGTCCTCGCGTACGAGACGGACGCACCCCACACCGTGGACCCCTTCGCCGGTTCCTACGCCGTGGAGCGGATGACGGACGAGCTGGAGGCCGAGGTGCTCGCGCTGATGGAGCGCATCGAGGACCGGGGCGGGGCCGTGACCGCGATCGAGACCGGTTTCCAGAAGGCGGAGATCGAGCGGAACGCCTACCGCATCGCGCGCGAGACCGAGAGCGGCGAGCGGGTCGTGGTCGGGGTCAACCGCTTCGCCCTGGAGCGCGAGGAGGCGTACGAACCGCTGCGCGTGGACCCGGCCATCGAGGCGCGCCAGTGCGAGGCGCTCGCGCGGCTGCGGGCGGAGCGCGACGGGGCGGCGGTGTCGGCGGCGCTGACGGCGCTGCGGCAGGCGGCCGCGGGCACGGACAACGTGCTCTACCCGATGAAGGAGGCCCTGCGCGCGCGGGCCACGCTGGGGGAGGTGTGCGGGGCGCTGAGGGAGGTGTGGGGGACGTACGAGCCGGCCGCTTCCACGTGGTGACGGAGCCGCTGGGAAACGGCGGACCGACAGGCGCGTCCCTGTGGGACACTCCTGCCCATGCTGGGTGTGACCGATCTTCCTACGTATCTCGCCGGCCTGGTGCTGATCATCCTGCTGCCGGGTCCCAACTCCTTGTACGTCCTGTCCGTCGCGGCCCGCCGCGGGGTGCGCGAGGGGTACAAGGCCGCATCGGGTGTGTTCACCGGCGACGCCGTCCTCATGGTGCTGACCGCCGCCGGCGCGGGAGCGCTGCTCCAGGCGAGCCCGCTGGTCTTCACCGTGGTCAAGTACCTCGGGGCCGGGTACCTGGCCTGGCTGGCGCTCGGGATGCTGCGGGCGGCCCGGAGCATGTGGCTCCACCGGGAAGCGCGGCAGGAGGAGCTGCTGAGCGCCGGGGAGCCGGCGGGCGCCGCCGAGCGGCCCTACCGGCGGGCCCTGGTGGTGAGCCTGGTCAACCCGAAGGCCATCTTGTTCCTGCTGTCCTTCTTCGTGCAGTTCGTCGACCCGGGATACGCCTACCCCGCCCTGTCGTTCCTGCTGCTGGGCGCCGCCTCCCAGTTGCTGAGCTTCCTCTACCTGACGACTCTGATCTTCACCGGCACCCGGCTGTCCGCCGCCTTCCGCCGCCGCAAGCGGCTGTCGGCCGGGGCGACGACGGTGGCGGGCGCGCTGTTCGCGGGCTTCGCCGCCAAACTCGCCGTCAGCTGAGCGCGCGGCGCAGCCGCCCGAGCCGCCGGACGGTGCGGCGTACGGCGGGGATCCGCGGCAGGAAGGACAAGCCGGCCGGGATACCGCCCGGCAGGCCCAGCGCGGTCAGGCGGCGGCGGGCGAAGTACCGCAGGGTGCGCGGGGTCAGGTGCCGGGCCAGGTAGGCCTCGGCCGCCGCCCGCCGCGAGGACAGGACCTGCCTGGCCTCCTGGGACCAGCTCGACGCGGGCCTGCTGCCGCAGGGCGACCCGCACTGGCTCGCGGCCCAGGGCGTCCGCGGCCCGGCCGCCGGCGGCACACCGGCCGCGCAGGGCACCCCCACCGGGCAGGGCACCCCCACCGCGCACGGCACACCGGCCGCGCAGGGCACCCCCGGCGCACCCGCCGCAGACGACGCCTGCCACCCGGACGACACACCCGGCGCGCACGACCCGTACGCCGCCGCCCGGGCCAGGGTCGCGGAGCTGACGGGCCGGCTCCGGCTCCCGCCCCCGGACCCGTACTACACGCTCACCACCGCCCCCCGGTACCTGCCCGAGATCCTCGCCCGCCACCACCTCGCCCCCGACGGCACCCCGCTCCCCGGCGCGGCCCGCCCGGCGGCGGCGGGAGAGTCCCGGCTGCGGCGGCGGCTGCGCGCCCAGCTGCGGGACGCCGCCCGCGGCGCCTACCGGCACGGCGTCCAGCGGGTCGCCCCGGTCATCCGCCGGATGGGGGAGCTGTGAGGGTCCTCACCGTGATCCCGGCCCGCGGCGGCTCCAAGGGAGTCCCGGGCAAGAACCTCGCCGAAGTCTCCGGCACGCCGCTCGTGGTCCGCGCCGTCCGGGCCTGCCTGGCCGCGCCGAACGTGACCGACGTGGTCGTCTCCACCGACTCCGAGGCGATCGCCGCCGTCGCCCGGCGCGCGGGAGCCGATGTCATCACCCGGCCCGCGGCGCTCTCCGGGGACACCGCCACCAGCGAAGCCGCCGTCCTGCACGCCCTGGCCGGCTTCGAGGAACTGCGCTCGCTCACCGTGGACGTCGTCCTCCTGGTCCAGTGCACCAGCCCCTTCCTCACCGTCCGCGACATCGACTCCGTCGCCGCCGCCGTCGCCTCCGGGGCGGCCGACTCGGCCCTCACCGCCGTCCCCTTCCACGGCTTCCTCTGGCGGGAGGGCGCCGACGGCGCCGCGGCCGGCGTCAACCACGAAGCCTCGTACCGCCCCCGGCGCCAGGACCGCCCGCGGGACCTGCTGGAGACCGGCGCCGCCTACGCCATGGCCGCCCCCGGCTTCCGCACCGCCCGGCACCGCTTCTTCGGCCGGACCCTCGCCGTCATCACCCACCCCGCGCGGGTCCTGGAGGTCGACGAGCCGCACGACCTCGCCCGCGCCCGCCTGCTCGCCCCGCTGTTCGACGTACACCCCGACCCGCAGCCCGTACACACCCCTCTGCTGCACACCCCACTGCCGCACACCGCAACCCCATTGCCGCATCCCGCACCCCAGCAGCCCGCGCCCCCGCACCGAAGGACACCGCCCGCCATGACCGCCGCCAGCCCCCACGCCCACGACGCCCGCCTGCGTACGTTCGGATCCCGCAGCGCCGGGCCCGGCCGGCCCGTCTACGTCGTCGGCGAGATCGGCATCAACCACAACGGAGACCTGGGCAACGCCCTCGCCCTCATCGACGCCGCCGCCGACGCCGGCTGCGACGCCGTGAAGTTCCAGAAGCGGACCCCGGAGATCTGCACCCCGCGCGACCAGTGGGACATCGAGCGCGACACCCCCTGGGGGCGGATGACCTACATCGACTACCGCCACCGGGTCGAATTCGGCGAGGACGAGTACCGCGCCATCGACGAGCACTGCGCGCTGCGCGGCA
Source organism: Streptomyces sp. NPDC003034 (assembly GCF_053591375.1). Lineage (NCBI taxonomy): Bacteria > Bacillati > Actinomycetota > Actinomycetes > Kitasatosporales > Streptomycetaceae > Streptomyces > Streptomyces sp. NPDC003034. The sequence continues at coordinate 266,395 of NZ_JBSFTS010000001.1, forward strand.
TCGACTGGTTCGCCTCCCCGTGGGACACCGAGGCCGTCGCCTTCCTGGAGAAGTTCGACGTACCCGTCCACAAGGTGGCCTCCGCCTCCCTCACCGACGACGAGCTGCTGCGCGCCCTGCGCGCCACCGGCCGCACCGTGGTCCTCTCCACCGGCATGTCCACCCCGAAGCAGATCCGCCACGCCGTGGAGGTGCTCGGCAGCGACAACATCCTGCTGTGCCACGCCACATCGACGTACCCGGCCAAGGCGGAGGAGCTCAACCTGCGGGTGATCGAGACCCTGAAGGAGGAGTACCCCAACGTCCCGATCGGCTACTCCGGCCACGAGACGGGCCTGCAGACCACCCTGGCCGCCGTCGCCCTCGGCGCCGCCTTCGTGGAGCGCCACATCACCCTGGACCGCGCGATGTGGGGCTCCGACCAGGCGGCTTCCGTCGAGCCCGGTGGCCTGGCCCGCCTCGTCCGCGACATCCGCACCATCGAGACCGCCCTCGGCGACGGCGTCAAGCGGGTCTACGCCTCCGAGCTGGGCCCCATGAAGAAGCTCCGCCGCGTCCGGGGCGAGCCCGCGGCGCTCTGAGCCGCCCGCCGTACGAGGTTCCGTCCGCCCGCCCCCGACGAGGAGTTCGTGGTGACCCCTTCCGCCTCCGCGCTGGCTTTCGTCGAAAGCCCCGTCCAGCTCCTGAACGTGCTGGAGTGGGCGTACGCGCACGGCCAGGACCGGGCCGCGGCCCAGGACCCGGTGGGCGGCGGCAGCCCGGCCGGCGAGCCGGGCCCGCTGCGGATCGTCGTGCTGCCGCCGATCGACCCGATGTCCCGCGGCCAGCTGCGCCGGATGGCGGGGCTGGCGCGCGACGAGGGCCACCAGGTGCGGTGGCAGGAGGCCCGCGGCGGCCGGCTGGCGCCGCTCAAGGCACTCGCCGCACTGGCCCGCCAGGTCCGGTCAGCCCGCCGGGTCGTGGTCGGTGACCCCTTCTCGCGCTACGTCCAGCTGCTGCTCACGCTGGTACGGGCCGAGGAGCTCGTCGTGGTGGACGACGGCACCGCCACCCTGGAGTTCGTCGCCCAGACCGCCCGCGGCGAGCGGCTCGTACGCTGGCACCGGGTCGGCGGCGGGGGGCTGCCCGGACGGGTGCGCGAGCTGGCGTACGCACCGGTCTCGGCGACCGCGCGGCGCCGTTTCACTCCCGGCGAGGGCGCAGGGCGGCGCGTGGAGGTCTTCAGCTCGATGCCGGTCACCGTCCAGGGCGCGATGACGCTGCGGGTCAACGACTTCGCCTGGACCCGGTCCCGCTTCGGGCAGCCGCGGCTGGCCCGGGGCACCGATCTGGTGGGCACCTCGCTCGTGGAGACCGGGGTGGTGGATCCGCTCCGCTATCTGGACGCCGTGCGCGCACTGACCCTGGAGCACGGCGCGACCCGGTACTTCGCGCACCGCCGGGAGTCCCCGGAGAAGCTGCGCGCGCTGAGCGAGGCGACCGGGCTGGAGATCGTACGTCCGGACCTGCCGCTGGAGCTGATCGCCCGGCGTGGTCCCATCGGCCGTACGATCGTCAGCTTTCCGTCCACCGTCGTCCACACGCTGCCGTACGCCCTGACCGGTACCGGCGTCACGGTCGCCGTATGCGATGTGGACCCGGCCTGGCTCACCGGCTCGGCCTCGCCGAGGGCGCGCACTTTCCTGGCCGCAGTGACCGACACCGCCCGTGATGTGCGCAGACTTCCCCTCCGGGCGGCTCCCGCGGCCGGATGAGCGCGCGAGTTTACCCCTGGACGCACCCGGTCAAGCCTCCAGAGGCGGGTTTCTTTCCCCTAACGGCATGAACTTTTCGTGATCTCCAGCCACTTGGGTGGTCCGTACGCCTACCCTTCAACGGGTGAACCAGTTGATGTCCCGCGAGTCCCAGCCCGCCCAGCCTCCGGCGTCCGACCGGTCCGAGCTGCCCGGCACACTTCCGGACCACCTGCGTGCCGAACTGATCGCCTTCCGCCGGGACCTGCACATGCACCCCGAGCTAGGACACCAGGAGTTCCGCACCACGGCGGCGATCAAGGCCCGGCTGGAAAAAGCCGGCCTGCGCCCATGGGTGCTCTCGTCCGGGACCGGCCTGGTCTGTGACGTGGGGACCTGGGACGAGGAGCGGCTGAGCGCCTTCGAGGGCGGTGGCGGGCGCGGGGAGGACGGCGCACCGCTGATGATGGCCCTGCGCGCGGACATCGACGCCCTTCCCATCCCGGACACCAAGACGCACGTCCCCTACCGCTCGACCGTCCCGGACCGCGCCCACGCCTGCGGCCACGACGTGCACACCGTCACCGTGCTCGGTGCGGGCCTGGTCCTCGCGGGGCTCGACCGCCAGGGCCTGCTGCCCCGGCCCGTGCGGCTGCTGTTCCAGCCCGCCGAGGAGGTGCTCCCGGGGGGAGCCACCGAGGCCATCGACTCCGGGGCCCTGGAGGGCGTGGGGAAGATCATCGCGGTGCACTGCGACCCCCGGGTCGACGCGGGGCGGATCGGGCTGCGGACCGGCCCCATCACCTCGGCCTGCGACCGGCTGGAGGTCAGCCTCGCCGGTCCCGGCGGGCACACCGCCCGCCCGCACCTGACCACGGACCTCGTGACGGCGGCCGCCCGGGTGGCCATCGACGTCCCGGCCGTGCTGGCCCGCCGGATGGACGCCCGGTCGGGCATGTCCATCACCTGGGGCCGGATCGAGGCCGGGCACGCCTGCAACGTCATCCCGATGCACGCCGAGCTGTCGGGGACGGTCCGGTGTCTGGATCTGAACGCCTGGCACGATGCGCCCGACATGATCCACGCGGCGATCGACGAGGTCTCGACCATGCACGGGGCCAAGTTCGAGATCAACCACGTGCGCGGGGTGCCGCCGGTGGTCAACGACCCGGCGGTCACCGAACTGCTGCGGGAGGCGATGGCGGCCCGGCGCGGCACCGAGTCGGTGGAGGACACCGAGCAGAGCCTGGGCGGGGAGGACTTCTCCTGGTACCTGGAACACGTCCCGGGCGCCATGGCCCGCCTGGGGGTCCGTACCCCCGGCGACCCCGTCAAGCGCGACCTGCACCGGGGCGATTTCGACGTGGACGAGTCCGCGATCGCGGTGGGCGTGGAGTTCTTCACGGCCGCGGCCCTGCTGGACGGGCGCCGCCCCCGCCCGGCCGGATAAAGCCGGACCGGACGGCCCCATACAACATCCGCGTTCTCCCGGCGGATGCGTCCAGCCCTTGGTATACAAGGGCTGGACGCAGAGGGAGTCACCAATCGGTCACTGTCCGGTTCACGACGATCCGATAACGACTCATGAACGGGCCTTTAACTGACATCTACGCGCGTTACGATCGCCGCGAAACCAGCGCCGGTCGTGGCGCTTCGGTCAGGTTTTGAAGGAGCCTCCCCTTGCGCCGGATCAACAGGATCGCCACCGTGGGCATCGCGTCCGCTGCGCTGGCCCTCTCGGCCACCGCCTGTGGCGGTAAGAACTCGTCGGACACCGCAGCTTCCAAGGAGCCGAGCGCCGCCATCGCGTACGACATCGGCGGCCGAGGCGACCAGTCGTTCAACGACGCCGCCTACGCGGGCCTGCACAAGGCCGAGACGGAGCTGAAGATCAAGGGCGCCGAGGCGGAGCCCACGGACGGCGAGGGCGAGGCCGACAAGGTCCAGCGCCTCACCGAGCTCGCCCGCAAGGGCAACAACCCGGTCATCGGCGTCGGTTTCGCCTACGCCCCGGCCATGAAGAAGGTCGCGGCGAAGTTCCCGGACACCACGTTCGGCATCATCGACGACACCTCGGTGACCGGCCCCAACGTGGCCAACATGGTCTTCAACGAGGAGCAGGGCTCCTACCTGGCCGGCGTCGCCGCCGCCAAGGTCTCCAAGACCGGCACGGTCGGCTTCATCGGCGGTGTCGAGGTTCCGCTGATCAAGAAGTTCGAGGCGGGCTTCGCCCAGGGCGTCAAGGACACCGACCCGAACGCCAAGGTCATCGCCCAGTACCTGAGCCAGCCGCCGGACACGAGCGGCTTCTCCAAGCCCGACCTCGGCAAGGCCGCCGCGAACGGCCAGCTCGACGCGGGCGCCGACGTGGTCTACGCGGCCGCGGGCCTCGCCGGCACGGGCGCCATCGAGGCGGCCGCCCTCAAGGGCAAGTGGGCCATCGGCGTCGACTCGGACCAGTACAACCAGGCCGGTCTGGCGAAGTACAAGGACCACATCCTGACCTCGGTCACCAAGGACGTCTCGGACTCCGTCTTCGACCTGATCAAGTCGGTCAAGGACGGCAAGCCGGCCACCGGTGAGATCCGTTACGGCCTCGACAAGGACGGCGTCGGCCTGTCCGACTCCAACCCCGAGTACAAGAATATGACCGAGGTCATCGCCGCGGTGGACAAGGCCAGGGCCGACATCATCGCCAAGAAGATCACGGTCAAGACCGCGCCGTAAGGCCGCGTCCGACACCGCACGTGGTCTCCGGGGTCCGGGAAGCGGCTCTGCCGCTCCCGGGCCCCGAGCCGCGTCCTGTGGCCAGTCGGCCGCAAGTTTTCACCTCCGACAGTGCTACGCGCGTAGAGGCATCGTGGACGCGATAGCTTCTCTCCTCGCCCTGTCCCCCCCTGCCTTCCGCTCCTTCCGCGCCAAGGAGAGTGCGTCATCAACGCGTCCAGCCCGCCCCCCGCCGTAGAACTCCACGGCATCACCAAGCGCTTCCCCGGCGTCGTCGCCAACAAGGACATCGCGATCACCGTCCGCAAGGGCACGGTCCACGCCCTCGTCGGTGAGAACGGCGCCGGCAAGTCGACCCTGATGAAGATCCTCTACGGCATGCAGAAGCCGGACGAGGGCACCATCGCCATCGACGGGGAACAGGTCTCCTTCCACCGCCCCGGCGACGCCATCGCCCGCGGCATCGGCATGGTGCACCAGCACTTCATGCTCGCCGACAACCTCACCGTGCTGGAGAACGTGGTTCTCGGCGGCGAGCAGCTCCACGGCATCGGCGCCAAGGCCCGTAAGAAGATCGAGGAGATCTCGGACGCGTACGGCCTCGGCGTACGCCCCGACGCCCTGGTCGAGGACCTGGGTGTCGCCGACCGCCAGCGCGTGGAGATCCTCAAGGTCCTCTACCGCGGCGCGAAGATCCTCATCCTCGACGAGCCCACCGCCGTCCTCGTGCCGCAGGAGGTGGACGCCCTCTTCGACAACCTGCGCGAGCTCAAGGCCGAGGGGCTCACGGTCATCTTCATCTCCCACAAGCTCGGTGAGGTGCTCAAGGTCGCGGACGACATCACCGTCATCCGCCGCGGCACGACGGTCGGCACCGCCGACCCGCGCAACACCACGACCAAGCAGCTCGCCGAGCTCATGGTCGGCGCCGAACTGCCGTCGCCGGAGACCCGCGAGTCCACGGTGACCACCACGCCGATGCTGGCGGTCCAGGGCCTGACGCTCGCGGAGAGCGGGGTGAGCGCCCCGCTCGCCGCCACCGCGCCCCCCGAGTCGCCCGCCGACTCCTACGTGCACGAGAAGGTCCCGGCCGGCCGCCTGCTGCTGGACGACATCACCTTCACCATCCACAAGGGCGAGGTCCTCGGCATCGCCGGTGTCGAGGGCAACGGCCAGACCGAACTGATCGAAGCCCTCATGGGCATGGCCTCCGCCGACGCGGGCGTGATCACGCTGGACGGCGAGGACATCACCAAGGCCCCGGTCCGCAAGCGCCGCGTGGCCGGCATCGGCTACATCCCCGAGGACCGCCACCGCCACGGCCTGCTGCTGGAATCCCCGCTGTGGGAGAACCGCATCCTGGGCCACGTCACCGAGGCGCCCAACTCCAAGCGCGGCATCCTCGACCCGAAGGCCGCCCGCAAGGACACCGAGCGGATCGTGCGCGAGTACGACGTCCGCACGCCCGGCATCGAGGTCACCGCCGCCTCGCTCTCCGGCGGCAACCAGCAGAAGCTGATCGTCGGCCGTGAGATGAGCCACCACCCGAAGTTCCTCATCGCGGCCCACCCCACGCGCGGTGTGGACGTCGGCGCGCAGGCGCAGATCTGGGACGCGATCCGCGAGGCCCGCCGCGAAGGCCTGGCCGTGCTGCTGATCTCCGCCGACCTCGACGAGCTCATCGGCCTGTCCGACACCCTGCGCGTCATCTACCGCGGCCGCCTGGTCGCGGACGCCGACCCCGCGACCGTGACCCCCGAGGAACTCGGCACCGCCATGACGGGCGCCGCCTCCGGGCGACTGGAAGCAACCGACAACCACTCCGCCGGTGCCGACGCTGGTACCGAATCGCCGGAGGACGAGGCCCGATGAAGAAATTCGACAAGGACCGGCTGCTCCTGGCCGTCGCCGGCCCCGCGCTCGCGCTGGTCAGCGCCTTCCTGCTGACCATCGTGGTGCTCGCCGCGACGGGCGTGGACCCGATCGAGCCGCTGCGCCTGATGGTGGAGAACGCCGGCTACGAGGACGTTCAGGTCCTCATCGTGAACCAGGCCGGTACGTACTACCTGGCGGCCCTGGCCGTGGCCATCGGCTTCCGGATGAACCTCTTCAACATCGGCGTCGACGGCCAGTACCGCCTCGCGGCGATGCTCTCCGCGGTCGTCGGCACGGCCGTCACCCTGCCCGGCCCGCTGCACATCCTGCTGATCGTGGTCGTCGCGATGATGGTCGGTGCCTTCTGGTCCGGGATCGCCGGTGTCCTCAAGGCCAAGCGCGGCGTCAGCGAGGTCGTCTCCACGATCATGCTGAACGCCATCGCGACCAGCGTGATCGCCTACCTGATCCTCCCGAAGAACCTCGGTGTCCAGCCGCCCGGATCCAATGACCTGACCACGGGCGACATCGCCCCGTCCGGCTGGTTCCCCGCGCTGGAGATGAACGACGGCCTGGAGATCTACGGCTTCACCTTCGTCGCCTTCGCCCTGGGCGTCGTCTACTGGTTCGTGCTGGGCCGCACCCGCTTCGGCTTCGACCTGCGCGCCACCGGCGCCAGCGAGTCCGCTGCCCAGGCCTCCGGGGTGGACGCCAAGAAGATGATCATCACCTCGATGCTCATCTCCGGCGCCGTCGCCGGCCTCGCCGGCATGCCGGTGCTGCTGGGCGAGAGCCACACGTACAGCCTGTCCTTCCCGGTCGGTGTCGGCTTCACCGGCATCACCATCGCGCTGCTCGGCCGCAACCACCCGGTCGGCATCCTCTTCGCCGCGTTCCTCATGGCCTTCATCGACAAGGCCTCGGCCTCCCTCGACACGGCCGGGTACGCGAAGGAGATCGGCACGATCATGAAGGGCCTGATCGTGATCGCGGTCGTCGTCTCGTACGAGCTCGTCCGCCGCTACGGGATCCGCCGCCAGCAGCAGAAGGTCGGCGAGGAACTCGCCGCCGGTGGCGCCATCAAGACCGACAAGGAGGTCGCGGCGTGAGCACCAGCACCGTCTCCGCGACGAACGCCGCCCCGAAGAAGCCGGGCGGCCGCAAGAAGCTCACCCTGCCGTGGATCATGCTGATCATCGCGGGCGGCCTCGCGCTGGTCTCGCTGGTCCGCCTGATCAGCGGCGCGGACGACCTGACCTCGGTCGGCCAGGTCTCCGGTGCCCTCTCGCTCGCCGTGCCGATCGGCCTCGCCGGCCTCGGCGGCCTGTGGGCCGAGCGCGCGGGCGTCGTCAACATCGGCCTCGAAGGCATGATGATCCTCGGCACCTGGTTCGGTGCCTGGGCCGGCTACCAGTGGGGACCCTGGAGCGGCGTCCTCCTCGGCATCGCCGGCGGCGCCGTCGGCGGTCTGCTGCACGCGATCATCACGGTCACCTTCAACGTCAACCACATCGTCTCCGGTGTGGCGATCAACATCCTGGCGCTGGGCTTCACCCAGTACCTGTCCAACTTCACCTTCGCCGAGGCGCCGGGCGGCTCCTCCAAGCAGTCGCCGCAGGTCGAAGGGATCTACAAGGTCACCGTGCCGGGGCTGTCCGACTGGATGGCGGACCTCCAGGCCACCCACTGGTTCTTCGTCTCCGACCTCGCCGGCGTCATCGGCGGCCTGGTCACCGAGATCTCGCTGCTCACCGTCCTCGCCCTGCTGCTGATCCCCGGCAGCTGGTGGGTGCTGTGGCGGACCACCTTCGGTCTGCGGCTGCGCTCCTGCGGCGAGAACCCCGTCGCCGCGGAGTCGCTCGGCGTCAACGTCTACAAGTACAAGTACATCGCCGTGGTCGTCTCGGGCGCGCTCGCGGGCCTCGGCGGCGTCTTCCTGTCGATCGTCGCCAGCCCCATCTACCAGGAGGGCCAGACCGGCGGCCGCGGTTTCATCGGCCTCGCCGCGATGATCTTCGGTAACTGGATGCCGGGCGGCATGGCCCTGGGCGCCGGCCTGTTCGGCTTCATCGACAGCCTGAAGCTGCGCGGCGGCGCGGAGAACGTGCACGCGATGCTGCTGCTGATCGCGATCCTGCTCCTGCTCGTCTGCGCCTGGCAGCTGTACAAGAAGAAGTACGTCCAGGCGGGCGTCTCGGCCGTCTGCGCCGTCCTGCTCTTCGTCTGGTACCTGCTGACCGACGAGGTGCCGAGCCAGTTCGTGGACGCCGCCCCGTACGTGACGACCCTGCTGGTGCTCGCCCTGTCGGCGCAGCGGCTGCGGATGCCGAAGGCGGACGGCCTGCCGTACCGCAAGGGCCAGGGCAAGTGACGAGCCCGGAACCGGACCCGGCTCCCGCCCCGGACTGGGAAGCCCTGCGCGCCGCGGCCCGGGACGCCATGTCCCACGCGTACGCGCCGTACTCGGGCTTCCCGGTCGGGGTCGCCGCCCTCGTGGACGACGGCCGGACCGTGACGGGCTGCAACGTCGAGAACGCCAGCTACGGGCTGGGCCTGTGCGCCGAATGCGGGCTGGTCTCCTCGCTCCAGGCCACCGGGGGCGGCCGCCTCACGCACTTCACCTGCGTGGACGGCAAGGGACAGCTCCTGGTCCCCTGCGGGCGCTGCCGTCAGCTGCTGTACGAATTCGGCGGGCCGGAGCTGCTCGTGGACACCCCGGACGGGATCCTGCCGCTGGCGGCGATGCTGCCGCAGGCCTTCGGGCCGGACCACCTGAGATAGCCGTGCGACGGCCCTTCGCCCCTGGCCGGGCGGAGGGCCGTCGCCCTTCCCGGCGGAGGGCGGTCGCCCTTCCCGGCGGAGGGCGGTCGCCCTTCCCGGCGGAGGGCGGTCGCCCTTCCCGGGCGGGCGGCCGACCCCCTTACCCCTCTCTTCTCCACCACCTCTCTCTATGCGCGTAGAAGGAAGTCACCTCATGGACGTCATCTCCGTCATCCGGACCAAGCGGGACCGCGGTGAGCTGAGCCCCGAGCAGATCGACTGGGTCATCGACGCTTACACGCGCGGTGTCGTCGCCGACGAGCAGATGTCCGCGCTGGCGATGGCCATCCTGCTGAACGGGATGAACCGCGCCGAGATCGCCCGCTGGACGGCCGCGATGATCGCCTCCGGCGAGCGCATGAACTTCGACTCCCTCTCCCGCCCCACCGCCGACAAGCACTCCACCGGCGGCGTCGGCGACAAGATCACGCTGCCGCTCGCCCCGCTGGTCGCCGCCTGCGGAGCCGCCGTACCGCAGCTGTCGGGCCGGGGGCTCGGCCACACCGGCGGCACCCTCGACAAGCTGGAGTCCATCCCCGGCTGGCGCGCGCTGCTCTCCAACGAGGAGATGCTGCACGTCCTGGACACCACCGGCGCGGTCATCTGCGCCGCGGGCGACGGCCTTGCCCCGGCGGACAAGAAGCTCTACGCCCTGCGCGACGTCACCGGCACGGTCGAGGCCATCCCGCTGATCGCCTCCTCGATCATGTCGAAGAAGATCGCCGAGGGTACGGGCTCGCTCGTGCTCGACGTGAAGGTCGGCAGCGGCGCCTTCATGAAGAACATCGAGGACGCGCGGGAGCTGGCGTCGACGATGGTCGCCCTGGGAACCGACAGCGGCGTCAAGACGATCGCCCTGCTCACCGACATGGCCACCCCGCTCGGCCTGACGGCCGGCAACGCGCTGGAGGTCCGCGAGTCCGTCGAGGTCCTGGCGGGCGGCGGGCCCTCGGACGTCGTGGAGCTCACTCTGGCCCTGGCCCGGGAGATGCTGGACGCGGCCGGCATCAAGGACGCCGACCCGGCGAAGGCCCTGGCCGACGGCTCGGCGATGGACGTCTGGCGCCGGATGATCGCGGCGCAGGGCGGCGACCCGGACGCGGCGCTCCCGGTGGCGCGCGAGCAGCACGTGGTGACGGCTCCGGCCTCGGGCGTCCTGACCCGCCTGGACGCGTACGGGGTCGGCGTGGGCGCCTGGCGCCTGGGCGCGGGCCGCGCGCGCAAGGAGGACCCGGTGCAGGCGGGCGCCGGCATCGAGCTCCACGCCAAGCCGGGCGACACGGTCACGGCGGGCCAGCCCCTGATGACCCTGCACACCGACACCCCGGAGAAGTTCGACTACGCCCTGGCCGCGCTGGAGGGGACCTACGACGTCGCTCCGGCGGGAACGTCCTTCTCCGCCACGCCGATCGTGCTGGACCGCATCGCCTGACCTGCGGCTTCTCATTCGGGTGAACGGGATCGGTGGACCCCCGCCGGTCCCGTTCGGCATGCTGGGATCGGTGACAAGGCGGTGGGAGCACACCATGAGCGCACTCGCAGTCGAGCACCAGCCCCCGAGCGGTGACGACTGGGATTCCTTCCCCCGGCCGTAGGCGGCTTCCTCCGGCCCTGCCGATGAGTTCGGGCGGGGCGGGGGGTCTGCCTCACGTGGAGATCAGAACCGTCGCCCTGGAGGGGCAGGAGCCGGATACCGCCGAGTTGTGCGCGCGCGTGCGCGAGCTGTGCAGGGACGGGCCCGACTGGATGGTGTGCGACGTGAGCGGAGTCGTCGCACCCACTCTCGCGACCGTCCAGGCCCTCGCTCGTGCCGCCCTGACCGCCCGGCGCCTCGGCGTCCGCTTCGAGGTGCGGGCTGCGCCGCCGCTGCGCGGCCTGCTGGAGCTCGTAGGGCTAGGGGAGACGCTCCGGGAGGCCGAAGAGCGGGAACCACCGCTCGGTGTCCAGGAAGGCGTTGAGGCCGGTGATCCTGCCGTCTGACACCTCCAGCACCTGGAGCGCCCACGGCGTGTGCCCCGGCTGCCCGTCCGCCCGCGGACGGTACTGCCCGAAGGCAGGCAGGCCGTTGGCCGTCGTCGGGATCAGGCGCGAGCCCTTGCAGCCGATGCCCTGGTTCAGGTGCCAGGCGGCGATGTCGGCGGGGCCGCGCAGCCACAGGTCGTACGGCGGCATGGACAGCACCGCGTCCTCGTGCAGGAGCGTGGTGAGCCGGGAGATGTCATACGCCTCGAAGGCCGACAGGTACTGCTCCAGCAGCCGGGCCTGATCCGCGTCCAGCGGGTCCGCCGGGTCGCTCTCGCGCAGCCGCTGGCCGGCGAGCGTGGCCCGCGCCCGCTGGAGCGCGCTGTTCACCGACGCCACCGTCGTGTCCAGCAGGTCCGCGACCTCCTCCGCCTTCCAGGCCAGTACCTCCCGCAGGATGAGCACGGCCCGCTGCTTCGCCGGCAGGTGCTGGAGGGCCGCGACGAACGCCAGTCGGACGGACTCCTTCGCCAGCGCCATCTCGGCCGGGTCGGCGCTCTGCGGGAGCACCCGGCCGTCCGGGACCGGCTCCAGCCAGGTCACCTCCGGCCGTTCGTTGAGGACGGCGGAGGCCTGGTGCTGAGGTGCGGTGAGATCCATGGGACGGGCCCGCTTGTTCCCGGCCTTCAGCAGGTCCAGGCAGACGTTCGTGGCGATCCGGTACAGCCACGACCGAAGCGAGGACCGGCCCTCGAACTTCTCGAAGCTGCGCCAGGCACGGATGTACGTGTCCTGCACCGCGTCCTCGGCGTCGAAGGACGAGCCGAGCATCCGGTAGCAGTAGCCGGCGAGCTCGACGCGGTAGCGGTCCATCGCCGCGTCGAGGTCCGTGCCGGTCGCGAGGTCTGTCATGTCCGCCGATCCCCCTGGTAGAACCCGATGCTTCGGAAACTACCGGAGGGCTCTGACAGTCGCAGCCGGACCGGGGGATGCCGGGGGATACCAGGGGATGCCTCAGCGGGCGGATGCCGCCGGGGCCGCCGCCCGGCGCTCGGCGCGGGCCGAGCGGCTCCCGTACAGCGTGACCGACACGACGCCGAGCACGGCCAGCAGCGCGATGCCCACCGTGGCCGCCCACCCGGCGCTGTGGTAGGCGAGGGCGCCCAGCGTGCCGCCGGCGCTGGAGCCCAGGTAGTACGCGGACTGGTAGAGGGCGGAGGCCTGCGCCCGGCCCGTCTTCGCCGTCCCGCTCACCGCCGAGGAGGCCACCGCGTGGCCCGCGAAGAACCCGGCCGTGACCAGGACCAGGCCCAGCAGGATCGCGGCCAGCGATCCGGACAGCGAGAGCAGCAGCCCGAGGGCGGTGGTGGCCACGGCCAGGTACAGCGCGCCGCGCCGCCCCGTGCGGGCGACCAGCTGACCGGCGGCGGCCGAGGAGACCGTACCCACCAGGTAGATCAGGAAGATCGACCCGATGACGCCCTGCCCGAGGGAGAACGGCTCCTCCACCAGGCGGTAGCCGATGACGGTGTACACGGCGCCGAAGACGGTCATGAACAGCGCGCCGATCGCGTACAGCCGCAGCAGCAGCGGATCGCGCAGGTGGCCGCGGACGGTCCGCCCGACCGCGCGCGGGTTCAGCGACGCCGGACGGAAGAACCGGGCCCGGGGCAGCAGCACCAGGAACGCCACCGCGCAGACCAGCGACATGACGGCGACGGCGGCGAGTCCGGCCCGCCAGCCCCCCAGCTGGGCCGCCCAGCCGGTGACGAGGCGGCCGCTCATGCCGCCGATGGAGTTGCCCGCGACGAACAGTCCGATGGCTGCCACCAGCGCCTTCGGCTTGACCTCCTCCGCCAGGTACGCCATCGCGGACGCCGGGATTCCGGCGATCGCCGCGCCCTGCACCGCCCGCAGCGCCACCAGCCACTCCAGGCTCGGCGCGAACGGCACCAGCAGGCCCACGCCGACGGCCACCACCATCGACCAGCGCATCATCCGCGTCCGGCCGAACCGCTCGGACAGCGCGCTCAGCGGCAGCACGCACAGCGCCAGCGCACCGGTGGCCGCCGACACCGTCCAGCTGGCGCGGCCCGCCGTCACGCCGAAGCCGTCGGAGATCGCGGGGAGCAGCGCCTGGGTGGAGTAGAGGAGGGCGAAGGTCGCGAGCCCGGCGGCGAAGAGCGCGAGGCTCATGCGGCGGTAGCCGGGGCTGCCGGGGGAGTGCGCCACGGGTCCGGCGCCCACGGGCGGAGAGGTACGGAACGACGAGGGGGAGGCACCCGCGATGACGGGTGCCCCGGTATGAGCGGGAGGCATACGACGACGGTAGGCTCGGCTTTTTCATGCGTCCAATGCACGGATTCGCGCTAATCGATCCACCTCTGCATCAGCCCAGCTCAGGATGGCGCCTGTCGATGAACCGTTACGAAGAAGACATGGCGATGACACGTCTGCTGGCCCCGCGCCTCGCGTACTTCGCGGCAGTGGCCCGGCACGAGCACGTCACCCGCGCCGCGCACGAACTGGGCGTCCCGCAGTCCACCCTCTCCCGGGCCATGGTGCGCCTCGAACACGACCTGGGCGTCACGCTGTTCGCCCGCAAGGGCCGCACCGTCTCCCTCACCACGGCGGGCCGCACCTTCCTGGCCTCCGCCGAACAGGCCCTGGACGGGATCGCCCGCGCCGCCGAATCCGTCCAGCAGGACGCCGACCCGTCCTACGGCAAAGTCGCCTTCGGCTTCCTGCACACCCTGGGCCCCGAGACCGTACCCGGCCTGATCCGCGCCTTCCGCGCGGACCACCCGCGCGTGCGCTTCTCCCTCGTCCAGAACTACGGCGAAGCCATGCTGGAACGGCTCCGTACCGGCGAGCTCGACCTCTGCCTGACCTCACCGCTCCCCGACGCCCCCGACCTGGTCGCCCGCCGCCTCGACGAGCAGCGGCTTCGCCTGGTCGTCCCCGACGACCACCGCCTCGCCACTCGCAAGCGCGTCCGCCTCGCCGAGGCGGCCGAGGAGACCTTCGTGACCCTCGAACCGGGCTACGGCCTGCGGCGCATCACCGACGACCTGTGCGCGGAGGCCGGTTTCACCCCCCGCGTCGCCTTCGAGGGCGAGGAGGCCGAGACCCTGCGCGGCCTCGTCGCCGCCGGCCTCGGGGTGGCCCTGCTGCCGCCTCCGGCCGTGCCCCGCCCCGGCGTCGTGGAGCTGACGGTCACGGCCCCGCGCGCGGTCCGCGAGATCGGCGTGGCCTGGCTCGACGGCCACCCCGACACCCCACCGGTGGCCGCGTTCAAACGCTTCCTCCTCTCCCGCAGGGGCAACCTCATCCCGGACCTGTAGGCACTGACGAAACGCCTCTTCCATCCCGGCGGGCTTCCGAGCCGCCCCCTCTGCCCCGGCCGGTGTCCGAGCCGCACATCCAGCACCGCCGGCGTTTGAGGCGCGGGGTCTGGGGCGGAGCCCCAGGTCCGGGCGCAGCCCGGCTCAAACCTCCGCCTCCGGCTCCGCCGCAGACGGCCCGCCCGGCCCGCCGGGCCCCAGCAAGTACCCGGCCTGGAACCGGGACTTCGCCCCCACCGCCCGCATGATCTCCGCGATGTGCCGCTGACACGTCCGCTCCGACATGCCCAGCCGACGCGCGATCACCTTGTCCTCCAGCCCCTCCGACAGCAGCCGTACGATCGTCTGCCTCAGCTCGTCCGAGATCGACCGCGCCGCCTCCGGACTCACCGTCGTCGCGAAGGGCTCCGCCTCCAGCCAGGACCGCTCGAACGCCGCCGTCATGAAGTGCACGACATTCGGCTCGCGCACCACCAGCGCCGCCCCCGGCCGGTCCGGTACGGCCATCAGCCCCGTGTGGTCGTCGAAGACCAGCATCCGCATCAGTCCGTCGCCCAGCGTCCGCACCTGCGCGCCCAGCGCCATCACCCGTTCCACATACGCCGCCGTGGGCCGCGAATAACGCGCCGTGTGCTGGTAGATCGTCCGCATCCGCACACCCCTGGAGAGCAACGACTCATCCCGCCCGATGGACTCCTCCAGGGTTTCCAGCGGCCTGCCCCCGCCCGGCTGCGAGGTCAGCAGCTCCCGCTCGCACGCCGCGACCAGCTCCCCGATCAGTGCGCGCACCGCTCCCAGGTCCGTGACCAGCTCCAGCCGCCCCGACCCGCTCAGGTCCCGGTGCGCGGTCCCCGCCTCGTACGCGGGCACCAGCGTCTCCAGCCGCTCCCGCACCCGGTCCATCTCCTCGTGGGTCTCCCGCGCGAGGAGTGCGAGCGGGGCCAGGGCCCGGGCCGCCGCCGCCCGGGGCGCGACCGCGCTCCACCGGTCCGCCCCGCCGTCGGGCGCTCGCTGGAGCAGATGTGCGGCGGCCAGCTCGGCGATCGCGGCGGCCGCGCGCGCCCCCAATGCCTCCGCGGCCTGGGCCGCGTCGAAGGCGTGCCGCTCGACCGCGTACGCGTACAGGCGCCGGGCCGCGGGGCTCAGCTCTGCGGATTCGTCGGCTGGCATATGCATATTGGTCCCGGTCTGTATCCGTTTATAAACCCCTCGTGTTTCCGCAAGGCGACAAGACGATGCCTGCGCGGCGGCCTTCGGCATATGCCGACGGGGCACAGTGACTGCACGGCGTGAGGGGGGAGCGCGGTATGCGGCAGCGGACACCGGGGGAAGGGCGAGAGCCCGTGGCCGTCCTGCTGAGTCCGCGGCCCGCCGTGGTGGCGGCCGCCCGCCGTGCGGGCGTGCGCACCGTCGTGGTCGCGCCGGGTCCATCGGTGCCGTCCGACCGTGAGGGGGCGGAGCGGCGGGTACGGACGGACTGGCGCGACCACCGGCACCTCGTGGGAGCCGTCGGCCGGCTGGCGGCGGTCCGCCGCGGCCACGCCGCCGTCTTCGGCTTCGACGCCGCCGGAGCGCTGGCGGCCGCCCGCGCCAACGAGGAGCTGGGCCTGCCCGGCACCCCCACCGCGGCCGTCACCGCCCTCATGGACAAAGCCGCCCTGCGCGCCCGCTCCAACAGCCTGCACCCCGCCCGCCCCGTCTCCTTCGCCCGCTGCGGCCGCGCCGCTCTGCTGCCCTTCCTGGCCACCCTGATCGGATATCCCTGCGTCATCAAGCCCCGCGCGGGCGCCGACGGCGAGGGGGTGCGGCTCGTCAGCGACGCGGACGGGGCGCACAGCGCGGCCCAGGGCTATCCCGAGGTCACCGACCTCATCGTCGAGGAGTTCCTCGAAGGCCCGGAACTTTCCGTCGAGGCCCTCTCCCAGGACGGCCGCCACCGCGTCCTCGGCTGGACCCGCCGGCTGACCGGCCCCGGCCTCGCCCCCCTCGGGCACGAGCTGCCGGTGACCCTGGACCCGCGGACCGCCGAGGCCGTACGGGCCCTCGTACGCGGCGTCCTGGACCTCGCCGGACATCGCGACGGCCCTTCGCACACCGAGGTCATCCTCACCTCGCGCGGCCCCCGCCTGGTCGAGGCCCACGCCCGGCCCGGGGGCGAGGAGTTCACCCGGCTGCTGCGGCTCGGCCAGGGCACCGACGTCCTGGCCCTCGCGCTCGCCACCGGGCTCGGCCTGCCCGGCCCGGTGCGCATCCCGCGCGCCGCGCACGCCGGGCTGCGGTACGTGGACTTCCCGCCCGGCCGCCGCCTCGACGGGGTCCGCCCGCGGCTCGCCGCGGCGCGCTCGGTGCCGGGCGTGGTCCGGGTGCAGTTGCAGATCCCGCCGGACGCCGTCGTCCACCGGGCCCCGACGGGGGCGCTGCACCACGCGTACGTCCTGGCGAGCGCACCGACGGCCGGTTCCCTGGCCCGCACGCTCACCCGCGCCGCGGGCCTGCTCGGCGAGCCCTCGGAGCGCCGGACGCGTCAGCCCGAGGGCGGCTTCGCGTAGTCGCCGAATCCGGCCCAGTCCACGATGACGCAGGGCTCATCGCCCACGGTCCAGGCGTCGTGGCCGGGCGCCGCCTGCATGAAGTCGCCGGCACCCACTTCGGCGCTCTCCCCGTCATCCATGACGATCTTCATGCGGCCGCTCACGACGTATCCCGCGTGAGCCGCCTGGCAGCTGTCCGTACCGGCCAGCGGCTTGACGTGCTCCGACCAGCGCCAACCGGGCTCGAACACCGCGCGGCCGACGGGGCCGCTTTCCGTCTGGAGCAGGTCCAGCCTGCCCTTGCCGGCCTCGAACGGGCGTGTCTCGTCCGCCGCGTCGAAGCCCCTGCTGATCAGACCGGGCATGGTCATCGCCTCCCGAAGAGAAGCCCCCGAGTCCTGGTTCTCCTCCTCACTCTACGCTTGGGCGGCCCGCCGGATCCGGCCCCTCAGCGCCGCAGCAGCCGGCCGTAACCGGAGGCCAGCGGCATCCGCAGGCCCAGCGGGGGCGGAGCGGCGAGCGCGTCGGTCACCGGGCGGGAATAGCGGCCGGAGAAGACGGAGCCGAGCACGAAGTCCACCGCCAGGGCGACCACTTCGGCCTGGTGCTCGCGCAGCCCGTGCCCGTCCGAGTGCACCTCGAACCGGCACGTCGAGCGGTTGGCCTTCTTGGCCCGGGCCGCCAGCAGGAAGGACGCCTCCGGATCGCTCCTCGCGTCGTTGGTGCCGTGCACGATCAGGACCCGCCGGCCGGCCAGCTGCTTCACCGGTTCGGGCTGATCAGAGCCCGCCGCCCCGTCCAGGCAAGGGGACAGGGCCAGAACCGAGTCGACGGCGTCGTGCCCCGCCGCCCGCAGCGCGGTGCGGCCTCCGGCGTCGTAGCCGGCGAGGCACACCGGCACGTCCCCGTACCGCCGGACCACCTCGTCCGCCGCCCACCGCGCCTGCTCCTCGCGGGAGGAGCCGCCGCCGTGGACGACGGTGTGCGTGACCAGCCCCTCCGCCCCGCCCGCCCGGGCCAGTGCCCGCGCGAGCGGACGCACCGGACCGGGGGAGAATCTGGACGCCCCGGGAAGCAGGAGCACCACACCACTGACCGTCGAGCCCGAGCCGTTCGCGCCGGCTGCCCGCCCCAGGCGGGCACCGCGCGCCGGCGGCGCATGCTGTGCCATGCGCTGATTTTGGCAGGAGTCGCCCGCTGTGTGCCCGGCCCGGAACGGACTTCTTTCGTGGGCGCGGTCCGGCCACGGCGGCGGGACGGGCGCCGCGGGCCCCCGACGCCCACGACGCCCACGACGCCCACGCGGCCCACGCGGCCCACGACGCCCACGCGGCCCACGAGGTCAACGATTGGATATCGACCCGCCGTACGGACGGTGCTCTACGCGCGTAGGAGCTAGAGTGCCTAGATGACGAGCGAGACCTCCAACCTGCCGACCCCGGATCAGATCCGCCGCGCCCCGAAGGTGCTTCTGCACGATCACCTCGACGGTGGACTGCGCCCCGGGACCATCATCGAGCTGGCCCGCGACGCCGGCTACGAGAACCTCCCCGAGACCGACGCCGACAAGCTCGGCATCTGGTTCCGGGAAGCCGCCGACTCCGGCTCCCTCCCGCGCTATCTGGAGACGTTCGCGCACACCTGCGCCGTCATGCAGACGAAGGCGGCCCTCTTCCGGGTCGCCGCCGAGTGCGCCGAGGACCTGGCCGAGGACGGCGTGGTGTACGCCGAGATCCGCTACGCCCCCGAGCAGCACCTGGAAGCCGGTCTGACCCTCGAAGAGGTCGTCGAGGCGGTGAACGAGGGCTTCCGCGAGGGGGAGCGCCGGGCGAAGGCCAACGGCCACCGCATCCGCATCGGCGCCCTGCTCACCGCGATGCGCCACGCCGCCCGCGCACTGGAGATCGCGGAGCTGGCCAACCGCTACCGCGACAACGGAGTGGTCGGCTTCGACATCGCCGGCGCCGAGGCCGGGTTCCCTCCCACCCGCCACCTGGACGCCTTCGAGTACCTCAAGCGGGAGAACAACCACTTCACCATCCACGCCGGCGAGGCCTTCGGCCTGCCGTCGATCTGGCAGGCCCTGCAGTGGTGCGGCGCCGACCGCCTCGGACACGGCGTGAAGATCATCGATGACATCGAGGTCGCCGCCGACGGTTCGGTGAAGCTGGGCCGCCTGGCCTCGTACGTACGCGACAAGCGCATCCCCCTGGAGATGTGCCCGACCTCGAACCTGCAGACGGGCGCGGCCCTCTCGTACACCGAGCACCCGATCGGCCTGCTGCGCAAGCTGCACTTCCGGCTCACGGTCAACACGGACAACCGGCTGATGAGCGGTACCAGCATGAGCCGCGAGTTCGAGCACCTGGTCGAGGCCTTCGGCTACTCCCTCGACGACATGCAGTGGTTCACCGTCAATGCGATGAAGTCCGCGTTCATTCCTTTCGATGAACGACTTGCCATGATCAACGACGTGATCAAGCCGGGTTATGCGGAGCTCAAGTCGCAGTGGCTGTTCCAGCAGACCGCTTCGACCAGCGGTTCTGTCTCGGCCTAGAGCAAGGCGTGAGGGATCTGAGGCGCCCGGGAGGGTAATTCCCGGGCGCTTTCTCATATTTAAGTATGTTTGCGGGCTGGGGTTTGAAGTGACTAGTTTGCGGAGCCGCTCAATTCCCCGTCGCAAGGACAATTCTTCATGAAGCAGTCAGCTGCCAAGACCCTCGGTGTCGCCGCCCTCGGCGCCGCCTTCGCCGCCGTCGCCGCCGGCAGTGCCTCGGCCGCCGTTCCCGCGATCGGTGTCACGGACGCGCTGAGCACCGTCACCGGTGCGACGCAGTCGCTCACCAGCCAGCAGAGCGTGGGCGCCGAGGAGGGCGAGACCCAGGCGAGCGACCCGGCCGCGGCCCTCGGTCCGGTGACCGGCCTGCTCGGCGGTCTGCCGACCAGTGGCCTCGGAGCCTGATCCGTACCGCTTGATCCGTGCCGCGATCCGTACGCGGTTCGTACGCGGTCCGTACGCGTGCACGCGTGGCGCACACCGCTTCGACCAGGTGTGCGCCACGTCGTGCCGTGTGCCACGATCGCCCCCAACTGCCCGCCGACGCACGGGGTATGAGGTCTCGGTCATGCGCATGAAGACACGAGCGACACTGGTCGCGACGCTCCCCGTCCTGGTCCTCACGGCAGTGGGATGCGGCGGTACGGACACCCCCGCGGCAGGCAGGACCCCGGACCCCAAGGGCTCGGCGGCGGGCCACGCCTCGGGCGCGCCCGGCGCCCCGGCCGCCTCCGCCGCGCCGAAGACCGGCGGGACCAGGCTGGAGCGGGCCGCGCTCGAACAGGGCGACCTGTCGGGCTATCAGATCTCCGCCCAGGGCAAGAACCCGAACGCCCCCGACGGCCAGCCGCAGGCCGACCGCAAGGCCTGCCAGCCCCTGGCCGACATCATGGGCGACAAGCCGGATCCGGCGGCCCGCGAGACCGTCAACCGGGGCATCGGCTCCCAGAAGCAGGTCGGACTGGCCGTCTCCGCCTCCGTCAGCTCGTACACCGAGAGCGACGCCAAGGCACTGATCGCCCGACTGAAGGCCGCCGTACCCGCCTGCGGAACGGGATTCACCGCCAAGGTCGAAAAGCAGACCGGCAGCTACCGCGACGTGCGGCCCGCCTCCTACGAGAGCGCCGGCGACGAGACCGTCAGCTGGACCACGACCGCGTCCGCCCAGGGCGCCTCGGCGCAGGTGCACCTGGTCGTCGTACGCGAGGGTGCCACTGTCGTACGGCTGATGGCGCTCAACGTCGCGGCGGCCGGGCAGAAGGCGCTGGTGCCGCGGGAAGTGGCGGACAAGCAGCTGGAGAAGGTCCGCCAGGCCCGCTGACGGCCCGCGCGCCACCGGGACACCACTCGGTCATGACGCGGTCATCAGGCGCGGGCCTGAGGCGCGGTGGTCAGGCGCGGTCGCCCGGTGATCAGAGGCGATGCGGCGATCACCAAGCGGCCGGGGAAGCGGACTTCTCGTTGGGCAGCAGCAGCCACAGCGCCAGGTAGACCAGGAACTGCGGGCCGGGCAGCAGGCACGAGACGACGAAAATGGTGCGCATCGTGCCGGCGGACATTCCGAAACGCCGGGCCAGAGCGGCGCAGACGCCGCCGATCCAACGACCGTCACGGGGGCGGACGAGGGCGCTCATGTGATTCTCCTTATTTCGGGATCGCTGCTCGCGCTCGCTGCTCGAACCAGCACAGCTCGCGATGCCTCAATACTCGCGCGGAACCGCCGAAAGCACCTCGGTCCAGGGGCCGAGCGCGACCCTGGTAATTCTCGGGGTGGGCCCCTGAGAAACCGCGAGTGAACGCCGCAGGCGGGCGCGCAGGGCCGGTACGACGGCCACGTGCGCGAGCACCATCCCGGCGGTGTTCAGCAGGAGCGAGTCCACATCGGCCACCCGGCCCGGGACGGCGGTCTGGAGCAGTTCGATGCTCAGCGAGAGCAGCAGCCCGGCGGCGGCGGTCCGGGCCAGCGAGGACCAGGCCGCCAGCGGTGACGGCGCGAGCCGCCCGCTCACCATGGGCAGCAGCACCCCCAGCGGGGCGAGCAGCGCCAGCCCCTCGCCGATCCGCCGGGCGGCGCCCAGCGGCCCGTAGGCGAGGTCGGCTCTGATCCCCTCCAGCGGCGTCAGGTTCGCGGCCGCCGTCCAGGGGACGTCCAGGGGCCGCAGGGTCAGCCACCCGACGACGAGGAGATGGGCGGCCAACAGGGCCCCGGCCAGGAGCCGGGCCCGGAATCGGATGGCGGTGGCGGCGCTGCCGCCTGCCTCATGACGCTGCACACGGGCGAAGACGCACCATCCGGCGGCCCCGGTTCCGCCCCCAAGGGTGTGTGGCGCGGAGCACGTGGCGGAAGGGCCGGCAGTCCGGTCAGCAGGGTGCGAGTACGCCGTCGAAGAGGCGGCAGCCGGTCAGCAGGGTGCGAGTACGCCGTCGAAGGGCCGGGGGCGGTCACAACGGCGGCTTGACAGCCTCATGAGGAGGTGGCGAGGAGGGCGATCAGGAGCACCGCCCCGGTCACGGCAGGCACGATGATCTCGTACGCCCAGCGCACCCTCACGCTGCCCTGGGCGCCGGCCCGGGAGGCGCCGCGCTCGGCCAGTTCCCGCAGCTCGTCCACGACCCGGTCGGCCCCGGCCCGCTGGGGCCCGACCGGCTCGGCGCTGGGAGCGCCCGAGGTGGACAGCCCGCGGCCGGTGAGGCCGCCGCGGCGGCTGAGCTGCTGCCGGGACGCCTTCTTGCGTTCGCGCAGCGAGACGGGGACGGCCCAGAGCTGGTACTTCGACCCCTCGGCGAGGACCTCCGCCGAGTACCCGGCGCGCACCGCGTCCACGGCCGCCCAGGGCAGCTCGATCACCCGGAAGGGGTTGCGTACGCGCATCCGGTCGTCATTGGCGAAGACGGCCGGGCGGATCGTGAACGCCGCGGTCAGCGGCAGCGCGAACAGTGCGATGGCGAGCGCGACCCACGGGGTGCTCCCCGAACCGCGCACCACGGCGTCCCCGCAGAGCCACACGGCCAGGGCGAGCAGCAGTACCCCGGTGACGACGGCCATGGAGGAGCGGTAGACCCGGTCGTCGTAGACGGGCTCATCGGCGGGCTGCTGGCTGCTCATGCGGTCGATTCTGCCGCACGCCGTCCCAGCCCACGAGATCGGCGTACAGGATGATGTTGTCGGGCCGGTGGCCGTCCGTGATCTCCCCGCCGCAGGTGATGACGCGCAGCTCCGGGCGGGCGGTGTCCCCGTACACCTTGGCGGTGGGGAACCGCTTCTTGTCGACCTGTTCCAGCTCGCGCACCCGGAAGACGGCGGCGGTGCCGTCCGCGCGGGACACGGTGACCTCGTCACCGACGCGGATCCTGGAGACGTCCTTGAGCACGGCCGGACCGCGGGCGGTGTCGAAGTGGCCGATCAGTACGGCGGGTCCGGTCTGGCCGGGGGTGACGCCCTTCGTGTACCAGCCGATCTTGTCCGCATCCGCCACCGAGGGCACCTCGACGGTGCCGTCGGCCTCCAGGCCGAGGCCGAGCACGGGGGAGGCGTCGACGCCGGCCGCGGGGATCCTCACCCGTACGGGCGACGACGCGGGCAGGGGCGTGGCGGCCGCGGCCGGGGCCGGGGGCGACGCGGGGGCGGAGGTCGCGCCGATGTGCGGCGCCGGGGCGGCGGGCGACGCCGGTGCCGTGGCGCCGCCGCACCCGCTGACGCCGGCCAGGGCGAGGAGGGCGGCGGCGAGAACCGTGCCACGGGCGGCGCGGCGGGACGGACGGGCCATGGGGAGCTCCTGGTACGGAACCGGCGGGCCACCGGGAGGCGGCCCGCCGGGGGAGGAACGGGGAGGAACGGAGAGGTGCGCCGAGGCGTCAGCGCTGCGTGGCGCGGGCGCGGCGGCCGCGGTGCAGTACGAACGCTCCGAGCCCGGCGACGATCGCGGCGAGCCCGGTGCCGGCCAGCGCGGTGGTCGAGTCGTCGGTGTCCGCGGCGGTGACATCGGCGCCCGCCGCCACCCCGCCCTTGGGCAGGACGGAGGTCTGGCCGGTGGTCTGCGGCTGGGGAGCGGCGGACGGCTTCACGGACGGCTCGGCGGACGGCTTCGGCTTCTCCGTCGGCTTGGGGTCCGGCTGCGGCTTCTCGGTCGGCTTCTGGAGGGTGTAGTCGTAGCCGCAGCCCGTGCGGAGCTTCGGGAAGGCCTGGTGGCCGAACGGCATGTCACCGCCCTGGACCTTCCATTCGAGGACGGGCTGGGCGGAGCTCGGGTTCAGGATGCGGGCGACGATCCCCGCGTCCGCGGGCAGGCTGGGCGCGGTCCGGGTCAGCGTCGCCCAGGCCTTGTCGGTGCCGGCCGTGGACAGCTCGGCCTGCGGACCCTTCGGAGAGGTCGTCAGCAGGGCTTCGATGCCCGCGCCGAGGGACACCTGCACCGGCCCGGTCACGCACTCGGACCCCTGGCCCTTCGGCAGCGGGTAGGAGGTGCTCTTGCCGTCCTTGGTCACGACGAGGGTCTGGACGTGCTCCGTCTCGCCCGCGACGAGCTCCAGCTTCAGGCCGGCGACCGAGCCGGTTCGGTGCTCGTGGTCCAGGACCGTCATGACGGGGCCCATGTAGTCGTCGCCCGGCTTCCAGTCCGGGGAGACGGAGCGGATCCATGCCTCGGGGCCCTCGGACTTGTAGCGCAGCACTGCGACCAGGCCCTTGTCGATGGAGACGGGCGTACCGGAGTGGCGGTCGGGGACGGAGGCGGGAGCGGCCGCTGCCGTGCCGAGCGGGGTGGCCGCGAAGGCGGTGCCCGCGGCGGGGGCGAGGAGGGCACCGGCGATGACGGCGGTGGCGATGGCGGAACGGACGGCGGTACGCATAACGACTCCTTGGAGCAGGTTTCGGAAGAGCGGAGAGCCGCATGCCGCGTTGTCTCTGTCGGGTGTTCGTCCGGTGAGGTTCTGGCGGGCTGCTGAGGACAAATCTAATGATCTCGCATGGGCGGACGGTGCGCTTCCTGTCATGAACGTGTAACGCAGGGTGGAGGTGTCGATGCGGTAGCGGATCTCGGCAGGGCGCAGATGTCGATTCCGTAGCGAATCCCGGCAGGGGGGTGACACGTCGCTACGCGCGTAGATATGCTCATCTGGTGACCATGCCCACCACCCTCACCGCATTCGCTGACGTGACGGCGTCCGACAGTGCGCTGCGCCGCTTCCTGCACGGGCTGCCCGGCGTCGACGCCGTCGGCCTGGAAGCCCGCGCCGCCTCCCTCGGCACCCGCTCGATCAAGACGACGGCCAAGGCGTACGCCATCGACCTGGCCATCTCGATGATCGACCTGACGACGCTGGAAGGCGCGGACACCCCGGGCAAGGTCCGGGCGCTCTCCGCCAAGGCCGTCCATCCCGATCCGACCGACCGCACGACGCCGACGACCGCCGCCGTGTGCGTGTACCCCGACATGGTGGCCACCGCCAAGGCGGCCCTGAACGGCGCCGACGTCAAGGTGGCCTCCGTCGCGACCGCCTTTCCCGCCGGCCGCGCCGCCCTGCCCGTCAAGCTCGCGGACACGGCGGACGCCGTCGCCGCCGGCGCCGACGAGATCGACATGGTCATCGACCGTGGCGCCTTCCTCGCCGGCCGCTACCTGGAGACGTACGAGCTGATCAAGGCCGTCAAGGAGGCCTGCGTCCGCCCCGGGGGCACCTCCCAGACGGAGTCTGGGGGAGGGAGCGCCGCCCGCCTCAAGGTCATCTTCGAGACCGGCGAGCTGTCGACCTACGACAACATCCGCCGCGCCTCCTGGATCGGCATGCTCGCGGGCGCCGACTTCATCAAGACGTCGACCGGCAAGGTAGGGGTCAACGCCACCCCCGCCAACACCCTGCTCATGCTCGAAGCCGTACGCGACTTCCGGGCGCAGACTGGAATCCAGATCGGCGTGAAGCCGGCCGGCGGCATCCGTACGACCAAGGACGCGATCAAGTTCCTGGTCCTGGTCAACGAGACCGCGGGCGAGGACTGGCTGAGCAGCCACTGGTTCCGCTTCGGCGCCTCCAGTCTGCTCAACGACCTGCTGATGCAGCGCCAGAAGCTGAGCACCGGCCGTTACTCCGGTCCCGACTACGTGACGGTGGACTGATCACCATGGCATCCGCATTCGAGTACGCACCCGCGCCCGAGTCGCGCTCGGTCGTCGACATCGCCCCCTCCTACGGGCTGTTCATCGACGGCGAGTTCAGCGAGGCCGCCGACGGCAAGGTCTTCAAGACCGTCAGCCCCAGCAGTGAAGAGGTCCTCGCCGAGGTCGCCCGGGCGGGCGCCGCCGACGTGGACCGCGCCGTCAAGGCCGCCCGCAAGGCCTTCGAGAAGTGGTCGGCGCTGCCCGGTTCCGAGCGCGCCAAGTACCTCTTCCGCATCGCCCGGATCATCCAGGAGCGCAGCCGCGAGCTGGCCGTCCTGGAGACCCTGGACAACGGCAAGCCGATCAAGGAGACGCGCGACGCGGACCTCCCGCTGGTCGCCGCGCACTTCTTCTACTACGCCGGCTGGGCCGACAAGCTCGGCCACGCCGGCCACGGCCCGAACCCGCGCCCCCTCGGCGTCGCCGGCCAGGTCATCCCGTGGAACTTCCCGCTGCTGATGCTCGCGTGGAAGATCGCCCCGGCGCTCGCCACCGGCAACACCGTCGTCCTGAAGCCCGCCGAGACCACGCCGCTCTCCGCCCTCTTCTTCGCGGACATCTGCCGCCAGGCCGGGCTGCCCAAGGGCGTCGTCAACATCCTCACCGGTTACGGGGACGCGGGCGCGGCCCTCGTCGGCCATCCGGGCGTCGACAAGGTCGCCTTCACCGGATCGACGGCGGTGGGCAAGCAGATCGCCCGTACCGTCGCCGGTACCGACAAGAAGGTGACGCTGGAACTGGGCGGCAAGGGCGCCAACATCGTCTTCGACGACGCCCCGATCGACCAGGCCGTCGAAGGCATCGTCAACGGCATCTTCTTCAACCAGGGCCAGGTCTGCTGCGCCGGCTCGCGCCTGCTGGTCCAGGAGTCCATCCACGACGAGCTGCTCGACTCCCTCAAGCGCCGCCTGACCACGCTGCGTCTGGGCGACCCTCTCGACAAGAACACCGACATCGGCGCGATCAACTCCGCCGAGCAGCTCGCCCGGATCACGGCGCTCGCCGAGACCGGTGAGGCCGAGGGCGCCGAGCGCTGGTCCCCCGCCTGCGAGCTGCCGTCCGCCGGTTACTGGTTCGCCCCGACGCTTTTCACCAACGTCACCCAGGCGCACACCGTCGCCCGCGACGAGATCTTCGGCCCGGTGCTGTCCGTACTGACCTTCCGCACGCCCGACGAGGCCGTCGCCAAGGCCAACAACAGCCAGTACGGCCTCTCCGCCGGCATCTGGACGGAGAAGGGCTCGCGCATCCTCGCGGTGGCGGACAAGCTCCGCGCGGGTGTGGTGTGGGCCAACACCTTCAACAAGTTCGACCCGACCTCGCCCTTCGGCGGTTACAAGGAGTCGGGCTTCGGCCGCGAGGGCGGCCGCCACGGCCTGGAGGGCTACCTCGATGTCTGACACGTCCGAACAGCAGCGGCTCCAAGTCTTCAAGACCTACAAGCTGTACGTGGGCGGCAAGTTCCCGCGTTCTGAGAGCGGCCGGGTGTACGAGGTGACGGCTAAAGCAGCAGGCAGTGGCGCGGCGGGCCAGGGCAAGTGGCTGGCCAACGCCCCGCTGGCCTCCCGCAAGGACGCGCGCGACGCGGTCGTCGCGGCCCGCAAGGCCTTCGGCGGCTGGTCGGGCGCGACCGCGTACAACCGCGGCCAGATCCTCTACCGCATCGCCGAGATGCTGGAGGGCCGCAGGGAGCAGTTCGTCCGCGAGGTCGGCGAGGCGGAGGGCCTGTCCAAGTCCAAGGCGGCGGCGGTCGTGGACGCGGCCATCGACCGCTGGGTCTGGTACGCGGGCTGGACCGACAAGATCGGCCAGATCGTCGGCGGGACCAACCCGGTCGCGGGCCCTTTCTTCAACATCTCCACCCCCGAACCCACCGGTGTGGTCGCGGTCGTCGCCCCGCAGGCGTCGTCCTTCCTCGGACTGGTCTCCGTGGTGGCTCCGGTGATCGCAACGGGCAACACCGCCGTCGTCATCGCGAGCGAGAACGCCCCGCTGCCCGCGCTCTCCCTGGGCGAGGTGCTCGCCACCTCCGACCTGCCCGGCGGCGTGGTCAACATCCTGTCCGGCAAGGCCGCCGAGATGGGGCCGCACCTGGCGTCCCACCAGGACGTCAACGCGATCGACCTGGCCGGGGCCGACGCGGCCCTGGCCAAGGAGCTGGAGATCGCCGCGGCCGACAACCTCAAGCGCGTGCTGCGTCCACAGCCTGTGGACGACTGGCGCGCCGACCCGGGCATCTCGCGCATGACGGCGTTCCTGGAGACCAAGACGGTCTGGCACCCGACGGGTTCGCTGGGCGCGGGCGGCTCCTCGTACTAGCTCCTGCCACGAGCGGCTCCGCGTAGAGCGGCGCCCCACGGAACCGGCCCCGGCAGCGTCCCCCGCGCTGCCGGGGCCTTTCCGTACCCGCCGGGCCCCGGCGGCCGCGTCCCCGCCTACTTCGCGGCGCCGGGGAGCAGCGGGCCCACGAGCGAGGAGGCCGTGGCGGCGGGCAGCTCGCCGATCGAGGAACCCCGCGTCAGGCTGCCGGTGACCATGTTCGTGCCGAGCGAGGGGAAGTCCGCGACCTTGGTGGCGACTCCGTTGTCCAGGGGATCCACGCCGGTGTTGGCCAGCGGGTTCACCTTGAGGCCGGTCAGGGGATCGGCGACCCCGGACAGGGCCGCCGGTACCGACAGTTCGCCGGCCTGTGCGCCGTCGGCAGCCATGGCCAGGGCCGCACCGGCCATCGAGAGGGTCAGGCCGGCGGTGCGGAGCCGGTTCGGTTGTGAAGGGGCTGCGTGACGTGCCATGAGGATCCCGCCTGTGGTCGTAGTCGCGTGCGCACGCAGCGTAGTTGACATGTGATCCTGGATACCAATGGGGCATCCGGAGGATCGCCTGCGCGGGGGAATGGTCCACACTGGTGTCCCGTGAGCCGTCCCTCTGCTTCTCCGACCCGAGTCGTCCTGCTGACCGGTCCGTCGGGCTCCGGAAAATCCTCCCTGGCCGCCCGGTCCGGGCTGCCCGTGCTGCGCCTCGACGACTTCTACAAGGAGGGTGACGACCCCACCCTCCCGCTCGTCGCCGGCAGCTCGGACATCGACTGGGACTCACCCCTGTCCTGGGACGCGGGGGCGGCGGTCGACGCGATCGCCGCACTGTGCGCGTCGGGGCGGACGGAGGTGCCGGTGTACGACATCTCCACCTCCTCGCGGACCGGCACCGAGACCCTGGACATCTCACGGGGCCCGCGCACCCCGCTGTTCATCGCGGAGGGCATCTTCGCCGCAGACATCGCGGCGCGCTGCCAGGAGCTGGGGCTGCTGGCCGACGCGATTTGCCTGCGGGGGCGGCCCTCGACGACCTTCCGGCGACGGCTGGCGCGGGACCTGCGCGAAGGGCGCAAGTCGGTGCCGTTCCTGCTGCGCCGGGGCTGGCGGCTGATGCGGGCCGAGCGGGGGATCGTGGCCCGGCACACCGCGCTGGGCGCCCACGCGTGCGGCCGTGACGAGGCCCTGGGCCGCCTGGCCGCCGCCGCGGCGGGCCGCCACCGCACCGCCGCCGCCCCGGTCTAGCCGCCCGCTCCTCCCTGCCCGGGCCCGCGCCTCAAACGCCGGCGGGGCTGGATTCGGTCTGCCGGTGCGGCGCCGTCGCGGGGCGCTGCCCCCGGGCCCCCGCGCCTCAAACGCCGGCGGGGCTGAGTGTGTGGCCGGGCTGGGTGTGCGGCGGGCGCGGATGTGCGGGCGGGCTGGGTGTGGGGCCGGGCACCGGTTTTTGCTGCTGGGCCCGCGGATGCGAAAAGGCGGGATCAGGCGGACCCCCGGCCGCTTGATCCCGCCTTCTCCCCCCGTGACCCCCGTCCCACCCCCGTAGGACGGGCCCCCCGGCCCGATGGCTCTTGTACGCGCACTCCGCGCGTTACGCGACGAGTTCCTCGAAGGACTCCGCCTCGTCGTGACCGAAGCTCAGCGCCTCGTCCTCCCGCAGGCGCCGCAGCGAACGCCAGATGCTCGACTTCACGGTGCCGACGCTGATGCCGAGGATCTCCGCGATCTCCGGGTCCGTGCGGCCCTCGTAGTAGCGCAGCACCAGCATCGTGCGCTGCGGCTCCGGGATGCGGGCCAGCGCCTGCCACAGCACCGCGCGCAGCTCCGTACCGCGCATCGCGTCCGTGTCGGAGGCCGTCTCCGGGAGCTCCTCCGTCGGGTACTCGTTCAACTTCCGCCGGCGCCACGCGCTGATGTGCAGGTTCGTCATCGTGCGGCGCAGGTAGCCGCCGACGGCCGCCTTGTCGCTGATCCGGTCCCAGGCGCGGTACGTCGAGAACAGCGCGCTCTGCAGCAGGTCCTCCGCCTCGTAGCGGTCACCGGTGAGGTGGAAGGCCGTCGCGTACAGGGCGGACCGGCGCTCCTGGACGTACGCCGTGAACTCCGCCTCCGCGGCACCGGAGGGGGAGGTGCGCTGCGCCGGTACGGCGGCGGGCTGCCGGTAGGTGTTCGCGTCGATGGCCACGACGTGCGCCGGCCGGGTGCGGGCGGCCGACGCCGTACGCACACCTGCCCGGCGGTTCACATCGTGCAGCCGCGTGACGACCGCGCTGGTCGTGGTGCTGTGCAGCGTGTCCATCTCGCGCCCCCCGTCGTGGAGTCTGCTTCGGTTCCGTTGTTCCGTTCGCTGGTAGAAGACTGCCCCTCCGAGATAACCGGCGTGTCCGTCGACTGTCACAGGGCTGTCACAGCGGCCGGGAACGGATCCGCCGCGCCCGGCGGTCGAAGTCCCAACGGCCGATGGGACAGAATGAGCCCGTGCCCTTCCTGTTGCTGATCGAGGACGACGACGCCATCCGCACGGCCCTCGAACTCTCCCTGTCCCGCCAGGGCCACCGTGTGGCCACCGCGGCGACGGGCGAGGACGGCCTGAAACTGCTGCGCGAGCAGCGGCCGGATCTGATCGTGCTGGACGTGATGCTGCCCGGGATCGACGGTTTCGAGGTGTGCCGGCGGATCCGCCGCACCGACCAGCTGCCGATCATCCTGCTCACCGCGCGCACCGATGACATCGACGTGGTCGTCGGTCTGGAGTCCGGAGCCGACGACTACGTCGTCAAGCCCGTCCAGGGCCGGGTCCTCGACGCCCGCATCCGGGCCGTGCTGCGCCGCGGCGAACGCGAGTCCAGCGATTCCGCGAGCTTCGGCTCCCTGGTCATCGACCGGGCCGCCATGACGGTGACGAAGAACGGGGAGGACCTCCAGCTCACCCCGACGGAGCTGCGGCTGCTGCTCGAACTCAGCCGCCGCCCCGGTCAGGCGCTGTCCCGGCAGCAGTTGCTCCGCCTGGTGTGGGAGCACGACTACCTCGGCGACTCGCGCCTCGTCGATGCCTGCGTGCAGCGGCTGCGCGCCAAGGTGGAGGACGTGCCCTCCTCGCCCACCCTCATCCGTACGGTCCGGGGCGTCGGCTACCGCCTGGACTCCCCGCAGTGATCCCCTCGCCGCGCGCGGGCCGCCGCTGGACCAGCCTGCGGCTCCGGCTCCTCGTGGTGTTCGCGCTGGTCGCCCTGACGGCCGCCGTCTCCGCCTCCGGCATCGCGTACTGGCTCAACCGGGAGGCGGTCCTCACCCGTACCCAGGACGCCGCCCTCGGCGACTTCCGCCAGGAGATGCAGAACCGGGCCGCGGCGCTGCCCGCCGACCCGACCCCCGAGGAGATGCAGCGCACCGCCGAGCTGATGGCGGGCAGCAGCCCCGGCTACAGCGTGCTGCTCGTGTTCGAACGCAAGGACGGCCGTGAGCTGTTCGGCGCGGCGGGCCCCGACGCCTTCGGGCTGGGCGACGTACCGAAGTCCCTCCAGCACGCGGTGAACGACCGGCAGAAGACGACCGCGGCGAACGACGCCGAATACCACATGTACTGGCAGCGCACGAAGCGGCGCGGTACTCCGTACCTGGTCGGCGGGACGCGGATCGTGGGCGGCGGGCCGACGGGCTACATGTACAAGTCCCTCGCGCAGGAGCGCGACGACCTGAACGCGCTCGCCTGGTCGCTGACCATCGCGACGGGGCTGGCGCTGCTCGGATCCGCGCTGCTAGCGCAGGCCGCGGCGCGTACCGTACTCAAGCCCGTGCAGCGCCTGGGCGATGCGGCGCGGCGCCTCGGCGAGGGCGAGCTGGACCACCGGCTGGACGTGTCGGGGACCGACGAACTGGCCG
The DNA here is from genome assembly GCF_053591375.1 of Streptomyces sp. NPDC003034. Classification (NCBI taxonomy): domain Bacteria; kingdom Bacillati; phylum Actinomycetota; class Actinomycetes; order Kitasatosporales; family Streptomycetaceae; genus Streptomyces; species Streptomyces sp. NPDC003034. Next base: position 298,290 of record NZ_JBSFTS010000001.1, read on the forward strand.
ACCTCTCGCGGACCTTCAACAAGACGGCGGAGGCGCTGGAGAAGAAGGTCGCGGACATGAGCGCGCGGGAGGAGTCGAGCCGGCGCTTCGTCGCGGACATGTCGCACGAACTGCGGACGCCGCTGACGGCGTTGACGGCGGTGGCCGAGGTGCTGGAGGAGGAGGTGGACGACCTCGATCCGATGATCGCACCGGCGGTGGCGCTCGTCGTCAGCGAGACGCGGCGCCTCAACGACCTCGTGGAGAACCTGATGGAGGTCACCCGCTTCGACGCGGGCACGGCCCGGCTGGTGCTCGACGACGTGAACGTCGCCGACCAGGTCACCGCCTGCATCGACGCGCGGGCCTGGCTCGACGCCGTCGAACTGGACGCGGAACGCGACATCGTGGCGCGGCTCGACCCGCGCCGGCTCGACGTCATCCTGGCCAACCTGATCGGGAACGCGCTCAAGCACGGCGGCTCGCCGGTACGGGTGTCGGTCGCCGTGGAGGGGGAGTGGCTGATGATCACGGTGCGGGACAACGGGCCGGGCATCCCCGAAGACGTCCTGCCGCACGTCTTCGACCGGTTCTACAAGGCGAGCGCGTCGCGGCCGAAGTCGGACGGGAGCGGGCTCGGCCTGTCCATCGCCATGGAGAACGCGCACATTCACGGCGGCGACATCACCGCCGCCAACGCGCCTGACGGCGGGGCGCTGTTCACGCTGCGGCTGCCGGTGGACGTGGGGAAGGTGATCGCGCGTGAGCAGGCGTAGGGCGGTATGGGCGGCGCTGGGGCTGCTGGCCCTGTCGGGGTGCGGGATCCGCGCCACGACGGTGCCCGTGGACGTGGGTCCGGCGCCCTCGCGGGTCTCGTGCGACACGCCCGCGCCCCCGGCGGGGCAGAGCGGGGTGCAGGGCTTCCGGGCGACGGTGGAGCTGATCTGCGGATCGCAGTTGGTCGGGGTGGACCGGGTGGTCCCGGTACCCGAGAAGAGGGTCCTGCGGGACCCCGTGGCGCTGGTCGCGCAGGCGCTGCTGGAGGCGCTGGAGCGGCCGCCGTCCGCGGAGGAGCGGGACGCGGGCTTCACCACCGGGGTCCCGGCCGGGCTGACGGCGGTCCCGCCGCGGGCCGGCGACCCGGCGGGCACGGTCCGGCTGAGCCGCAAGCCGGAGGACCTGCCGCCGGTGGCGCTGTCGCAGATCGTGTGCACGCTCGCGGGCAGCGACGCGGTGTCGGCGGGGCCGGGACCGGTGGTCCTGGGCGGCCCGGACGCGGATCCGCCGCGGGCCTGGGAATGCACGGACGCGGTCCGCTCCCGCCCGGAGTCGGTCCCGACGCTGGGCGAGATCGTCCGCCCTTCCGCGACGCCTTCCTGACGCCCCCGTACGGAAGGCCCGCGCACTGTGGCGCCCCGCGCTGTGGCGCCCGCACTGAAGCGCCCGCGGACGGCGGCGCCCCGCGCTGAAGCGCCCCCGCCCGCCCGGCCGGGGGCCGAGCCGTGCGGGGGCGCTTCAGTGTGCGAGGGACGCTTCGAGCGGGCCGAGAGCCGCGCCACCCCCTCCTAAATGCCGGCCGCCGCCGCGAGGTCCTTCTTGATCGCGTCCAGGACCTCCTGGCCGCGGGTGCGGGCGGAGGCGAGGTCGGAGGCTTCCGCCACCGGGACCACCACCTCCAGGTAGCACTTCAGCTTCGGCTCCGTGCCCGAGGGGCGCACGATCACCCGGGCCTTGTAGTCGCCCTCCAGGTAGTACCGCAGCCCGTCCGTGGGCGGGAGGGACTCCGTGCCCCGGCTCAGGTCCTGCGCCGAAGTGACCCGCAGGCCCGCCAGCGCCACCGGCGGCTCGGCGCGCAGCGCCGCCATCGCCGAGGCGATGACCGACAGGTCCGAGACGCGGACCGACAGCTGGTCGGTGGCGTGCAGGCCGTGGGCCATCGCCAGGTCGTCCAGCAGGTCGGTCAGGCTGCGGCCCTGCTCCTTGAGCTCCGAGGCCAGCTCCGCCACCAGCAGGGCGGCGGTGACGCCGTCCTTGTCGCGGACGCCCTCGGGGTCCACGCAGTAGCCGAGCGCCTCCTCGTAGCCGTAGCGCAGGTCCTGCACGCGGGCGATCCACTTGAAGCCCGTGAGGGTCTCCTCGTAGCCGACGCCCGCGGCCTCCGCGATCCGCCCGAGGAGGGAGGACGAGACGATCGACTCGGCGAAGACGCCCCGCGCGCCCTTGTGCACCAGGTGGGCGGCGAGCAGCGCGCCGACCTCGTCGCCGCGCAGCATCCGCCAGCCCGAGGCCGCCGCGTCGTCCGGGACGGCCACCGCGCAGCGGTCCGCGTCCGGGTCGTTCGCGATCACGATGTCCGGGTTCACCCGGGCCGCCGTCGCGAAGGACAGGTCCATCGCCCCCGGCTCCTCCGGGTTCGGGAAGACCACCGTGGGGAAGGCCGGGTCCGGCTCCGCCTGCTCGGCGACCAGCACCGGCGCCGGGAAGCCGTGCCGGGCGAAGGCCGCCATGACGACGTCCTTGCCGACGCCGTGCATGGCCGTGTAGACGGTGCGCACGGTCCGGGGGGATCCGGGGGTCAGGACGGCGTCCGTACGGGCCAGGTACGCCTCCAGGACCTCGTCGCCGAGCTCTTCCCAGCCCGACTCCGGACGGGGGACGGAGGCGAGGGCCTCGACGCGGGCGATCTCCGCGGCGATCTCGGTGTCCGCCGGGGAGACGATCTGCGAGCCGTCGCCCAGGTAGACCTTGTAGCCGTTGTCCCGGGGCGGGTTGTGGCTGGCCGTGACCTCGACGCCGGCGACGGCGCCCAGGTGCCTTATGGCGTACGCGAGGACGGGCGTGGGAAGCGGGCGGGGCAGGACGGCCGCGCGCAGCCCGGCGCCGGTCATCACGGCGGCGGTGTCGCGGGCGAAGTCCGGCGACTTGTAGCGCGCGTCGTAGCCGACGACGACCAGGCCGCCGGCGTGTCCACCGGCCTTGAGGTAGGCGGCGAGGCCCGCCGCGGCCCGGATGACCACGGCGCGGTTCATCCGCATCGGGCCCGCGCCCAGCTCACCGCGGAGCCCGGCGGTGCCGAACTGGAGCATGCCGGAGAAGCGGTCCGACAGCTCCGCCGTGTCGCCGGCCTCGATGAGGGCGGCGAGTTCCCGCGCCGTCTCCGGATCCGGGTCCTCCGCCAGCCAGGCCTGGGCCCGGGTGATCAGGTCGTCCTGTTGCTGCACTGCTTCCGCCTTACCTCTCGTACCTCTCGTGCCTCTCGTACGGTCACTCAGATGCGGGCGAGGACCTGTGTGAGCAGCTTGCCCATGCGCGCGGCCGAATCACGCCCGGCCTGGAGTACCTCTTCGTGGTTCAGCGGCTCGCCGGACAGGCCCGCGGCCAGGTTGGTGACCAGGGAGATGCCGAGCACCTCGGCGCCGGCCTCACGGGCGGCGATGGCCTCCAGCACGGTGGACATGCCGACGAGGTCGGCTCCCATCACGCGGATCATGTTGATCTCGGCCGGGGTCTCGTAGTGCGGCCCGGGGAACTGCACGTAGACGCCCTCTTCGAGGGACTCGTCGATCTCCTTGCACAGCGCGCGCAGGCGCGGCGAGTAGAGGTCGGTGAGGTCCACGAAGTTCGCGCCGATGATCGGCGAGGTGGCCGTCAGGTTGAGGTGGTCGCTGATCAGCACGGGCTGGCCGGGCTTCATGCCCTCGCGCAGACCGCCGCAGCCGTTGGTCAGGACGACGGTCTTGCAGCCGGCCGCCACGGCGGTGCGTACGCCGTGGGCGACGGCGGCGACGCCGCGGCCCTCGTAGTAGTGGGTCCGGCCGAGGAAGAGCAGCGCGCGCTTGTCGCCGATCTTGTACGAGCGGATCTTTCCGCCGTGGCCCTCGACGGCGGGCGGCGGGAAACCGGGCAGCTCGGTGACGGGGAATTCGGCCTCGGGGGCGCCGAGAGCCTCCGCGGCGGGGGCCCAGCCGGAGCCCATGACGAGGGCGACATCGTGGGTTTCGGCGCCGGTGAGCTCACGCAGGCGCGCGGCGGCGGCGTCGGCGGCGGCGAGGGGATCGGTAACAGTTGCGTTCACGCGGACGAGCGTAACCGCTCCCGGCCTACGCGCGTAGATGGCACAGCTCACGGTGTTCGGATCGTTGTCTTGTCGTTTCCGACCAATGGTCCGCCCGTGGTACGGGGCCGGGGTGGCGGCCGGGCCGGGCTGTGGCGGCGCCGCTACCGGTCGGGCACTGCCCCGCCGCCCGCGCCTCGCACGCGGGGCGCGGCCGGATCCGGTCACCAGCGCCTGGATCCGTTCAGCAGGGGCGCTTGCGGAGCTCCATCACGTAGTCGTGGGGGGCGCCCGCCGATTCGGCGGCGTCGGCGATCTCGCCCAGGTAGCGCGCCGAGGGCAGACCGCCCTCGTAGCCGTTCAGGACGTACACCCAGGCGGCTTCCTCGCCGTCCAGGGTGTGGACCCGGATGCGCATCCGGCGGTAGATGTCGAGCCCGACGCCCTCCCAGCGGTCCATCGAGTCCTCGTCCAGCGGGGCGATGTCGTAGAGGGCGACGAAGACCTGGTGGCGCGGGGCTTCGACCACCGTGGCGAGCGCCCCCTCCCAGCCCATCTGCTCGCCGCCGAAGGTCAGCCGCCAGTCGTTGATCCAGCCCGTGCCGCGCAGCGGCGAATGGGGAGCGCGGCGCGTCATCAGCCGCGGGTCGAGGTTGCCGGCGTACGCGGCGTAGAGCGACATGAGGTCGAGGGTACGGGAGGGGCGGCGGTCACGGCGTGCCCGGATGGGCGGACCGGGCGCGAAGCACCTTGAAGCGTGCGGGACAATGGAGCACGGAATGCATCCCCCGGGGAGACCCCCCGGATCGCCGGCCGGGACGGCAGCCGGCCGGGTAGACGTGAGGCGGACTTTTCGTGACCCGGATCGTGATCATCGGCGGTGGCCCCGGCGGCTATGAGGCGGCCCTGGTAGGGGCCCAGCTCGGCGCGGAGGTGACCGTCGTGGACTGCGACGGTCTGGGAGGGGCCTCGGTCCTGACCGACTGCGTGCCCTCCAAGACCCTCATCGCGACCGCCGAGGTGATGACCACCTTCGACTCCTCGTACGAGGAGCTCGGCATCGTCGTCGCGGACGACACCCCGCACATCGAGCAGGCCGCGCGCGTCGTCGGCGTGGACCTCGGCAAGGTGAACCGGCGTGTCAAACGCCTCGCGCTCGCCCAGTCGCACGACATCACCGCCTCCGTCACCCGGGCGGGCGCCCGCGTGCTGCGCGGGCGCGGCAAGCTGGGCGGCCCCCAGGGCATCGACGGGACCCGGGACGTCATCGTCACCGCCGCCGACGGTTCCGAGACGATCCTGACCGCCGACGCCGTGCTGATCGCGACCGGCGGACACCCCCGCCAGATCCCGGACGCGATGCCCGACGGGGAGCGCATCCTGAACTGGACCCAGGTCTACGACCTGGAGGAGCTCCCGGAAGAGCTCATCGTGGTCGGCTCCGGTGTGACCGGAGCCGAGTTCGCCGGGGCCTACCAGGCCCTCGGCTCGCGCGTGACCCTGGTGTCCTCCCGCGACCGCGTGCTGCCCGGCGAGGACCCGGACGCGGCCGCCGTCCTGGAGGACGTCTTCCGCCGCCGCGGCATGAACGTCGTCGGCCGCTCCCGCGCCGAGTCCGCCAAGCGGGTCGGCGACCGGGTCGAGGTCACCCTCTCCGACGGCCGCGTCCTGACCGGCACGCACTGCCTGATGGCGGTCGGCGCCATCCCGAACACCAACAACATGAACCTGGAGGAGTCCGGGGTCCGGCTCAGGGAGTCCGGGCACATCTGGACCGACAAGGTCTCCCGTACGTCGGCGCCCGGCGTGTACGCCGCCGGAGACGTCACCGGCGTCTTCGCGCTGGCCTCCGTGGCCGCCATGCAGGGCCGCATCGCGATGTACCACTTCCTGGGTGACGCGGTGACCCCGCTCAACCTGAAGACGGTCTCCTCCAACGTCTTCACCGACCCGGAGATCGCGACCGTCGGCTACACCCAGTCCGACGTGGACTCCGGCAAGATCGACGCCCGCGTGGTGAAGCTCCCGCTGCTGCGCAACCCGCGCGCCAAGATGCAGGGCATCCGGGACGGCTTCGTGAAGCTGTTCTGCCGCCCCGGCACCGGCATCGTCGTGGGCGGCGTGGTCGTGTCGCCCCGGGCGAGCGAGCTGATCCACCCGATTTCGATCGCGGTCGACAACAACCTGACGGTCGAGCAGATCGCAAAAGCGTTCACCGTGTACCCCTCCCTGTCGGGTTCGATCGCCGAGGTGGCACGCCAGCTGCACACGCGCAAGGCCGCCGGGGAGGCGTAGGCGCCCCGAACCGCCCCGCCCCGCAAGGGGATTGGGGCGGTTCGCCGTCCCGTGCCGAGACGTTCGCCCAGCCGATCGACCGCGTATACCACTAGTCGCCCCGCCGTATGGACAACTTCGGTAATCCGGTGCAAGGAGCTGAAAGGAGACGGTCGTTGGCGTTACTGTCAGTTTCGTGTTCGCTGCAGAACGTCGCCAATTGATCCTCGAAATGGTGCGGGCCAACGGAGCGGTATCGCTCCGGGAGCTCGCCCGCGTCGTCCAGACCTCCGAAGTGACCGTACGGCGGGACGTGCGGGCACTGGAGGCAGAAGGACTCCTCGACCGCCGGCACGGCGGTGCGGTCTTGCCGGGCGGTTTCACGCGGGAGTCCGGCTTTCCGCAAAAGTCCCATCTCGCGACGGCGGAGAAGACCGCCATCGCCGATGTCGCGGCCGGCCTCGTGGAAGAGGGCGAAGCCATCGTCGTCGGCGCGGGCACCACGACCCAGGAGCTGGCCCGCCGGCTCGCCCGGGTGCCCGGCCTGACCGTGGTCACCAACTCGCTGCTCGTCGCACAGGCCCTGGCCCATGCCAACCGGGTGGAGGTGGTGATGACCGGCGGCACCCTGCGCGGGTCCAACTACGCGCTCGTCGGCAGCGGAGCCGAGCAGTCCCTCCAGGGGCTGCGGGTCTCCCGCGCCTTCCTCTCGGGGAGCGGTCTGACCGCCGAGCGCGGGCTGTCCACGTCCAACATGCTCTCCGCGAGCGTGGACCGGGCGCTGGTGCAGGCCGCCGGGGAGGTGGTGGTGCTGGCCGACCACACGAAGCTCGGCACCGACACCATGTTCCAGACCGTCCCGACCGACGTCATGACCCGCCTGGTCACGGACGAACCGCCGCCGCACGACGACCGGGCGGCGACGGAGCTCCAGGCGCTGGCCGACCAGGGCGTGCAGATCACGGTGGCGGGCGGCCCGTCCGCCTCCGGCCAGGTGGACGGCATGCAGGGCCGCCGCCCCCGCCGGGACTCGCCGCTGCCGGTGCAACGCCGCGGCGGCCCTCCGCTCCGCAGCGCGGGCGCCCTCCCGGACCAGCCGGGCGGCGAACGAGCCCGCGTGGCGGACCTCCGCCGGCGCTGAGAGCGGGCCACGCATGCGAAGGGCCCCGTCGGAATTCCGACGGGGCCCTTCGTGTCGTTACGGTCGTTCGCCTCCCGAGGGGCCGTAGTTCGCGGTCAGCGTCGCGGCGTATCCGTCCGGGAGGCCGTTACGCCAGTAGGCCTGCGCGAGGTAGGAGTCCAATGCCTCAGACACCTCAAGGACGGGCCCGAACCGTTCGCGCCATTCATCGCGTGCCGCCGGGCTGGGGAAGCCGCGGAATACGGCGACCTCGCAATCCCTTTCGCCCCAGCACCCCCATTTCCCGAAAGCACCGGTGACGGTGATGACGTCCGCCGAGATGGCGATCGTTCCCATGATGTCCTCGCCACCCGGCTCGTGACCGATCGCGGCCCAGTAGTCGTCCACGCTGGCATCGACGGACAGGGACACGGCCGGGTACACCCCGTGTTCCGGAAGGTAGTACGTATCGCAGTCCGGCGAGAGGACCAGCAGTTCGACATGTTCGTCGCCGTGCCACCGCGCCATCGCGCAGAGCGCCGGCCAGAATTCCGGGTCGAAGACCGCATCGAACTCACTGAAGAGCGTGTCCCCCGCGATCTCCTTGAAGACCTGGCCGGGCAGCCTGGCCGCAAGGTCGAAGGTGGCTGCGCCATGGGATCGGACTGTCAGATACCCGTTGCGATCGATCGAGGTCGAGCCTCCATCCGTCACTAGTCGTCACCCAACCTGATCTTGAGGTCGGCCTTCTTCTCGTGCGGCATCTTGAAGTCCGCCGTCCACCCGTCAACGCTCTTGGCCTTCGCCCGAAGGAAATACTGTGACCCGTCCTTCACGATCTCGATCGTGGTTGGACTCCTGTCGATGCCAGTCCACCCGCTTGCTTCGAGATTCGCCGCGAACTCCATGGGGCCCACATCCGTGGTTACGTTCCGCATGCGGGCCTTGGCTTCGGTCGTGTCCTTGTACTGCGACGCCGTTCGGCAGTTGTTGTTGTGGACGAGGACCGGGGTGTCCTCCGCCAGCACGTAGTAGGTGTGGAGGTTGCCGACGGTCAGATTGTGGACCGTGGTGGAGGGGGCCATCCACCGTTTGACCGCGGCTATCTGGACGTACGCGCCGGAGCCGGTCTTGAGCCACTCGCCCGTGTCGAGGTCCGTCGCGTCGACCCACTCGCCGAGTTCCTCGACCCAGAAGGGGTGGCCGGCGGTCGCGGTGCCCGAGGCCTCAGCGGTTCCCCTGTCACCGTCGATGCCGATGGTGACCTGGACCAGCTTCTTGTCACCGTGCCCGATGATCTCGCCCGCGACCGTCTCGGCACCGGCCTCGCCGGTCTGCGGGTCGGCGGCCCGGACGCTGTCACCGATCTTGACGTCCTCGATCGGCTTGGTGCTGCCGTCCGCCATCAGGACCTTCGTACCGGGTAGGAAGCTGTTGTTCTCACAGCCCGGGGAAGTGCCGGAGTTCTTGGACTTCGCAGCGCCCGCGCCGCTTTCGGAGTCGTCCTGACCGCCGCCGTCGGAGGCCTTGTTCGACTTCTTCGGGGCGTCGCCCTTCTTCGTCTGCGAGGACTTCGACGCCTTGCCGTCGCTGTCGGCCTTCTTGGACTTCGTCGCCGAGGCCTTGCCCTGCCGGGCCGCCGTCGCCCTGGCCTCGTCGGCCTTCTTCGCCGCCGCGGCCGCCGCCTCCTGTGCGGCTCTTCGGGCCGCCGCGGCTTCCTCCAGTTTTCTCGCGCGTTCGGCGGCTTCCTCTACCTGGCGCTTCCACTCGGCCAGGTCCTCGGCGTACTTCGCCATCGCCTGCTGGTAGCGCTCGACCCGCCGAAGGATGTCGCGAGCCAAGGAGAGCTTCTGCGACCAGCTGTTGAAGGCCTCCCAGGCCCGTTCCAGGGCATGGAGTATCCGCTTGGCGCGCCCCGCCATGGGCAGTGCCGCGTCCAAGGCGAGTCCGGCGCAGGCGCCCCACGAGCCGCCGAGGCAGTCGCGGATGTCGTTGTAACCCGAGGCGTCCTTCAGGATGCCCATCGCGATTTCGAGCGCGACGTCCAGGGCGCTCTTGCCCTGGATCATCTTTGCCCAGGCCGCCTCGGCCTCCGTGAAGTCCTTGATCGGCATCGTGGGAGGTGCGATCGACAGGCCGCTGGGGTCGCTGAACGTCACCGGCGAGTTGTTCGCGTAGACGTACGGGTTCATCTGTTTGGGCTCGCTGTAGTCGACGATGGGGTCGACCGACAGGAACCGGCCCGTTGCCGGGTCATATTCACGAGCGCCCAGATGGACGGTTCCAATGGACTCGTCGATCTCTCCGCCGACGAAGCCCTTCTTGCCCGGCCACACGGACGGGGCCGCGCCGCGCACCTCGCCGTACGGGGTGAACTTGCGGCGGGTGACCGCCGAGGTGCTGGCGTCCACCGCCGTGGTCCCCGTGCCGTTCTGGTCGCCTATCAGGTACGACGTCGTGATGACGCCGTCCTTGGCCGTCTTGACCATCGTCGGGCCGGCCGGGTGGGCGTAGGAGCGCGTGCTCTCCAGCTTGCCCGCCGCCGTGAGCTTGACCTCGGTGCCCGGCAGGTACAGCGTGGTGCCGGTCTTGTCACGTTTGATCAGGCGGTTGCCGCCGGCGTCGTAGACGAACCCGGTTGAGTCCGTGCCCTTCGTGACCTTTTCCAACTGGCCCGTGCTGTTCCAGTCCAGGGTCTGCGTGTCGCCCTGGATGGTTCGGGTCTTGGTGTTGCCCGCCGCGTCGTACGTGTACGACTCGGTGCGCGAACCGCCCGGTCCGGTGGTGTCGACCTTTTTCAGGCCGTTGGCGGCGGCCTGTCCGGGCGTGCCGTAGGTGTAGGCGCGGGTGACGTCCTTGGTGAGGTCACCGGTGGGGGAGTGCTGGATCTCCTTCGTGCGGTTGCCGGCCGCGTCGAAGCTGTACGAGTTCCAATACGGGTTTACGGGTTCGGGCCGCCGACCTGGGGCTTGGAACCGGGGCCGGACGCATTCGGCTGAGCTGCGCAGTCGTCCGTCGCCGTCCACGCCTCGTTCATCCGCCGCAGGTAGTCGTACGCGAAGCACTGCACGTCGGCAGTGGCGGCGCCGCCCTCCTTGTCGCTGATCTTGAGGATGTTGCCGACGGCGTCGTAGTTGAACGTCGTGTCGTTGATCGCGCCCGGTGACTTCTCCTGGCTGTTGACGGTCCGCGTGAGCCGACGCGTCTGCTCGTCGTAGTAGTTCGACGTGCCTGGTAGGAGCGTCGCGCCCGCCCCGCACATGACATCGGCCCCCAGGACCCGAACGGGTCCTGGGGGCCGATGTCGTGGGACGACCGCCCGGGGATCAGTCCTTGATCTCGCAGATGGTGGCGCCGGAGGTGAGGGAGGCGCCGACTTCGGCGGTGAGGCCGACGATGGTGCCGGTGCGGTGGGCGTTGAGGGGCTGCTCCATCTTCATCGCTTCGAGGACGACGACGAGTTCGCCCTCGGTGACCTGCTGGCCCTCCTCGACGGCGACCTTGACGATGGTGCCCTGCATGGGGGAGGTGAGGGTGTCGCCGGAGGCGGCGGGGCCGGACTTCTTGGCAGCGCGGCGCTTGGGCTTGGCACCGCCGGCGGCGGCGGTGCGGGCGAGGGTCATGCCCAGGGAGGAGGGCAGGGACACTTCCAGGCGCTTGCCGCCGACCTCGACCACGACCGTCTCACGGCCCGGCTCGTCCTCGGTGTCCGGCGCGGCGGGGGCGGCGAAGGGCGGGATGTCGTTGACGAACTCGGTTTCGATCCAGCGGGTGTGGACCGTGAAGGGTCCCTCGGCGGGGGCGAAGGCGGGGTCGGTGACGACGGCGCGGTGGAAGGGGAGGGCGGTGGCCATGCCCTCGATCTCGAACTCCGCCAGCGCGCGGGCGGCGCGCTGGAGGGCCTGTTCGCGGGTGGCGCCGGTGACGATCAGCTTGGCCAGCAGGGAGTCCCAGGCGGGGCCGATGACGGAGCCGCTCTCCACGCCGGCGTCGAGTCGGACGCCGGGGCCGGAGGGGGCGGCGAAGCGGGTGACGGTGCCCGGGGCGGGGAGGAAGCCGCGGCCGGGGTCCTCACCGTTGATGCGGAACTCGATGGAGTGGCCGCGCAGGACGGGGTCGTCGTAGCCGAGGGCCTCGCCGTCGGCGATGCGGAACATCTCCCGGACGAGGTCGATGCCGGAGACTTCCTCGGTGACCGGGTGCTCGACCTGCAGGCGGGTGTTGACCTCCAGGAAGGAGATCGTGCCGTCGGCGGCGACGAGGAATTCCACGGTGCCGGCGCCGACGTAGCCGGCTTCCTTGAGGATGGCCTTGGAGGCGGCGTACAGCTGCTCGTTCTGGGCCGGGGTGAGGAAGGGGGCGGGGGCCTCTTCCACGAGCTTTTGGTGGCGGCGCTGCAGGGAGCAGTCACGGGTGGAGACGACGACGACGTTGCCGTGGGTGTCGGCCAGGCACTGGGTTTCGACGTGGCGCGGCTTGTCGAGGTAGCGCTCGACGAAGCATTCCCCGCGGCCGAAGGCGGCGACGGCCTCGCGGACGGCGGAGTCGTACAGCTCGGGGACCTCTTCGAGGGTGCGGGCGACCTTCAGGCCGCGGCCGCCGCCGCCGAAGGCGGCCTTGATCGCGATGGGCAGGCCGTGTTCCTTGGCGAAGGCCACGACCTCCTCCGCGCCCGAGACCGGGTCGGGGGTGCCGGCGACCAGCGGGGCGCCGGCGCGCTGGGCGATGTGGCGGGCGGCGACCTTGTCGCCGAGGTCGCGGATGGCCTGCGGGGGCGGGCCGATCCAGGTCAGGCCCGCGTCCAGGACGGCCTGGGCGAATTCGGCGTTCTCGGACAGGAAGCCGTATCCGGGGTGGACGGCGTCCGCACCGGAGTCGGCTGCGGCCTGCAGGACCTTGGAGATGTCCAGATAGCTAGCGGCCGGGGTGTCACCACCCAACGCGAACGCCTCGTCTGCCACGCGGACGTGCAGGGCGTCCCGGTCCGGATCGGCGTAGACGGCTACGCTCGCGATCCCGGCATCCCGGCAGGCCCGAGCAACGCGGACAGCGATTTCGCCACGGTTGGCGATGAGCACCTTGCGCACGATGGCTCCCTCCTTGAAACAAGCTGAGTTTAGGGACAGTCCACACGGCCTTTCGACCCTTATCCAGTGGTGAGCTTGCCCACACGGAGCGTGGTCCGAGTCCGGCTCAGGTCTGGAAAGCCCTTGTGGCGCCCCAGGTCAGGGGGATCCCCGACTGCACAGTAACCCCGAGACGATGCGGAGGTCTCTGTCCGCCCGGTCAGCGGCCCCGGGTGATTCTTTGTCGAGTCCCTACGAACGGCCCAGCGTTTCTTTGCGTGATCACTGTCCAGGGGCCTCCGGGTAACGAAGCGGCCCCGACCCCTTGTCCGCACGTTTACCCGTTAGTAGCCTCCAGGCGTCGAACAGGCTTGTGGCGGCGACGTTTCGCGGTGCGGTGACGGCGCCGGCGACTGGGACGAGTGGGGGGTGGGCCGGCGTGGTGCTGCGCAGACTCGTGGCCGCGGTGACCGCGATCGTGCTCGTCGCGGAAGCGGCGGTTCTCGTCGTCCACGTCGTGCTGGGCAAGACTACGGAGAACCAGTCGATGTCCATCGCGGGCAGCGATCCGGATGTCATGTCCAAGGCAACGTACGGGATGGGCGCCGGCATGGGCGCCTTCCTCCTGCTGTGCGCCGCCTGCGCCGCCCTCGCCGCGCTACGTGACCGGGCCCCCGGCCGCTTCGCCCGGATCCTGCTCATCTCCGCCGCCGTCACCCACGGCCTGCTCGGCGCCGTCGCCGTCGGCCTGTTCGGCTGGTCCGTCTTCGCGGCGCTGATGCTGATCCTGTGCCTCCTCGTCCTGACGCTGACGCTCTACGCCGCCCGGACGGGCGGCAAGGACGCACCGCCTCCGCTCGGAGGGCTTACACCCACAAGTCTGTGATCGATACATCCAGTTCGCGGAGCAGCGAGCGCAGCAGCGGCAGCGACAGTCCGATGACGTTGCCCGGATCCCCGTCGATGCCGTCGATGAACGGCGCGGACAGCCCGTCCAGGGTGAAGGCCCCCGCCACGTGCAGCGGCTCGCCGCTCGCCACGTACGCCGCGACCTCCGCGTCCGTCGGCTCACCGAACCGCACCGTCGTGGACGCCGTCGCCGACACCTGACGGCCGCTGCTCGTGTCGATCACGCAGTGCCCGGTGCGCAGTACGCCAACCCGTCCGCGCATCGCCTTCCAGCGGGCGGTGGCCTCCTCGGCGTCCGCCGGCTTGCCCAGTGCCTCGCCGTCCAGCTCCAGCACCGAGTCGCAGCCGATCACCAGCGCCCCCGCGGCCTCGTCCAGGGCCGCCACGACCCCCGCCTTGGCCTCGGCCAGCGCCAGGGCGAGCGAGCCCGGGTCGTCGTGGTCCAGCGTGTCCTCGTCGAAGCCGCTGACGATCACGTGCGGGGCCAGCCCGGCCTGCCGCAGCAGGTTCAGCCGGGCGGGGGAGGCGGAGGCCAGGACGAGCTTGCGCCCGCTTTCGGGCAGAGGGTTCGCGGTCATGGGGCCATCGTAGGGGCGGCCCCGGACCCCGCTCGGGCAGCCCTCAGAAGTGGCCCACGCCCAGCACGTAGACCACCACGAGCATGGCGAGGGCGAGCACCACCGTCATCCGCCGGATCATCGCCTGCGCGTCGCGCATCTCGTCGGGCGGCTCGTCTTTCGGATCGGACCAGAGCATGCCCCGATCCTGGCCCGGGGGACAGGCGCGGCGCCTGAGTACCCGTACTCAGGCGCCATCGTCCGTTCATGTCATGTTGGGAGTGTCCGCACCCGGCCCGGCCCGGCCGGCGCCGGGCCGGCCAGGCCGGTACCGCCGGACCTAGCCCGGCCAGTACGTACGCCCCCAGGCGCGCGGCCCCGGCTGCGGGAGCCTGCGCCGTGCCACCCGGGCCGGCGTCGACCACTCGTCCGCCACCGGCGCCGCGTCCGACGGCGCCGAAGCCAGCACCGCCGCACGCGCTTGGACCACCGCCAGTGCGGCGGCCAGCTCCTCCGGGGTCGGGTTGCCCTTGACGACCTTGATCACCACAGAGTCCTCCTGGAGGGCCTAGAGGGGGATGTTGCCGTGCTTCTTGGGGGGCAGGGACTCCCGCTTGGTGCGCAGCTGCCGCAGTCCCTTCACCACGTGCGCCCGGGTCTCGGACGGCATGGCCACCGCGTCGATGTAACCGCGCTCGGCGGCCGTGTACGGGTTGAGCAACGCGTCCTCGTACTCGGTGATGAGCCGCGCCCGGGTCTCCTCCACATCATCCGCCTCCGCGATGGTCCTGCGGTGCAGGATGTTCACGGCGCCCTGCGCGCCCATCACGGCGATCTGCGCGGTCGGCCAGGCCAGGTTCAGGTCCGCCCCGAGGTGCTTGGAGCCCATCACGTCGTACGCCCCGCCGAAGGCCTTGCGGGTGATCACGGTGATCAGGGGGACGGTGGCCTCGGCGTACGCGTAGATCAGCTTCGCACCCCGCCGGATGATCCCGTTGTACTCCTGGTCCGTGCCCGGCAGGAAGCCCGGTACGTCCACGAAGGTCAGCACCGGGATGTTGAAGGCGTCACACGTCCGGACGAACCGGGCAGCCTTCTCGGAGGCGTCGATGTCCAGGCAGCCGGCGAACTGCATCGGCTGGTTGGCGACGATGCCCACCGGGTGGCCCTCCACGCGGCCGAAACCGGTGAGGATGTTCGGCGCGAAGAGCGACTGCGTCTCCAGGAACTCCGCGTCGTCCACGACGTGCTCGATCACCGTGTGCATGTCGTACGGCTGGTTCGCGCTGTCCGGGATCAGTACGTCGAGCTCGCGGTCGGCGTCGCAGACCGCGGTGTCCGCCTCCTCCGGGAAGGCCGGGGCCTCGGAAAGATTGTTCGACGGCAGGTACGAGAGCAGGGACTTGACGTACTCGATGGCGTCCTTCTCGTCCCCGGCCATGTGGTGCGCCACGCCGGAGGTGGCGTTGTGGGTGCGGGCGCCGCCGAGCTCCTCGAAGCCCACGTCCTCGCCGGTGACCGTCTTGATGACGTCGGGGCCGGTGATGAACATGTGCGAGGTCTGGTCGACCATGACCGTGAAGTCGGTGATGGCGGGGGAGTAGACCGCGCCGCCCGCGCAGGGCCCGACGACCAGGCTGATCTGCGGGATGACGCCGGAGGCGTGCACGTTGCGGCGGAAGATCTCGCCGTACATGCCGAGCGCGCTGACGCCCTCCTGGATCCGGGCGCCGCCGGAGTCGTTGATCCCGACGACCGGGCAGCCGGTCTTCAGCGCGAAGTCCATCACCTTGATGATCTTCTGGCCGTAGACCTCGCCGAGGGCCCCGCCGAAGACGGTGAAGTCCTGCGAGAACACGGCGACGGGGCGGCCGTCCACCGTGCCGTAGCCGGTGACGACGCCGTCCCCGTAGGGGCGGGTCTTCTCCAGCCCGAAACTGGTGGAGCGGTGCCGGGCGAACTCGTCGAGCTCGACGAACGAGCCCTCGTCCAGCAGCAGGGCCACCCGCTCACGCGCCGTCAGCTTGCCCTTGGCGTGCTGCTTCTCCACGGCACGCGAGGATCCGGCGTGGGTGGCTTCGTCGATGCGGCGCTGCAGATCCGCGATCTTGCCCGCGGTGGTGTGCATGTCGATCGGCTCTGACGGTTGTGACATCGGGGTCGCGGCTCCCTGCGTGGTGTCAACTGCCTGGTCAAGTAAATGACTACTGCTGGCTACTGGTGCGTAGCGTATCGGCGGGCATGGCGCTCGGCAGTGCGGCGTTTGACACACCTAATCTGGGTTGCATGACGCCATCAGATGCCTCAGCAGGTGCTTCAGCAGGTGCTTCCGCCGGTCGTTGGACGAGCCTGGAGCGGCCGCCGCTCAATGTCGCGGCCCTTCAACGGGCCCTCGTCACCGAAGGGGGGCTGTACAGCTCCCTGGAGGTGGTCGCGGCCACCGGCTCCACCAACACCGACCTCGCGGCGCGGGCCGAGCAGCTGCCCGAGGGGGCCGTGCTCGTCGCGGAGGAGCAGACCGCCGGGCGCGGCCGCCTGGAGCGCAGCTGGGTCGCGCCCGCCCGGTCCGGGCTGTTCTTCTCCGTCCTGCTCAAGCCGGGCGAGGCGGTGCCGCAGGAGCGGTGGGGGTGGCTGACGCTGCTGGCCGGGGTGGCGACCGCGACCGGACTGTCCCGGGCGGCGGGCGTGGACACCGCCCTCAAGTGGCCCAACGACCTGCTGGTGAGCGTGGAGGGGGAGGAGCGCAAAGCGGGCGGCATCCTGGCCGAGCGGGTGCCGGGGGGCGTGGTCATCGGGATCGGGCTCAACGTCTCCCTGACCGAGGAGGAACTGCCGGTACCGACCGCCGGCTCCCTCGCGCTGGCCAAGGCCACCGTCACCGACCGGGATCCGCTGCTGAGGGCCGTCCTGCGCTCCCTGGAGCAGTGGTACGGGAACTGGCGCGAGGCCGGCGGTGATCCGGCGGCCAGCGGCCTCCAGCAGACCTACGCGGCCGGCTGCGCCACCCTGGGCCGGCACGTCCGCGCGGAGCTGCCGGGCGGGCGCACGCTCACCGGAACGGCCGAAGCGGTCGACGCGGACGGCCGCCTGGTGATCCGTACGGCGGAGGGGAAGCACGAGGCGGTGGGCGCCGGTGACGTGGTGCACCTGCGCTCGGTGCACTGACGGCCCGGGCCGGATCTCCCCGGGCCGGATCGCCCCCGGTCCTGGTCCTCGTCCGGGTCCTGGTCCGGGGGGCGGGGACGGGGCGGGGACGGAGCCCCGGCGGAGTGAGCTACGGCACACCTGCCGTATGGTTTAGGCGATCGCGGTCCACGCGGTGATCTACCGGTTCGGCAGGGCAGTGCGCACGGAAATGGACAGGAGGCGGCCCTTGACCGTCGACGACCCTTCGTCCAGCGCGTCCGGCGGAGCCGGGGGTTCCGGTTCTGGTGCGGCCACCCCGATCGGGCGTGACCAGCACACACCCCACCACGAGGTGGACCACACGGCCCAGCCGACGGCGGATCCCCTCGCCATCCGGCTGGAGCAGCTGATCCTCGGCGCCGAGCGCCGCTACACCCCCTTCCAGGCGGCCCGCAGCGCCGGCGTCTCCATGGAGCTCGCCTCCCGCTTCTGGCGGGCCATGGGCTTCGCGGACATCGGCCAGGCCAAGGCCCTGACGGAGGCGGACGTACTCGCCCTGCGCCGGCTCGCCGGCCTGGTGGAGGCGGGGCTGCTGAGCGAGCCGATGGCGGTGCAGGTGGCGCGGTCCACCGGGCAGACCACGGCGCGGCTGGCCGAATGGCAGATCGACTCCTTCCTGGAGGGGCTGACGGAGCCGCCGGAGGCGGGGATGACCCGTACGGAGGTCACGTACCCGCTGGTGGAGCTGCTGCTGCCGGAGCTGGAGGAGTTCCTCGTCTACGTGTGGCGGCGCCAGCTGGCGGCCGCGACCGGGCGGGTCGTGCAGGTGGCCGACGACGAGGAGATGGTCGACCGGCGGCTCGCGGTGGGCTTCGCGGACCTGGTGGGCTTCACCCGCCTCACGCGGCGCCTGGAGGAGGAGCAGCTCGGCGAGCTGGTCGAGGCCTTCGAGACCACCGCGGCCGACCTGGTCGCCGCGCACGGCGGCCGGCTGAT
Organism: Streptomyces sp. NPDC003034; assembly: GCF_053591375.1. Classification (NCBI taxonomy): domain Bacteria; kingdom Bacillati; phylum Actinomycetota; class Actinomycetes; order Kitasatosporales; family Streptomycetaceae; genus Streptomyces; species Streptomyces sp. NPDC003034. The sequence goes on from NZ_JBSFTS010000001.1 coordinate 316,371, forward strand.
CAAGACGCTGGGCGACGAGGTGCTGTACGCGGCCGACGACGCGGCCACGGCGGCGGAGATCGCCCTGCGGCTGATCGAGACGATGGGGGCGGACGCGCAGATGCCCGAGCTGCGGGTCGGAATCGCCTTCGGCACGGTGACCACGCGGATGGGCGACGTCTTCGGGACCACGGTGAACCTGGCGAGCCGGCTGACGTCGATAGCGCCCAAGGACGCGGTGCTGGTGGACGGTGCGATGGCCGTGGAGCTGGGCCGCACCGGGGCCGCGCCGGTGTCGGAGAAGGAGGCGGAGGCGTCCCCCGAGGAGGGCGCGGCCTACCGTTTCGCGCTCCAGCCGATGTGGCAGCGGCCCGTACGCGGGCTGGGTGTCGTCGAACCCTGGCTGCTCACGCGCCGCACACCTAAGATCCCCGGATAACGTCCGTTAACCGGGAGGGTCCTGTGCCAGTGCAGCCGCAGTCAGCCGAGTCCGAGTTCGTCGCCGTACGCCGCCACGAGGACGGGGTCGCCGAGCTGGTCCTGGACCGCCCCAAGGCGATGAACGCCGTCTCGACCCAGATGGCCCGCGCCATCGGGGCGGCCTGCGCGGAGCTGGCCGCGGACGCTTCCGTACGCGTGGTGGTGCTGTCCTCCGCCGCCGAGCGGGCGTTCTGCGTCGGGGCGGACCTCAAGGAGCGCAACTCGCTGTCGGACGCCGAGCTGGTACGGCAGCGGCCGACCACGCGGGGCGCCTACGGCGGCGTACTGGAGCTCCCGATGCCCACGATCGCGGCGGTGCACGGCTTCGCCCTGGGCGGTGGTTTCGAACTGGCACTGGCCTGCGACGTGATCGTCGCGGACGAGACGGCGGTGGTCGGCCTGCCGGAGGTGTCGGTGGGCGTGATCCCGGGCGGCGGCGGTACGCAGCTGCTGCCGCGCCGGGTCGGTGCGGCGCGGGCCGCCGAGCTGATCTTCACGGCGCGGCGGGTGGAGGCGGCCGAGGCGCTGGCGCTCGGCCTCGTGGACTCGGTGGTCCCCGCCGGGCGGGACACGGCCGAGGCGCTGGCCCTGGCGTCCCGGATGGCGGCGAACTCCCCCGTGGGGCTGCGGGCCGCCAAGCGGGCGCTGCGGCTGGGGCACGGGATGGACCTGACGGCCGGGCTGGAGATCGAGGACGCGGCCTGGCGGACGGTGGCCTTCTCGGGCGACCGGGCCGAGGGCGTGGCGGCGTTCAACGAGAAGCGCAAGCCGAACTGGCCGGGGCAGTAACCCGTAGGGCATGTCTTTCGGATCCTGCCGGGGCCGCGCCCGCGCCCGTGCGGCCGCGTACGGACCGGCCGCGTACGGATCGGGCGGGTATGGACCGCCGCGTCGGGCGACCTGGCTCGGCCTCCTGCCCTCCGGTCGCCTTCCGGGCTTCGTACGGGCCTGCCCGGGCTCCGTCCGGGGGACCCCCGGACGGTGGGCCCCGGCGGGACCGGGTGGCGCGGCGCCCACGGGTACCAAATCGGATGAAACTCCCTAACCTGGGGTGATGGGAGTCGACGGGCGGCTACGAGCCGTGGTGAGCCTGGCGCAGGCGATGGCCGCGGCGTGCGCGCCGCGGGACAGTGTGCGGGCGGCCGCGCGCGGCGCGCGGATGGCCATGGACGCCTCCTTCGCCGCGATCTCCGCCTGGGAGCGTGAGCGCGGGCGCCTGCGCGTGCTCGTGAACGAGGGCGAGCGGCGGGCCGGGGAGGAGGAGTTCCCCGAGGACGAGTCCTATCCCGTGCACGACTTCCCCGAGATCGCCGACTTCCTGCACGAGCGCTGGGTGGGCGGCGCCGGCCCGCACGCCTGGGTCGAGAGCGCCGTCGGCGACCGGCCCGGGCGGCGCGGGCAGGCCCTGCGCCGGCGCGGCCGCGGGACGTGCGTGGTCGCGCCCATCGTGCTCAGCGGGCGGGCCTGGGGAGAGTTGTACATCGCGCGGGACGAGGGGCTGCCCGACTTCGACGAGGACGACGCCGAGTTCGCGACCGTGCTGGCCGCCGTGGTCGCCGCCGGGCTCGCCCAGAACGAGCGGCTGGAAGAGGCCCGCCGGCTCGCCTTCACCGATCCGCTGACCGGCCTGGCCAACCGGCGGGCGGTCGACCTGCGGCTCGACGACGCGCTGGAGGAGCACCGGCGGACCGGCGTCGTCGTCAGCCTCGCGGTCTGCGACCTGAACGGCTTGAAGAAGGTCAACGACACCCTCGGGCACGCCATGGGCGACCGGCTGCTGGAGCGGTTCGGGTCGGTGCTCAGCCTCTGCGGGGCCATGCTGCCCGGCTCGCTGGTGGCGCGGCTGGGCGGCGATGAGTTCTGCCTGGTCGGCGTCGGTCCGACCGCCGACGAGGTGGTCCGGGTCAGCGAGGAGCTGTGCGCCCGGGCCGGTGAGCTGGAGCTCGGGGAGGGAGTGGCCTGCGGGGTGGCCTCCACCGGGGACCCGATCGGGCCGGTCACCTCCTCCCGGCGGCTGTTCCGGCTGGCCGACGCGGCGCAGTACAAGGCCAAGGCCGCGCGCTCGGAGAAGCCCGTCGTGGCGGGGCGGGACACCGCCGTGGTGCGGCTGGCCGATACGACGGCGCAGGAGGCCCCGGGCGAGCGGCGGCGGTTCCGCGGTCGCGGCTAGCGGGACGGGGCGGATGAATGGGACGGGCGAGGAAGTGGGGCGGGTGGACGGCCGGGCAGCCGGCCGGGATGGGTGGAAGTGACCGCCGGGTAAGGGGTCCGGGGGTGCTCGGTCGTGACAGAACTGGCTAGTGACATGAAGGGATTCAATCCGTAGGGTGCTGAATATGGATATGCACACTGTCGTGGTGGGACCGTCCGGAACCACCGCCGAGGACGTCATCGCAGTCGCCCGCGGCAACGCGCGGGTCGAGCTGTCCGGCGAGGCGCTCGCCGCCCTCGGCCGCGCCCGCGAGATCGTGGACGCGCTCGCCGCCAAGCCCGAGCCCGTCTACGGGGTGTCCACCGGCTTCGGCGCCCTCGCCTCCCGGCACATCAGCCCGGAACTGCGCGTACAGCTCCAGCGCAACATCGTCCGCTCGCACGCCGCCGGGATGGGCCCGCGCGTCGAGCGCGAGGTGGTGCGCGCCCTGATGTTCCTGCGCCTGAAGACCGTCGCCTCCGGCCACACCGGCGTGCGCCCCTCCGTAGCGCAGACCATGGCCGACGTACTGAACGCCGGGATCACCCCCGTCGTGCACGAGTACGGCTCCCTCGGCTGCTCCGGCGACCTCGCGCCGCTGTCCCACTGCGCGCTGGCGCTCATGGGCGAGGGCGACGCCGAGGGGCCCGACGGTGTGGTCCGGCCCGCCGCGGAACTGCTCGCCGAAGCCGGCATCGAGCCGGTGGTGCTCCGCGAGAAGGAGGGTCTCGCGCTCCTCAACGGCACCGACGGCATGCTCGGCATGCTGATCATGGCCCTCGCCGACCTCGGCATGCTGTACACCTCCGCCGACATCACCGCGGCCCTCACGCTGGAAGCGCTGCTCGGCACCGAGAAGGTGCTCGCCCCCGAGCTGCACGCCATACGGCCGCACCCCGGCCAGGGCGCCTCCGCCGCCAACATGGCCGCCGTCCTCAAGGGCTCCGGGCTCACCCGGCACTACCAGGAGGAGACCGCCCCGCGCGTGCAGGACGCCTACTCCGTGCGCTGCGCCCCGCAGGTCGCGGGCGCGGGCCGCGACACCCTGGCGCACGCGGCCCTGGTGGCCTCCCGCGAGCTGGCCGCCGCCGTGGACAATCCCGTGGTCCTGCCCGACGGGCGCGTCGAGTCCAACGGCAACTTCCACGGAGCCCCGGTCGCCTACGTCCTGGACTTCCTCGCCATCGCCGCCGCCGACCTCGGCTCCATCACCGAGCGGCGCACCGACCGGCTCCTCGACTCCCACCGCTCCCACGGGCTGCCGCCGTTCCTCGCGGACGACGCCGGGGTGGACTCCGGGCTGATGATCGCCCAGTACACGCAGGCCGCCCTCGTCAGCGAGATGAAGCGGCTCGCCGTACCGGCGTCCGCCGACTCGATCCCGTCCTCCGCGATGCAGGAGGACCACGTCTCCATGGGCTGGTCGGCCGCGCGCAAGCTGCGCACCGCCGTGGACAACCTGACCCGGATCATCGCCATCGAGCTGTACGCGGCCACCCGCGCCATCGAGCTGCGCCACGGACTCACCCCGGCCCCCGCCAGCAGGGCCGCCATCGCGGCGGCCCGGGCGGCGGGCGTACAGGGGCCCGGGCCGGATCGTTTCCTCGCCCCCGACCTGGCCGCCGCCGACGCGTTCGTCCGTACGGGCGCTCTCGTCGCCGCGGTGGAAACGGAGACGGGCCCGCTCGCCTGACCGCCGGCCGGCCACCTGGAAGGGCCGCTGGGGCGGCCCTTCCAGCCTGCTACAGGGCGCGGGAGCTGCGTACGGAGAAGGTCACGAAGCCGGCTCCCAGGCCCAGGCAGAGCGTGCCCAGGAGGTAGGGGGTGGTGTCGACGGAGCCGCTGTCGGCCAGCAGGGGCGCGGCCTGCGGGGCGGGCGCCCCGGCGGTGTCCGCGCCCGTCGTGTCCGATCCGGCCGTGTCCGCGCCCGCGGGCCCGGCCGTACGGCCGGCCGCGGGCGGGGGCGCCGTGGCATTGGCGGAGGGGACGAACCAGAGCGCGGCGAGGAGGGTGGTCGCTCCGAGAGCGGTGAGCAGCGGTCGACGTGCGGACACGGTGCGATCCCCCTTGCGGCAGCGGCGAATTGGCCGTGTGCGGTGATGCGGTGATGCTACGGAAAGGGGCGGGTCGTGGGAAAGTCCGGGCTTCCCCGGGCTTACTCTCCGTTCTATGAACCCTTCTGAGACATCACGTTACGTACGGCTTCGGGTGGATTTGGTGCTTGAGGTGCCGGATACCGAGGCACTCACCGGCGCCGCACTCGACCACATCAAGGCCGACGAGTTCATGCCGGACGAGGAGCGCAGCCACGCCGAGTCCGCCGTCCGGGAGGACGAGTCCGAGGCCCTGGCGTACCTGGTCGACCCCACTGACCTGGTCGCGGAGATCCCCGGCGTGGAGCTGGCCCAGGCCTCCTGGAGCAGCGAACCCGTCGAATACGACCCCGAGTCCATGGAGTGGGACCTGGACGAGGAAGATGGAGACTTCGAAGAGAAGACCGACAGCGCCTGACCGTGGGGTGGCCCACATCCGAACGGGATGTGGAACCGATCGCCGGTGTCAACGCGTTGTCGGGGTGAGGCAGGGGGCGCGTCCCCCTGCCCGGCCAGCCCCGGGACGGCAGCCCCGGGAATCCGGCAACGATGGAGTGGCGTGTGAGGACGGACAGCATGCGGCGGAGAAGGTCCCTGGTGGCCATATCCGCCGTGCTCGGTGGCGTACTGATGCTCTCGGCGTGCAATGACGGGGGCGGCGGGCAGCCGAAGGGCAACGGTGAGGCCAGCAAGTCCCAGGCGGAGGTCGACGCGGCGGCGGCCAAGGACACCTCCAAGGCGCGAATAGCGATCACGCCGAAGGACGGCGCCACCAACGTCGGTCTGAACGACGCGGCCGGGGTCGCCGTCACCGACGGCACGCTCACCAAGGTCGAGCTGAAGAGCTCCGAGGGCGCGGCCGTGACCGGAAAGATCGCCGCCGACGGCAAGAGCTGGAAGCCCGACGGCGCGCTGAAGCGCTCCACGAAGTACGCGCTGTCGGCGACGGCCAAGGACGCCGAGGGCCGCGAGGCCCACGAGAACGCGTCCTTCACCACCGTCTCACCGGAGAACAGCTTCGTCGGCTCGTTCATCCCGGACGAGGGCCAGACCGTCGGCGTGGGTCACCCGGTCTCGATCACCTTCAACAAGCCGATCAAGGACAAGAAGGCCGTCCAGTCGGCCATCACGGTGTCCTCCAGCAGCGGTCAGGAAGTCGTCGGCCACTGGTTCGGCCAGCAGCGGCTGGACTTCCGCCCGGAGCAGTACTGGACGGCGAACTCCACCGTCACGCTGAAGCTGGCGCTGGAAGGCGTACAGGGCGCTCCCGGCGTCCAGGGCGTTCAGAACAAGACCGTCACCTTCAAGATCGGCCGCAGCCAGGTCTCCACGGTCGACGCGAAGACGAAGCAGATGACGGTCACCCGGGACGGCGCGGTCCTGCGGACCATCCCGATCTCGGCGGGCTCCCCGGAGACCCCGACGTACAACGGCCAGATGGTGATCTCCGAGAAGTTCAAGGAGACCCGGATGAACGGCGCCACCGTCGGCTTCACGGACGACGACGGCAAGGGCGAGTACGACATCAAGGACGTCCCGCACGCGATGCGGCTGTCGACCTCCGGCACCTTCATCCACGGCAACTACTGGGGTGCGGACTCCATCTTCGGCAGCGTCAACACGAGCCACGGCTGTGTCGGCCTGGACGACGCCAAGGGCGCCAACGACCCGAACAAGCCCGGCGCCTGGTTCTTCGACAACTCCCTCGTGGGCGATGTCGTGACCGTGGTCAACTCCCCGGACAAGACCATCAAGCCGGACAACGGCCTCAACGGCTGGAACATGAGCTGGGCGGAGTGGAAGGCCGGCTCGGCCGTCTGACACCCGCTGTGCGGCACGACCCGGCCCGGCGGACGGCGGGGGACCCTGAGGGGTTCCCCGCCGTCCGCTTTCTCACCGCCCTCGGACGCTCACCGCCGGCTCGTCCCGCGATCACGGCCCGGCCGCCCGGCCTTGGGCCCGGCCCGGCGGGGCCGGCTCACTCCGCCGGCGCCACGCCGATGGGGCAGGAGACGCCCGTGCCGCCGATGCCGCAGTAGCCGCCCGGGTTCTTGTCCAGGTACTGCTGGTGGTAGGGCTCCGCCGGCCAGAAGGGGCGCTCGGACGCCGGGAGGACGGCCGTGGTGATCCGGCCGTGGCCCGAGGCGGTGAGGACCTGCTCGTAAGCCGTGCGGGAGGCTTCCGCCGTCGCGTGCTGGGCGGGGGAGTGGGTGTAGATCGCCGAGCGGTACTGGGTGCCCACGTCGTTGCCCTGGCGGAAGCCCTGCGTCGGGTCGTGGGACTCCCAGAACAGCTTCAGCAGGGCCGCGTAGGAGACGACCGACGGGTCGAAGACCACGCGGACGACCTCGGTGTGGCCGGTCAGACCCGAGCAGACCTCCTCGTAGGCCGGATTCTCCGTGAAGCCGCCCTGGTAGCCGGCCAGCGTGGTCCACACGCCGGGGGTCTGCCAGAACTTGCGCTCCGCGCCCCAGAAACAGCCCAGCCCGAAGTCCGCCACTTCCAGACCTGCCGGATAGGGGCCGGCCAGCGGGTTGCCGAGCACCGTGTGGCGGTCCGGCAGCGCGAAGAGCGGCTCGGCGCGCCCCGTCAGGGCCTCCTCGCGGTTGGGGAGCTCGGGCGTGCGGCGGTACGAGAACATGAGTGCCTCCTTGTCGTCCTGCACAACGGACGGGGACGGGCCATGATTCCCCGGCCCGCCGTCCTCGCGCTGCCCCGCCCCGCCCGTGCCCCGTCCGTGCCCCCGCCCCCGCCCGCTTCGCGCCGTCAGTGCGGCAGCGTCGCCGGGGAGCCGCCGTTCGCCTCGTACCCCGCCACCGCCAGGGCCCGGTACACCGCGTACTGCGCCGCCGGGTCCGGCGCCGTCGACCACGGCAGCGCGCCGACGTAGCCGTCCACGTGACGCACCTGCTCCATCGCCTCCGCCCAGCGCTCCATGTTCACCAGGAACACCAGCAGCAGATGCCGTACGTGGGCCAGCATCGGGTCGTCCGGCCGCGCCGAGTGCACCGCGTACAGCGCGCCCTCCACGGCCCGCGTCACGACCGCACTGCGGTAGAAGCTCTGCACGAGATTGACCTCGGGCAGGTGCTCGTAGACCGCGAACAGCGGCAGCGCCGCCAGCAGCGAACCCCGCGGCGCGCGCGCCGCGGCCGCGTGCGCGAAGGCGTCCGCCTTCTCCCGCGAGCCGTGCCACTTCTCGCACCAGTAGTGCAGCGCCGCCAGATGCGCGCCCATGTGCTCCGGCGCCCGGTCGATGATCTTCGCCCAGAGGGCGTCGAACTCCGCCTCCGGATACGCCAGCGCCCGCGCGATCGCCAGCTCGGTGATGTACGGGACCGGATCGCCCGGTGACAGCAGCGCGGACCTGCGGCACGCCTCGCGCGCCTCCTCCAGGATGATCCGGTGATCGGTGGACCCCACCCCGCCCGACTGCCGCCACGCCTGCTGCACCAGCAGCTCCGCGTGCACCTGCGCACCCCCGGCGTCCTTCTCCGCCTCAAGCCGCCACGCCTTCAGCCACTGCGCGCCCACACCCGGCTGCCGCACCAGCTCAAGCGCCGCGGCCCCGCCGAAGGCCTGTACGCGCTGCCAGCGCAGCTCGCCCTCGCGCGGAGTCCCGGCGAGCAGTTGCGAAGCGGCCTGCCAGGTCCCGGTGCGCTGGACGTTGTCGAGGGCGTCCAGCAGGTCCGGGTCGGGCCCGGGCAGACGGATGTCGAGCTCCTCCTGGCGGGCGAATCCGTAGTTCGCCGGGTCGGCCGCGTCCGGGCTGCCCGGCGCGACCAGACGGATGCCGCCGCGCTTGCGCCGTACGTACGGACCGATGACGGCCACGAGCAGGCCGATCGTCAACAGGAACCACAGAATCTCCATGCCACCCAGCGAACCAGACGCACCCGGCCCAAGGCGAATGGAGGCCGGACGGGGCATAGGCTCTTCCCCATGAGCGACGACAGCCACGAGCACCAGAGCTTCGAGACCCGCGCGATCCACGCGGGCAACAAGGCGGACCCGCTGACCGGCGCGGTCGTACCGCCGATCTACCAGGTGTCCACCTACAAGCAGGACGGCGTCGGCGGCCTGCGCGGCGGATACGAGTACAGCCGCAGCGGGAACCCGACCCGGACCGCGCTGGAGGAGAACCTCGCGGCGCTGGAGGGCGGCCGGCGCGGGCTCGCCTTCGCGTCCGGGCTCGCCGCCGAGGACTGCCTGCTGCGTACGCTGCTCTCCCCCGGCGACCACGTGGTCATCCCGAACGACGCCTATGGCGGAACCTTCCGCCTCTTCGCGAAGGTCGTCTCCCGCTGGGGCGTGGAGTGGTCGGTGGCCGACACCTCGGACGCGCAGTCCGTACGGGCCGCCCTGACCCCGAAGACCAAGATGATCTGGGTCGAGACGCCCTCCAACCCGCTGCTCGGCATCACCGACATCGCGGTCGTCGCCGACATCGCGCGGACGGCCGGCGCCAAGCTGGTCGTGGACAACACCTTCGCCTCCCCGTACCTCCAGCAGCCGCTGGCGCTCGGAGCCGACGTCGTCGTGCACTCGCTGACGAAGTACATGGGCGGCCACTCCGACGTGGTCGGGGGCGCGCTCGTCACCGCCGACGCGGCGCTGGGCGAGGAGCTGGCCTACCACCAGAACGCGATGGGCGCGGTGGCCGGGCCCTTCGACTCGTGGATCGTGCTGCGCGGCATCAAGACGCTGGCCGTCCGCATGGACCGGCACTCGGAGAACGCGACGAAGGTCGCCGAGCTCCTGACGCGCCACCCGAAGGTCACCCGCGTCCTGTACCCGGGTCTGCCGGAGCACCCGGGGCACGAGGTCGCGGCGAAGCAGATGCGGTCCTTCGGCGGGATGATCTCCTTCCAGGTCACCGGCGGAGAGGAGGCGGCGGTCGCCGTCTGCGACCGCGCGAAGCTGTTCACGCTGGGCGAGTCCCTGGGCGGTGTGGAGTCCCTCATCGAGCACCCCGGCCGGATGACGCACGCGTCGGTGGCGGGCTCGCTGCTGGAGGTCCCCGGGGATCTGGTGCGGCTGTCGGTGGGCATCGAGAACATCGACGACCTGCTGGCGGACCTGACGCAGGCGCTCGGCTAGGCCGTGTAGGAGAAGGAGCTCCCGGCCAGGAGGGACCTTCACGGAGGGACCTTCACGGCGGGGCGTGGCCGGGAACTTGGCCGATTCCGCCCGGGCCGGGCCCGGCCGGCTTCCGGCCCAGGCGGCGCCCGACGCTTCGTGGGCCCCTACGGGATACGGCGGCTGGCTGGGTGCGGTGGCGCCGTCCCGCGCCGCCGGCCCCGCTCCTCCCGCGCCGCCGGGGCCGGGCCGCCAGGGCCGGGGGCCGGAGCCCCGGCCGGGGTACGCGCCGCCGCCGACGCCGTTACGCGTAGCCCGCCCCCGGCGGCGGTGTCACCAGCCCTCCAGCGGCGGTGAGATCCCGGTCGGCGGCGGGGCCCAGGGCCGGGTCAGGCAGGCCCACACCGTGAAGGCCACCGCCGCCGCGACCAGCACGGCCCAGCCGATGCGGCGCAGCGCCCGCCGGCGGCGCAGCAGGCGGTCCCCGCGCGCGGCCGCGCCCGCCGCCAACCCGGCCGGGACCGCCGGGTACGGGCCCTCCAGCAGCCGCCTGACCTGGGCTTCCTTACGGTCGGGGAGGCCGCTCACGCCGCCTCCCGGGACCTCAGCGCGGCGACGGCCCGATTGCACAGCACCCGTACCCGCTCGACCGGCAGCCCGAGCTGCGCGGCCGTGACCTCCTCCGCGACGCCCTCGTAGACCCGCAGCACGAGGACGAGCCGCTCCAGCGGGCCGAGCCGCCCCAGGATGCCGACGCCTCCGTGGTGGCGCCAGCCGGTCCGGGCGAAGGCGGCGCACAGCTCCTGGCGGGTGAAGTCGTACGGGTCGTCACCGCGCAGGCGCCGCCAGTCCGCGTACGTACGGGCCAGCGCGCCCGCCAGCAGCCGGCGCGCGGCGCCGGCCTCGGCCTCTGGTTCGGCCGTCAGCAGGACCGCGACGCGCAGCAGCCGCCCCGCCGCGCCCGCGACGAAGGCCTCGAACTCCGCGTAGGGCGCCGAGATCCCCGGTCTGTGGTCCTCCACAGCCCACATAGTGCGGGCCGCGGGACCACCCCGGTCAAGGGGTCGGACGGACCTCGCTCAGAGCCGGGCCCGAGCCGGGGCCAGCGCCCGGCCCCACCCGGATCGGACGCGGTTCAGGACGCCGGACCCGCCTCGGTGACCGACGACATCAGTTCCGACAGCGAGAGGTTGAAACGCGTCAGCAGCGTGGTGAAGGCCTCGCGCTCCTCCGGGGTCCAGCCCTCCGTCACCCGTGCCATCAGCTCCCGCCGCGAGGAGCGGACCTCCTCCAGCCGCGCCAGCCCGCGCGGAGACAGCGCGAGCACCACCGCCCGGCCGTCCTCCGGGTGCGAGGTCCGCTTGACCAGACCGCTGTCGACCAGCGGCGCGACCTGCCGGGTGACGGTGGAGGAGTCGATGCCCATGCCGCACGCGAGCGCCTTGACGCCCATCGGGCCTTCCAGGTCGAGCCGGTTGAGCAGCAGGTAGGCGGCGCGGTCCATCGAGTTGCGGACCTGGCCGACACCGCCGAGGCGGGTCTGTTCGGCGCGGCGGGCGAAGACCGCCACCTGGTGCTGGAGCGCGTCGAGGAGACCGGCTCCGGAGGACGCTTCGGCCGCCGAGGGCAGATCGGAATTGGCCGGGGTGGAAGGCATGGCCGTGGGCTCTCTTCGCGTGGGGCCGACAAGGACGGGGACAGAGTACGCGGCCGTGGTGCGGCCCGTACGGCTCGTGCGAGAACTGGTACGGCCCATGGGCACCGCCCTCCCGGGGCTGTCCCGGATGGCCGGATTTCACCCCTTGGGCGGTCCAAAGCCGGGCCCCGGGCGGGCTGCGAGACTGGCCGCATGAACTACCGCGTGCCCCCGCCCGTACCGCAGGTCATCCTCGACGACGTCCGGGGGGCTCAGAAAATGCTGTCCGGTGTCTCCCGGGTCACCGCGATGGAGGGCAGTCGGCACCTCTCCTCGCTCACGGGCTCCCCGGTCCACTTCAAGTGCGAGAACCTCCAGCGCACCGGCTCCTTCAAGCTCCGGGGCGCCTACGTACGCATCGCGGGCCTGCGCCCCGAGCAGCGGGCCGCCGGTGTCGTGGCCGCCAGCGCGGGCAACCACGCGCAGGGCGTGGCGCTGGCCTCCTCCCTCCTCGGGGTCCGCTCGACGGTGTTCATGCCCCTCGGGGCGCCGCTGCCGAAGGTCGCCGCGACCCAGGAGTACGGCGCCGAGGTGCGCCTGCACGGACAGGTCGTGGACGAGACCTTCGCCGCGGCCCGGGAGTACGCGGACCGCACCGGCGCGGTGTTCATCCACCCCTTCGACCACCGCGACATCATCGCCGGCCAGGGCACGGTGGGTCTGGAGATCCTGGAGCAGTGCCCCGAGGTGCGGACCATCCTCGTCGGCATCGGCGGCGGAGGCCTCGCGGCCGGTGTCGCGGTGGCGGTGAAGGCGCTGCGGCCGGACGTACGGATCATCGGGGTGCAGGCGGCGGGCGCGGCCGCCTACCCGCCCTCGCTCAAAGCCGGACACCCGGTGTCGGTCGACAACCCGACCACCATGGCGGACGGCATCAGGGTGGGGCGCCCCGGAGACATCCCCTTCAACATCATCGCCGAACTCCTCGACGGCGTGCGCACGGTCTCCGAGGACGCCCTCTCCAGCGCCCTGCTGCTGTGCCTGGAGCGGGCCAAGATGGTGGTCGAGCCGGCCGGGTGCAGCCCGGTCGCGGCCCTGCTGAGCGAGCCCGAGCTGTACGGGGGCGGCCCGGTGGTCGCCATCCTTTCCGGCGGCAACGTCGACCCGCTGCTGCTCCAGCGGATCCTGCGGCACGGCATGGCGGCGGCGGGCCGGTACCTGTCGCTGCGGCTGCGCGTCGCCGACCGGCCGGGGGCCCTGGCCGGACTGCTGGCCGTGTTGTCAGTGGTGGATGCGAACGTATTGGACGTGAGCCACGTGCGGACCGACCCGCGGCTCGGGCTCACGGAGGTGGAGGTGGAGCTGCACCTGGAGACGAAGGGCCCGGAGCACTGCGCCGAGGTGGCGCGGTCGCTGCACAGCGCGGGGTACAAGGTCATGAGCTGAAGTCCATGAGCTCCAGGGCCATGAGCTCAAGGCCATGAACTCAAGGCCGTCAGCCAGCGGTCCGCGATATCCGAGATGTGGACGCGACGGTCGCGCACAGTCCCGCGACGGCCCTGCGCCCGGGCGGCGGCGAATCCCCCGTTCGGCCGGGCGGGAACAGCCCCGCCCCCCTAGCATTCCCTGAGGAAACACCCGCTTCACACTGGGAGAATCCCTATGCCAGGCGCCATCTACGCCGAAGGCCTGGTCAAGACCTTCGGTGATGTACGGGCTCTGGACGGCGTGGACCTCGATGTCCCCGAAGGCACCGTCCTGGGCCTGCTCGGCCCTAACGGCGCGGGCAAGACCACGGCCGTGCGCGTCCTGACCACGCTCCTCCAGCCCGACAGCGGCAAGGCCGTCGTCGCGGGGATCGACGTACTCAAGCACCCCAACGAGGTCCGCCGCGCCATCGGGCTGTCCGGCCAGTTCGCGGCCGTGGACGAGTACCTGACCGGCCGCGAGAACCTCCAGATGGTCGGCCAGCTCTACCAGATGAAGGCCAGGGCCGCGAAGGCCCGCGCCGAAGAACTGCTGGAGCGCTTCAACCTCGGCGACGCCGCCGACCGCACCGCGAAGACGTACTCCGGCGGCATGCGCAGACGTCTCGACCTCGCGGCCGCCCTGGTCGTCAGCCCGCCGGTGATGTTCATGGACGAGCCGACCACCGGACTCGACCCGCGCAACCGTCAGCAGCTGTGGGGGATCATCCAGGAACTGGTGGCTGGCGGCACCACCCTGCTGCTGACCACCCAGTACCTGGAGGAGGCCGACCACCTCGCGCACGACATCTGCGTGGTCGACCACGGCAAGGTCATCGCCCGCGGCACCTCCGACCAGCTCAAGGCCCGCACGGGCGGCGAGCGCGTGGAGGTCGTCGTGCACGAGCGCGGGCACATAGCCACCGCGCGGGAGGTGCTCGCCGGCTTCGGCAAGGGCGAGACCACGGTGGAGGAACACACCCGCAAGCTGACCGTGCCCGTGTCGGGCGGCGCGAAGCTGCTCGCCGAGGTCATCCGCGAGCTCGACGGCCGGGGCATCGAGATCGACGACATCGGCCTGCGCCGCCCCACGCTCGACGACGTGTTCATCTCCCTGACCGGGCACGCGGCCGAACGCGCGGCCGAGGAGGACGACGGGACGGCGGACGGCGACGCCGGCCCCTCCAAGGACAACTTCAAGGACAACTCCAAAGACAAGTCCAGGGACAGGTCCAAGGGCCCCAAGGCGCGGAAGGAAGCGGTGAAGTGACCATCACCTCCCCGACCCCGGAGCTCACGGCACCCCGCCCCCGCGGCGGCCTCGTCCAGGGCGTCAACGACTCCCTGGTGATGGCCAAGCGGAACTTGATCCGCATGTCCCGCATCCCCGAGATGATCATCTTCGGCGTGATCCAGCCGGTGATGTTCGTCGTGCTGTTCAGCTACGTCTTCGGCGGATCGATCAGCGTCGGCGGCAGCACCTCGCCCGCCGCCTACCGCGAGTTCCTGATGGCGGGCATCTTCGCCCAGACCGTCACCTTCGCCACGGCCGGCGCGGGCGCGGGCATCGCCGACGATATGCACAAGGGCCTGATCGACCGCTTCCGCTCACTGCCGATGGCCCGCGGCGCGGTCCTGACCGGCCGCACGCTCGCCGACCTCGTGCAGACCGCGCTCACCGTGGTCGTCCTCGCGGCGGTGGCCCTGATCGTGGGCTGGCGGACCCACGAGAACCTCGGCAAGGTGCTCGCCGGTTTCGGCCTGCTGCTCCTGCTCGGCTACGCCTTCTCCTGGATCGGCGCACTGATCGGCCTGTCGGTGCGTACCCCCGAGGCGGCCACATCGGGCGGCCTGATCTGGCTCTTCCCGCTGACGTTCATCTCGAACGCCTTCGTCCCCTCCCAGAACATGCCGGCCTTCCTGCGGCACATCGCGGAGTGGAACCCCTTCAGCGCCACCGTCCAGGCGGCCCGCGAGCTGTTCGGCAACCTCCCGGCGGGGTACCCGGTCCCGGAGGCCTGGCCGATGCAGCACCCGGTCCTCGCGTCCGTCCTGTGGTCGCTGCTGATCATCGCGGTCTTCCGGACCCTCGCCGTGCGCAAGTACCGCTCGGCGACCGCTTAGCCGCGCGCACGCGGCCCAGCGCGAGCAGCCGTACGGCCAGTGCGTACCGCCCGCACAGCAGCACGTACGACGATGCCCGGCCGGGAGGACCCGGCCGGGCATCGTGCGGGAAAGCGTGCAGCGGGAAGGGGGGTGATCAGCCGGTGAAGGGCTTGACGTCGAGGATCTTGACCGACGCCTTCTTGCCGTTCGGGAGCTCGTACTGCGCGTCCTCGCCGATCGCCTTGCCCATCACGCCCGTACCCAGCGGCGACTGGGGGGAGTAGGTCTCGAAGTCCGAGGAGGCGTACTCGCGGGAGGCCAGCAGGAACTCCATCGTGTCGTCCTCGTCGCCATCGAAGGCGATCTTGACGAGCGTGCCGGGAGCGACCACGCCGTCGGAGGCGGGCGCGGTGCCCACCTTGGCGTTCTCCAGGAGCTGGGTCAGCTGACGCACGCGGAGCTCCTGCTTGCCCTGCTCCTCCTTGGCCGCGTGGTAACCGCCGTTCTCACGCAGGTCGCCCTCCTCGCGGGCGGCTGCGATCTTCGTGGCGATCTCCGTGCGTGCGGGACCAGAGAGGTAGTCCAGCTCCGCCTTCAGCTGGTCGTACGCCGCCTGGGTCAGCCAGGTGACGCTTTCGCTCGTCTGGGTCACGGGTGCTCCTCGTCGGTACAGGGGACTACTAGGCCGCCAGCGGCGGACGAAACCACGAGCCTAACAATTCGGGAAGAAAAGGGGGAGGACCCCAGCCGCCGATCGGGTGCGGGCCGCGTCACGGCGGCCCCTGTCACAGGGCCGGTGGCGGGGCTTCCGCAGTTCGAGCATGCCCCGGCCGCCGCCTCCCGATGCCGGCCGCTGCCTTCCGACGTGAGCCGCCGGGCCCCGATGTGCCCGCCCGCCGCTCACGGCGCAGGCTGGCAGCCGATCAGCTCGGCCGTCGCGGCGCGGCCCATTGTCTTCAGCGAGACGACCTCGTCCACCCGCGAGTCGGGCTGCGCGAAGGTGAAGTCGGCCCGGCCCACCTCGCCGTGGTCCTTGTCCTGGGAGCTCAGCGTGCAGACACCGGTGACGGAGGCCTCCTTGCGCACCTCCAGGTGCACCTGCACCTCGGTGTCCGAGACCACCTGGAACTTGATCACCTCGGCGCTGACGCTCTGGCTCGTGACGTAGCCCCAGCCGATCCAGCCCACCACAGCCAGCAGGACGGCGCCCAGCACCGCTCCGACGATCTTGAGCTTCCGGTCCGCACGCTCGTCCGCCGACCGGCCGTAGCGGCCCTCGGGCAGGCCCTCGCGCACCGTGCTCATCGATCGTTCCTTCCGAGAGGGCGGGGCCGGTCCCGTGCGGGAGGGCCCCAGGAATTTTCCGTCCCCCGATTCGGTCACTATAGAAGCCGCCGCCCCGACGAATCACAGAGGATCCTGTCTTGACCGAGCAGCTTCGACTGATGGCCGTCCACGCCCACCCCGACGACGAGTCGAGCAAGGGCGCGGCCACCATGGCCAAGTACGTGTCCGAGGGGGTGCCCGTGCTCGTCGTGACCTGCACCGGCGGCGAGCGCGGCTCGATCCTGAACCCCAAGCTCCAGGGCGACAAGTACATCGAGGAGAACATCCACGAGGTCCGCGCGCGGGAGATGGACGAGGCGCGCGAGATCCTCGGCGTCCAGCAGGAATGGCTGGGTTACGTCGACTCCGGCCTCCCGGAGGGCGACCCGCTGCCCCCGCTGCCCCAGGGCTGCTTCGCCCTGGAGGACGTGGACGAGGCGGCCGGGCGCCTCGTGAAGAAGATCCGCGCCTTCCGGCCGCAGGTCATCACCACGTACGACGAGAACGGCGGCTACCCGCACCCCGACCACATCATGACCCACAAGATCTCGATGGTGGCCTTCGACGGCGCGGCCGACACGGAGAAGTACCCGGAGGCCGAGTTCGGCCCGGCGTACCAGCCGCAGAAGCTCTACTACAACCAGGGCTTCAACAAGCCGCGCACCATCGCCCTGCACGAGGCGCTGCTCGCGCGCGGCCTGGAGTCCCCGTACGGGGAGTGGCTCGACCGCTGGAAGGAGTTCGAGCGCAAGGAGCGCACGCTGACCACGCACGTGCCCTGCGCGGACTTCTTCGAGATCCGTGACAAGGCACTCATCGCGCACGCCACGCAGATCGACCCCGACGGCGGCTGGTTCCGCGTCCCGATGGACATCCAGCGGGAGGTCTGGCCGACGGAGGAGTACGAGCTCGCGAAGTCGCTCGTCGACACTTCCCTCCCCGAGTCCGACCTCTTCGCGGGCATCCGGGAGAATGCGTAGCTATGAGCGCTACGCAAGCAGCACTGACCCAGGTCCTTCCCCTTGCGGCCGACACCTTCGACAAGAACAAGGTGACCCCCGGGATCTTGGGCTTCATCGTGTTCGCGGCCCTCGCCCTCGGGGTGTGGGCCCTGATGAAGTCGATGAGCCGGCACGTGGGCCGGGTGAACTTCGAGGAGACCCCGGAGCGGGCGGCGGCCGGCGCCGCGCCCGAGCGGACCACCTGAGAACCTCCGCGTGAGCGCCGCCCCGCCCCGACGCGTGCGCCGGGCCGGGGCGGCGCTCGACGCGCGCGGCTGTGACCGGCCGCAGCCGGACGCGCCGCGCGAGCGGGGTCACACCGGCGGAGCCGGCACCGGTACGCCCATGATCTCCCGGGCGGGCAGATTCGGGACCAGGCCGAGCCGCCACGCCTGCCAGCCCTCCGCCGGGTCCACGCCGCGGCCCAGGATCACCCCGTACGTCTCCAGGCAGTCCGCGAGCCGCCCGTCCCGCGCCGGATGCGGGGCCGCGACCAGCCGGGCCAGCTCCGCCCGCGCCTCCTCGGGGGCGCCCGGGACGGCGTACGGCAGCAGCGTGCACCGCAGGAAGCGGGCCCAGTCCTCCCCGCGCCGGTCCCCGTACGAGATGAACAGCCGCACCGCCTCCTCGCACAGGCCGAGCGCCTGCGAGATCCGGCCGTTGCCGGCGTCCACCACCGCCAGCTCCAGGCACGTCCAGGCCTCGCCGTGCGCCACCCCGATCCGCCGGAAGTCCGCCCGCGCGTCCACGAGCAGCTGACGCGCGAAGCCCGAGTTCTTCAGGTTCCCCGTCTGCGCCGCCCGCTGGTCGCGGGTGACCCGCCCCGAGTGGTGGCGGGCGTGCGCCAGCCCGTACACGTCCCGCATCCGCGAGAACATCGTGCGGGCCCGCTCCAGCTCCCGTACCGCCTGGTCCCGCTCGCCGCCCTCCTCCAGCGCGTGGCCCAGGTAGTACAGCGTCCACGCCTCGCCGCGCGCGTCCTCCGCGTCCCGGTGGCGGCCCAGCGCCTCCCGCAGCCGCTCCACCGCCGGCCCCGGATCCCCGTCCAGCACGCGGGCCCGGCCCAGCTGGGTCAGCGCCCACGCCTGGCCGCGGTCGTCGCGCGTACGGCCGTACAAGCCGAGCGCCAGCCGCAGCTCCTCCTCCGCCCGCGGCACATCGCCGAGCCGCAGGTGCACCTGGCCCAGCTGGAAGTGCGCCCAGGCCTCGCCGTGCACGCTCTCGCTCTCCCGGTGCAGGGCCAAGGACCGCTCCAGCAGCGCCATCGCCTCCCCGAGGCGGGCGAGGTCGCGCTCCACCGCGGCCAGCGCGTGCAGCCCCCACGCCCGGTCACCCGCCAGCTCGGGCGGCTCCTGCACCGCCAGCGCCTCCCGGAGCCGGGCCGCGGCCTCCGGCAGGTTCCCCTGGTGGTGCAGGGTGATGCCGAGCGAGACCAGTGCCATCGCCGCCCCCGCCTCCTGATGCGCCTCCTTGTACTGGTCCACCACCGAGGTCAGCGTCGTGCGCGCCTTGTCCAGTTCGCCGAGCTGGCGCGCCGCGATGCCCGTACGCCACTGCACCGAGCGCACCATCCGCCCCTGGCCCCCGGGATTGCCGGCCGCCGCCGCGGCCACCGCCTGGGTCAGCTCGTCGATCTCACCGAGCCGGTACAGGTCCCCGCGCAGCAGGCAGAAGTCGCACAGCGCCCCCAGCAGATCCAGCACGGCCTGCTGGTCCACGCCCTCCGAATGCCGCAGCGCCGCGGTGATGAAGCTCGACTCGTCGTCCAGCCAGCGCAGCGCCGCGTCCAGCGAGGTGAAACCGTGCCCGCCGAAGTGGTTCGCCCGCGTGGACATCTTCCCGTCGACCATCCGGATCACGGAGTCGGCGAGCTGCGCGTAGGTGCGGATCAGCCGCTCGTGCGCCGCCGTCGCCCGCGCCCGGTCCTCGTCCGCCGCGAGGCGCGCCGCCGCGTACGCGCGCACCGCGTCGTGCATGCGGAACCGCTGGCCGCGCACCCGCTCGATCAGCCCGGCCTCCCACAGCTCCTCCAGCAGGCGCAGCGCGACCTGCTCCGGTACGTCCGCCAGCGCGGCCGCGGCCGCACCGCCGAGGGAGGCCCGCCCGGCCAGCGGCAGCCGCCGCAGCAGCAGCCGGGCCGGTTCCGCCAGCCGGGCGTCGGCCGCGTGCAGCGCGCGCTCCACCGGGTGCGCCCCGGGGCCGGCGGCCGCTGCGCCGTCGGGTATCCGGCCCGCGCGCGCCAGCGGAGCCAGCATCCGCAGGGCGAGCGGCAGGCCCCCGCTCAGCTCCACCACCGCGTCCACGGCGTCCACGGCTTCCGGAGTGCCCGCCGCGCCCGCCGCGCCCGCCGGCCCGGCCGTTGTCCGGGTGTCGGCCCCGCCCGCTGTCCCGGTGTCCGAGCCGGGCCGCGGCGCGGCGGCCCGGACCAGTTCGGCAGCCTCCGCCGGTGCCAGCCGTTCGACCGGCAGCTGGTAGACCCACGCCGTCAGATCCGCCGGCAGCTCCAGCGGCTCCCGCGCCGTCACCAGCACCAGGCTCTCGGAGCGCTCCGGAACCAGCATCCGGACCTGCGCCGCGTCCACCGCGTCGTCCAGCACCACCGTCACCGCAAGCCCCTGGAGGTACTGGTGGTACAGCTCGCCCAGCCGCCGCACCTGCTGCTCCGCCGAAGCACCTTCCCGGAACAGCAGCTGCTCGCGCGGCGCGCCCAGCCGGTTCAGCAGGTGGAGCAGTGCCTCCCGCGTCGACAGCGGCGTCTCCCCGGCCCCGTCCCCGGGCGCCTCCCCGGCGGGCCGGCCGCCGCGCAGGTCCACCACGCACGCGCCCCGGAACTGGTCCCGCAGCCCGTGCGCCGCCCGCAGGGCCAGAGCCGTACGCCCGACACCCGGCTCGCCGTGCAGCACCACGACCACCGGCCGGGTCTCCGTGCTGGCGCGCGCCGCCTGCACCCACTGCGCGATCCGGGTCAGCTCCGCCCGCCGGCCCGCGAAGACGCCCGCCGGATCCGGAAGCTGCCCGAACGACTGCTCCAGTACGCTGCGCCGCCGGGCCTCCGCGCTCCGGTCCGCCCCGCGCAGCTGCGGCGCCTGCGGACGAACCGCCGGCCTGGGCGTCCGCGCGGCGACCGCCACGGCACGCTGCTGCTCCAGGAACGGCCGGATCCCGCGCACCTCCAGCGCGGAGAGCCACTGGAGCCTCAGCTGCTCCGGCCCGCCGGGACGGCCCAGTTCGCCCGCCCGCCGGTTCGCGGCCGGCAGGTACACCGCCGTCACCTTCGCCACCGTCGCGGCGGCTCCGGCGACGGCCGCCACGGCCCCGGCGGTCAGCGCCGTACCCGAGGCGACACCCAGGGCCAGGTCGGCCCCGACGGCCGCCGCGGCCGTGACCGAAGCCACCAGCAGGGCC
Organism: Streptomyces sp. NPDC003034; assembly: GCF_053591375.1. Classification (NCBI taxonomy): domain Bacteria; kingdom Bacillati; phylum Actinomycetota; class Actinomycetes; order Kitasatosporales; family Streptomycetaceae; genus Streptomyces; species Streptomyces sp. NPDC003034. The sequence goes on from NZ_JBSFTS010000001.1 coordinate 337,133, forward strand.
GTCGAGGCGCTGCCCCGCCGGAACGCCTCACCGAGCGACACGTTCCCCGCCGCCGCCTCGTCCACGGCCCGTACGTACGCCTCGTACTCCGCAGCCGCCCGCTCGGCGAGCGCGTCCAGGGCCTCCCGGCCGCGCGCCAGCAGGGCGGACCGGTCCACCACCGCACCGGGCGCGCCGCCCAGCCCCGCCCCCCGCCGGACCTCCTCCTCCACGGCCCGCACCAACAGCCGCTCGGCCTCACCGCGATGGCTGTCCCGCATCGGCATTCCCCTCAGAGAGCTCCGGCAACGTGCGTCAAGTGTGCTGCGGGACGATCGCGAGTGCGAGGGAATCTGAGCTAGTTCAGAGGGAGTTGGGCCCTGCCACCCCCCGCCCGCCCCACCCCGCGTCCGCCGCGCCGCCGCCGGAGCCGGACGCGCGAGCCCGTAACCCGCACCGATCACGCACGGACCGGACCCGCGACCTGGCCCCGCTCCTTCGACGTTGATCCCGTCCCGTGGGGCAGGATGGATTCATGCCGAACCGCCTCGCGAACGAGACCTCCCCCTACCTCCTCCAGCACGCCGACAACCCGGTCGACTGGTGGCCATGGTCCCCGGAGGCCTTCGCGGAGGCGCGCGAACGCGGGGTGCCGGTCATGCTGAGCATCGGGTATTCGAGCTGCCACTGGTGCCACGTGATGGCGCACGAGTCCTTCGAGGACGAGCTGGCCGCCGCCTATCTCAACGAGCACTTCGTCAACATCAAGGTGGACCGCGAAGAGCGTCCCGACGTCGACGCCGTCTACATGGAGGCCGTGCAGGCCGCCACCGGGCACGGCGGATGGCCCATGACCGTGTTCCTCACGGCCGACGCCGAGCCCTTCTACTTCGGGACCTACTTCCCGCCCGCGCCCAAGCACGGGATGCCCTCCTTCATGCAGGTCCTCGAAGGGGTGCGCATCGCCTGGGAGGAGCGGCGCGAGGAGATCGCCGACGTGGCGCAGCGGATCGTACGGGACCTGGCCGGGCGGCAGCTGGACTACGGGAAGGCGCGGCCCCCCGGCGCCGAAGAGCTGGCGCAGGCGCTGCTCGCGCTGACCCGGGAGTACGACGAGACCCGGGGCGGATTCGGCGGGGCGCCGAAGTTCCCGCCGTCCATGGTGCTGGAGTTCCTGCTCCGCCACCACGCGCGGACGGGAGCCGAGGGCGCGCTGCAGATGGCCGCGGACACCTGCGAGGCGATGGCGCGCGGCGGGATCTACGACCAGCTCGGCGGCGGCTTCGCGCGGTACTCCGTGGACCGCGAGTGGGTGGTGCCCCACTTCGAGAAGATGCTCTACGACAACGCGCTGCTGTGCCGGGTGTACGCCCACGTGTGGCGGGCCACCGGTTCCGAGCTCGCGCGGCGCGTCGCGCTGGAGACCGCCGACTTCATGGTGCGCGAGCTGCGGACGGAGCAGGGCGGCTTCGCTTCCGCGCTCGACGCCGACAGCGAGGACCCGCAGAGCGGCAAGCACGTGGAGGGCGCGTACTACGCCTGGACGCCCGCCGAGCTGCGGGAGGTGCTGGGGGAGGCCGACGGGGAGCTGGCCGCCGCCTGCTTCGGGGTGACACCGCAGGGCACCTTCGAGCACGGCAAGTCGGTGCTCCAGCTGCCCGAGGACGGGCCCGCCGTGGAGGCCGGGCGGCTGGCCGACATCAAGGCGCGGCTGCTCGCCGCCCGCGACCGGCGGCCGGCCCCCGGACGGGACGACAAGATCGTCGCCGCCTGGAACGGGCTGGCCGTCGCCGCGCTCGCCGAGTGCGGGGCGTACTTCGAACGGCCCGACCTGGTCGAACGGGCCACGGAGGCCGCGGACCTGCTCGTACGGGTGCACATGGACGGGCGCGCCCGGCTGGCCCGGACCAGCAAGGACGGTCACGTCGGGCCGAACGCCGGTGTGCTGGAGGACTACGGTGACGTGGCGGAGGGGTTCCTGGCGCTGGCCGCCGTCACCGGTGAGGGGGTCTGGCTGGAGTTCGCCGGATTCCTGATGGACCTCGTACTGGACCTGTTCACGGCCCCGGACGGCTCGCTCTACGACACCGCGCATGACGCCGAGCAGCTGATCAGGCGGCCCCAGGATCCCACCGACACGGCTGCCCCGTCCGGCTGGACGGCCGCGGCCGGCGCGCTGCTCTCGTATGCCGCGCACACCGGTTCGGAGGCCCACCGCACGGCGGCGGAGCGGGCGCTCGCGGTGGTCGGCTCCCTCGGACCGCGCGTCCCGCGCTTCATCGGCCACGGGCTCTCGGTCGCCGAGGCGCTCCTCGACGGGCCCCGGGAGGTCGCGGTGGTCGGACGTCCGGAGGATCCGGCGCTGGCGGAGCTGCACCGGGCGGCGCTGCTGGGGACGGCTCCCGGTGCCGTGGTGGCGGTGGGCCCGCCGCGCGAAGCGGACGGCAGCGGAGGCGAGTTCCCGCTGCTGGCCGAGCGCACCCTCGTGGACGGCCGTCCCACGGCGTACGTCTGCCGCCACTTCGTCTGCGCCCGTCCTACGACGGATCCGGCGGAACTCCGCGAACAGCTGGGCACGTTCCACTCCTGACACGCCGGCGGCGCGCCACATCGCGCCCGGGCCGCACCCGGTCACCGTCCCAGCGGCGGTGGCGGGGCGGCCGGTGTCGGCGCCGTGCCGCCGTCAGTGCGCGTACGCGGCCAGTGAGATGCCGACGTAGTGGGCGACGAAGGCCGCGAGGGTCAGGGAGTGGAAGACCTCGTGGAAGCCGAAGAAGCGCGGCGAGGGGTTGGGGCGCTTCATGCCGTAGATGACGCCGCCCGCGCTGTAGAGCAGACCGCCGACGATCACCAGCACCAGGACGGCGATGCCGCCGGTCCGCATGAAGTCGGGCAGGAAGAAGACGGCTGCCCAGCCCATGGCGATGTAGCAGGGCGTGTACAGCCAGCGCGGGGCGCCGACCCAGAAGACGCGGAAGGCTATGCCGGCGGCCGCCGCGATCCACACCGCCCACAGCAGGGTCCGCCCGGTGGAGGGCGGGAGCAGCAGGACGGTCAGCGGCGTGTAGGTGCCCGCGATGATGAGGAAGATGTTGGCGTGGTCCAGGCGGCGCAGGATCGCCTCGCCGCGCGGCCCCCAGGTGCCGCGGTGGTAGACCGCGCTGACGCCGAAGAGCAGGCACGCCGTGAGGATGTAGACCCCGCAGGCGACCCGTGCCCGCGTGGAGTCGGTGAAGGTCATCAGCGCCAGGCCGGCGATCACCACGGCGGGGAACATCCCGGTGTGCAGCCAGCCGCGCATGAGCGGCTTGACCTCCGGACTGAGCGGAATGGCGTCGGCGGCCGGGACGGCGGCGGCGTCAGAAGTCATGACCCACATGGTATCTACGGCTCCGTAGGTTTCCGTTAGTCCTCTTTACGGAAGATTGACGCGAGTGGCGATGCTCACGTGAGAAGCCCCCTGGACATATGCGCACACGCACCGGATGATCAGATGAGTGCGGTCGGCACCGGATGAGCGGAGCGCGAAGCGTCCGGGTCGCAGCCCCCACGGGGCAAACACCAAACGAACCCCTCAACAAGGAGCAATCGTGGCGCGCGACAACGCGGCTCCCACCCCTTCCGTCCCGACGAACCACCAGGAGCTGATCTCCTGGGTCGACGAGATCGCGGCCCTCACCCAGCCGGACCGCATCGTCTGGTGCGACGGTTCCGAGGCCGAGTACGAGCTCCTGTGCGAGGAGCTCGTCGCCAAGGGCACGTTCAAGAAGCTCGACCCGGCCAAGCGCCCGAATTCGTACTACGCGGCCTCCGACCCCTCCGACGTCGCGCGCGTCGAGGACCGCACCTTCATCTGCTCCGAGAAGGAGGAGGACGCGGGCCCCACGAACCACTGGAAGGCCCCGGCCGAGATGAAGGAGATCTTCACCGGCCCGGAAGGGATCTTCCGCGGCTCGATGAAGGGCCGGACGATGTACGTCGTCCCCTTCTGCATGGGCCCGCTCGGCTCCGAGCTCTCCGCGATCGGCGTCGAGATCACCGACTCCGCCTACGTCGCGGTCGCCATGCGCACCATGACCCGGATGGGCAAGCCCGTCCTGGACGAGCTGGGCACCGACGGTTTCTTCGTCAAGGCCGTCCACACCCTCGGCGCTCCGCTCGCCGAGGGCGAGGCCGACGTCCCGTGGCCCTGCAACACCACCAAGTACATCTCGCACTTCCCGGAGACCCGCGAGATCTGGTCCTACGGTTCCGGCTACGGCGGCAACGCCCTGCTCGGCAAGAAGTGCTACGCGCTGCGCATCGCCTCCGTGATGGCCCGCGACGAGGGCTGGCTCGCCGAGCACATGCTGATCCTCAAGCTCACCCCGCCGCAGGGCGAGGCCGACGGCCCCAAGTACATCGCCGCCGCCTTCCCGAGCGCCTGCGGCAAGACCAACCTGGCCATGCTGGAGCCCACGATCTCCGGCTGGACCGTCGAGACCGTCGGTGACGACATCGCCTGGATGCGCTTCGGCGAGGACGGCCGCCTCTACGCGATCAACCCCGAGGCCGGCTTCTTCGGCGTCGCCCCCGGCACCGGCGAGCACACCAACGCCAACGCCATGAAGACGATGTACGCCAACACCGTCTTCACCAACGTCGCGCTCACCGACGACGGCGACGTGTGGTGGGAGGGCATGACCGAGGAGGCCCCCGCCCACCTCATCGACTGGAAGGGCAACGACTGGACTCCCGAGTCCGGGACGCCGGCCGCCCACCCCAACGCCCGCTTCGCCGTCCCGGCTTCCCAGTGCCCGACGATCGCGCCCGAGTGGGAGGACCCCAAGGGCGTCCCCATCTCCGCGATCCTCTTCGGCGGGCGTCGCGCCTCCGCCGTGCCGCTGGTCACCGAGTCCTTCGACTGGAACCACGGCGTCTTCATCGGCTCGAACATCGCCTCCGAGAAGACCGCCGCAGCCGAGGGCAAGGTCGGCGAGCTGCGCCGCGACCCCTTCGCCATGCTGCCGTTCTGCGGCTACAACATGGGCGACTACATGGGTCACTGGATCAAGGTCGGCGAAGGCCGGGACCAGTCCAAGCTCCCGAAGATCTACTACGTCAACTGGTTCCGCAAGAACGACGCGGGCAAGTTCGTGTGGCCCGGCTTCGGTGAGAACAGCCGCGTCCTGAAGTGGATCGTGGAGCGCCTGGAGGGCAAGGCGCAGGGCGTCGAGACGCCCATCGGCATCCTGCCGACCGCCGCCTCCCTGGACACGGACGGCCTCGACATGCCGGCCGCCGACCTAGAGCTCCTCCTGACGGTCGACAAGGAGGTCTGGCGCGACGAGGCCGCCCTGGTCCCCGAGCACCTGAACACCTACGGCGACCACACCCCCAAGGAACTGTGGGACCAGTACCACGCCCTGGTCGAGCGCCTCGGCTGAGGCTCCCCCTCGGGGGCCGGGCCTGAGCATCCGGACGCATGACGAACGCCCGGCGGGATTCCCGCCGGGCGTTCGTCATGCCGTCAGCGTTGGCCTCAGTGCGGCGCGGCGCCGTGAGCGAGCGTGCCGAGTCGAGGGGCCTCGGATGTTAACGCCCGTCCCACTTCGAAATGCTGTGTGGGCCCGTAGGTGCTGGTGGGCGGGGCGGCGGCCGGGGGAGGATCGTGGCATGGGCGTGAGCGCGTCGAAGTGGCAGGGCTGGCTGGTCGGTCTGGTGGTGCTGGCCGGACTGCTGGTGTTCGCCCCGCTGGGGCTGTACGTATGGGCCAGCGGCGCCGGGCCGTCCGCGGTGGCGCCGCGGGCGCCGCTGGAGGACGTACGGGTCAGCGCATGCCGCGTCGATCCGCCGAGCAGGCGGGTGGTGGCGGCGCTGGAGGTGAGGGGCGGTCAGCGGGAACCGGGGGCCTACGTCGTCACGGTGGAGTTCCGCGAGCAGGCGCAGCCGGAGCCGGGCGGGCGGGCCGTCCAGGCGCTGGTGAAGGTCCCGGGAGTGGACCCGGGCGCCGCCGCGTACGCCGAGGCGGTCGGTCCCGTCTGGCCGGTGGCGACGGTGCCGTGGTGCGGTGTGGCCGCGGCGGAATTCACGCGGTAGCCCGCCGCCGGGCCGGCGGTGATGGCGCCGGGCGGCCCGCAGGGTGTGTGGCGCCCGGTCCGGAGCCTCCGCGGCCCCGGACCGGGGCCGTTCAGAGGGCGCCGGCCAGGTCCAGGGACTCCAGGGCGGCGGCGTGGGCGTCCATGCGCTCGGCGGCGAGGATCGCGACGGTGGTGTCCGCGCGGGACGCGGCGACGAGGAGGGCGCGGGCGGCGAGATCGTGGGCGCGCTGGTGCAGGGCGGCGGTGTCCCCGCCGGCCCGCCGCGGCGCCCGGGCGGGCTCCGCTCCACGCAGCCGCGCCACCTGTCCGGCGATCCGGACGGAGGCGTCCTCCAGTCCGAGCTCGTCCGTGACGGCGAGCAGAGCGGCGAGATGCCCGGCCAGCTGGATGCCGAGGGCTTCGTCGCGGCTGCTGTGCGGGTAGTCGGCGCCGTTGCCGCCCATGCGGTGGACGGCCGACTTGCTGCGGATCGGCTCGTACATGAGGAGGCCTCCTGCGTGGGTCAGGAGACCATCCTACATTGGATTGGTTCTAAAGTTGAGTTCGGTCCTGTTCGCGTTCCGCCGAGGGGTCTACGGCTGTCCGTAACCGTCCAGGAAGTTCCCGATCCGCGTCACCGCGTCGCCCAGGTCCTTGCTGTTCGGCAGGGTGACGATGCGGAAGTGGTCGGGCTCCGGCCAGTTGAAGCCCGTACCGTGCACCACCATGATCTTCTCGGTCCGCAGCAGGTCGAGGACCATCTGCCGGTCGTCCTTGATCTTGTAGACCGACGGGTCCAGCCTCGGGAAGAGGTACAGCGCGCCCTTGGGCTTCACGCAGGTGATGCCCGGGATCCGCGTGAGCAGCTCGTACGCCGTGTCGCGCTGCTCCATCAGCCGCCCGCCCGGCAGGACCAGGTCCTCGATCGACTGCCGTCCGCCCAGGGCGGTGGCCACGGCGTGCTGCGACGGCATGTTGGCGCACAGCCGCATGTTGGCCAGGATCGTCAGGCCCTCGATGTACGAGGAGGCGTGCTTCTTCGGGCCGCAGACCGCCATCCAGCCGGCCCGGTAGCCGGCGACGCGGTAGTTCTTGGAGAGCCCGTTGAAGGTGAGGGTCAGGAGGTCCGGCGCGATGGCGGCCGTGTTGGTGTGCGTGGCCCCGTCGTACAGGATCCGGTCGTAGATCTCGTCCGAGCACACGACCAGCTTGTGGCGGCGGGCGATGTCGGTGAGCCCGCGCAGCATCGCGTCGTCGTAGACGGCGCCGGTCGGATTGTTCGGGTTGATGATCACGATGGCGCGGGTGCGGTCGGTGATCTTGCGCTCGATGTCGGCGAGGTCCGGCATCCAGTCGGCCTGCTCGTCGCAGCGGTAGTGCACGGCCGTGCCGCCGGCGAGCGAGACGGAGGCGGTCCACAGCGGGTAGTCCGGCGCCGGGACCAGCACCTCGTCGCCGTCGTCGAGCAGCGCCTGCATCGACATCTGGATCAGTTCCGAGACGCCGTTGCCGAGGTAGATGTCCTCGACGTCCAGCTCGATGCCCTTGGTCTGGTAGTGCTGCATCACCGCGCGCCGCGCGGAGAGCAGCCCCTTCGCGTCCCCGTACCCGTGGGCGTTGCCCAGGTTGCGGAGCATGTCCTCAAGGATCTCCGGCGGGCACTCGAAACCGAAGGCCGCGGGGTTGCCGGTGTTGAGCTTGAGGATGCGATGACCTGCTGCTTCGAGCCGCATGGCCTCTTCGAGCACGGGGCCGCGGATCTCGTAGCAAACGTTGGCGAGTTTCGTTGACTGGATCACCTGCATAACGGGAGCTTACGGGCCCGCGCACGGGCTTGCCGAGGTAATTCGGGAGGGAGGTGGGGGAGTGGTATGTCCCGGTTCGTGTGATGAGTGGGTGGCGATGCGGTCCACCCTTGGAATCCTGGCCGCGCTCGCGCTCCGGCCTGCGGATGGGTGGGGGGCGGCAGGCCCGGAGCGGGGGTGTTGCGCTCGTCACCTCGGGCGGGCGGGACGTCGCCCTCCGGGTGCGTAGGCGGCCTTGAGTGCGCGGCTCTGAGTGCGCCGCCCTGAGTACGTCGCATGAGTACGCGCACTCATGCGGCGGGCCGGTCCCGCCTCCATGCTGGGCCCATGAACCAGGCCCAGTGGAAGCCCGCGGACTACCGCCGCCGCACCGAGCGCGTCGGCACGGTCGTCGTGGCCCTGGCCGGGGCCGCCATGGCGGCGGTGGCGGTCCTCGCGGTGCTGATGTTCCTGCTGTTCGTCTGGGCCTGAGGGGCGTCCACGGAGAGGGTGGCGGAGCAGTGGAGTTCGTGGTCGGCGACATGGCGATCAGCACGGCGGGGAGCGACGGGGACGACCGGGTGATCGAGTTCCTCGTGACCTCCGGAGGCTCCGCGGAGACCGGATGCTTCGCGATCTACCGCGAGTACGGGCAGGGCTGGGAGGATGCCCGCCTCTCCCTCGACCCGCAGTCGGGCAGCGTCCCCGTGGCGGCGGTGGAATGGGCGATCGAGTTCGCCCGCGAGTACCTCTGAGCCGACGCGCCGCCGCGCGCCGCCGGGTGCGGATCCGGTCGCACCGGGCGGGGACCGTCGCGCCCCACGCCGACGAGGGCGTCCGTGACGGCCTGCGCCAACACGTGCGGGCCTTCTCGCCGTTCCCGCCCGGCTCGTGCGCGTGCGCAACCGCGCCCCCTCGCCGCCCTGTCGGTGGTGGACCGGAGGGCGGCCGGGCCACCCGCTCGGTGGACGATGCCCCGAACGGGTGGCGCGGCAGGCGCTTTGACCGACACGCCGCACCGAGCCCTCGTGGAGGATCGATTCGCCTCCTCCTGGCCCTTCTAAGGTCGTGCCGACATGCCCCCTTCGGAAGGAATCACCCCGTTATGAAACTCCGTAACGCCGTCGGTGCGACCGTGGCGGCCTGCGCGCTGGCCCTCTCGATGTCCGGGTCGGCCGTGGCCGCCCAGGGCCACTTCCACTACAAGTACGTCGACGACATGGGCCGTGAGCAGCACGTCACCCTGCACGACCCGCACAGCGGCAAGTGCTTCAACCTGTACGCCGTCGGCGACGACGACGCACTGCCCGGCTACGGCCCGCACAACGAGACGGACTCCGTGGTGACGCTCTACCTCGACGTCAACTGCGAGGGCGCCGAGTGGCGGCTGCGGCCGCACGGCAAGCCCGCCCGGGACGACCTCGAAGTGCGCTCGGTGCGCTTCGACTTCCCCGGCTAGAGGCGTACGGGCGGCCGTACGCGCGGCCGTACGGGCGGCCACGCCGTCAGGCCTCGATGATCACCAAAGGGATCTCCCGGGGCCTGGCGGCCGCCTGGTAGTCGTCGTAGAGCGGCCACCGGGCCGTCATGACCTCCCAGTACGTCTCCCGCTCCAGGGAGGTCGCCGTACGCGCCGTGGCCGGGAAGGCCGCGGCCCCCACCTGGAGGCGGACCTCGGGGTGGGCGGTGAGGTTCCGGTACCAGGCGGGGTGGTCGGGCGCGCCGTAGGCGGCGGCCAGTACGAGGTACCGGTCCGCGTCCTGGCCGTAGATCAGCGGGGTGCGGACCGTGCGACCGGTGGCGCGGTCCAGGGTGGTCAGCAGCAAGGTGGGGACCCCGTGCCAGAGGTGCCCGTCGGCGCCCGCGGTGGTCACGTACGCGCGGACGTGGTCGAGGTGCGGGCCGGGACGCGGGTCCGTGGGGTGGTCCCAGTCGACGTCGAGTGCGTGCATTTGCCTGTCCTTAGGGTTTTGGCCCCCGGACGGCTAACGAGCATTCACCGATCCTGGATGCGGTCGGTCTGTCGGTCCGTCGGTCCGCGCGGCCCCTGCGCATCGCTTTCCGCGGCCGGACGAGGCTCGTGGCGCGCGAGGACCGCTCCGGCCCGGGCTCCCGGGGGCCGGGCCGGAGCGGGCAGCAGCATCCGCGCGCGAGCCGGGCTATGGCAGGAAGCGCTCGATGACCTGCGGACCCTCCTTCGCGATCAGCTGGCGGGCCTTCTCAAGCCGCTCCGGAGTCGGCTCCTGGCCTTGCACCATCACGAGGTCCTCGGGGTCGTACGGCCGTTCCCCGCCGGTGAAGAGCCGGTCCGACCGCGTGGGCTGCTGGTCCGATTCACTGTCCATGCGTACCTCCTCCATGGCTTCCTGGCCCCCATCCTCCGGCGGCGGCCCCATGAACGCACGTCGGCCGGGGATCCACGGCCACGAAGACGCCACGGCGCCCCCGGTGCTCAGGTGCCGAGGGCCAGCGCCGCCGTCATGGCGACTATCGCGCCGCACATGCTCAGGTTGACGGCCTTGTGCTCCCAGAACACCGCCACGAACTCGCGGATCGTGGCACTGGGCCAGAAGTACTTCGCGGTCGGCGAGCCCACGACCTGCCCGTTCACCCCCGCCTTGCGGGCCATCAGCGCGGCCCGGAAGGCGTGGAAGTTGTTGGTGACGATCACGCACCGGTAGCCCGGGTCCGCCTCCGCCATGATCGCGTGGCTGAAGGAGAGGTTCTCCTCCGTCGTGCACGAGCGGTCCTCCAGCCGTACGTGCTCCTGCGGTACCCCCGCCGCGATGAGCCAGTCGGCCATCGCCCGCGCCTCCGGCAGCCTCTCGTCGTCGCCCTTCCCGCCCGACGCGAGCAGCACCGGCGCCGGACCGCCCCGGGCGAGCTGGGCCTCGTAGATCCGCTGTGCCTTGCGCAGCCGCGAGGCCAGCAGCGGCGGCACCCGCTCCCCGCCGATCAGGCCGGCGCCGAGCACCACCACGTAATCGACGCTGCCCCGGACCCTGATCCGCGCGTACAGGAAGGCGTAGACGAGGAAGCAGACGAAGACGAAGGACACGTACGCCACCAGCAGCACCAGCCCCGCGACGAGCGAGTCGAGGAGGCGCGAGTCGCGGTCGGCCACCACGAGGACCAGCGTGACCAGGCCGAAGATGCCCGTCCCGGCGGCGAGGGACAGCAGGTTGGCCGGACTGCGGCCCTCCTTGCGGACCATGGTCACGCCGTTGACGATCAGGAAGATGCCGAGCGCGAGGATGCCGAGGGCGGGAACGGCGAAGACGAGCAGCAGGGCGACGGCCGCCGTCCAGCCCGGCAGGGCCCCCACTTGAAGCAGCAGGGCGAACGACAGGGCGACCAAGGTCATGCCGAGCAGTACGGCGTTGCGGAAGCGGCGGAGGTCTTGTCGGGCACTGGTGCAGAAGGCGAGGAAGAGCAGGGCTGCGAGGGCGAAGGCGACCATCCGGCCATCGTAGGTGCCGCGCCCGGGCCGGGATGCGGCGTACCGGGCGCCCGCAGGAGGTCTGCGGGCGCCCGTGCGAAGGTCTGCGGGCGCCCGTGCGGAGGTCTAGAAGAAGGTGCGGACGTAGTCGCTGACCGTGCCGTCGGCCTCCACCACCGGGATCAGCGGCCACTTCTCGAAGATCGTGCAGGGGTGGGACATGCCGAGCGCCACCCAGTCACCGACCTGGAGAGCGTCCGCCGCATCGGTCTCCAGCCAGGTGTGCTGGTCGGACAGCTTGACCACGCGGACGCCGGTCGCCGGGCGTTCGGTGCCGTCGAGCGGGTCGCGGACCAGTTCCGGTTCGGGGAGGCCGAGGTCGTAGGCCATGTCCCGCTTGCCCGCGTTGACGAAGGCCTGGGTGGGCGAGGGGCGGGAGACCACCTGGGCCCAGAGCCGGAAGGCGGGGCGCAGGCCGCCCTCCTGCGGGATCCGGTTGAAGGGGGTGAGGCGGGTGTACCAGCCGTGGTCGTGCGAGACGTACGCGCCCGAGCGCAGCAGCTTCAGGACGGGCCGGGAGAGCTCCGGGATCTCGGCGAAGACCTCCGCCACGGCATCGAACCAGGCGGAGCCGCCGGCGCTGACGATGATCTCGTCCAGCTCCGGGGAGAACCGCCCGGCCCGGTCGAACTCGGCGGCGAGGCCGGTGAGGCGGCGCAGGTACGCCGCCACGCGCTCCGGGCCGGCGTCCGGGACCTCGGCCTCGTAACCGGCGATGCCGACGAGGCGCAGGGTGGCGGTGGAAGCCACGGCGTCGGCGACGGCGCGGCAGCCCTCGTCGGTGCGGGCCCCCGTACGGGCGCCCTCGCCGGCGCCGAGCTCGACCACGACGTCGACGGGGCGGCCGGGAGCGCCCTGGAGGGCGCGGTCCATCAGCCGTACTCCGCGCACGGAGTCGACGTAGCAGACGAAGCGGAAACCGGGGTCGGCCGCGAGTTCGGCGGCGACCCAGCGCAGGGCGGCGGCGTCGACCAGTTCGTTGGCGAGGAAGATCCGCTGGATGCCGAAGGCGCGGTAGACGCGGGCCTGGTGGGGGACGGCGGCGGTGATGCCCCAGGCGCCGTGGTCCAGCTGGCGTTGGAAGAGCTGGGGGGACATGCAGGTCTTGCCGTGGGGAGCGAAGGCGAGGCCGTGGCGGGCGGCGTAGGTGCCGAGGGCGGTGAGGTTGTGCTCCAGCGCGTCCGCGTCGAGGGTCAGGACGGGGGTGGTGAACCCGCCGTCGAAGAGGTCCCGCCGCTGGGCGGCGAGCCCGCCGACGGTGAGGCCCTGCACCTCGGCGTCCGGGGGGAGTCCCTTGAACCGGTGGTCGACCGGCTCGTCGGAGAGGGCCTTGAGGGGGTCGCTGGCCATGCGGGTGTCTCCCGGGGGGTGCGTCGCGCTGGGTGCAACGGGCGTTGTGTGCCGCTGCGTGCTGTCTAACACCCCTGATGACGGCGGGTCAACGCCGGGCGGTTGCGGTCCCCGCCCACCGCGTCGCGTACCCCGCGCCACCCGCCCGTCCGACTCCGCACACGGCGGCCTTCCTCCGGGACCCCCGGGCCCCGCCGCCCGCACCACCGCGCCCTCGCCGTCCTCGGCCGGGCGCGCGGGAGGGCGCCCCCCTGGCGGTGGGGCGCCCCGTACGGCTGGCCCTGACGGCTGTCGGACGGCCGTCACGCGGACCGCCGGTCGACCCGTCAGGCGCAGTACTGCGCTTCCTTGCCGATCGACCGGTACATGCAGTCCGCGTTCTCCAGCAGCTGGAGCACGGCGTCGCGGTTGCGGCTCGTCTCGCGCTCGATCACCTCGTCGGGCGGGTAGAAGCCGCCGCCGGCCGAGCTCTCCGGATACATCTCGAAGGTGTACCCGAAGATCTTCTGGCTGCCCCACAGCCAGTCGTCGATGGAGCCGTCCGTGATGTAGAGGTCACTGGACTGCTCGGCCGTGTAGCCGTTGCTCGCCGCCATCTTCTGGCCGACCGCCTTGAAGGCGCCCAGGTCGTCCGTGGTGAGGCCGGGAGCCGTGTCATTGTAGGTGTAGCCGAAGGGCCACAGGATCAACTCGCTGTACGTGTGGAAGTCGATGGCGGCCTTGATCTGCTGCTTGCCGCCGACCACCCGGCTGCGTACGAAGTCGGAGACGGCCTTCACCTCGGGCGCCGACTCTGCGGCCGCTCCCCGGTAGGTATCCGAGCTCTTGCTGCCGGAGGAGCCGCCGCAGCAGCCCCACTTGTAGTTCCAGTTGCGGTTCTCGTCGGTGCCGACGTAGGAGGAGCCGGCGTTGGGCTGCCGGTTCTTGCGCCAGGAGCGGTAGGAGCCGGTGGCGATGTCGTACTCGCCGCCGTCCGGGTTGAGGTCCGGGATGATCCAGATCTCGCGCCCGTTGACCATGTTGGTGACGCGGGAGTCGGAGCCGTAGTCCTCGCCGAACTCGCGCAGCAGGTACAGCGCCATCTCGACGGTCAGGTGCTCGCGGGCGTGCTGGTGGTGGGTGAAGAGGACCTCGGGCTCGGCCTCGTCCGTGGCGACGTTGTCGCTGATCTTGATGGCGATCAGGTCGCGGCCCTGGTAGGACTTCCCGATCACCTTCTTGCTCATGATGTTCGGGTACTGCGCGATGCGCTGGTTGATCTCCGCGTTCATCTCGGCGTAGTTGTGGTACTTCGAGTCGGCGGAGGGGAAGTCCATCGCGCCCGAGGCGATCCCGGGCTCCGAGCGGTCCGGCGGTCCCGGCAGGGCGGTCAGCCGGTAGCCGAGCGCGCGCAGGTCCTTCGCCTGCATGGTGTCGGCGCTGACCACGACGGTGTGGTCGTCGACCTCGTCGATCGACACGCCCGTACGGAGCAGCGCGGTGCGGTCGGCGGCGGTGGCCGGGCCGTGGATCCGGTACTGGACGATGGCCTCGTCCTGGGTAGCGGTGGAGGGGGCGGGTGGTGGTGAGGCGGTGGCGCTCATGCCGTAGGCGGGTGCGCCGAGTGCGAGCGCCAGGAGGGCCGCCGTGACGGCGGCCCTTCGGCGCGTGTGGATGAGCCGCATGCGTGCTCCTGGGTGGGAGTGTGGGGGTAGCCGTGCGGACGCGCACAGCGTGCTCTTGTGGCATGTCCAGGTCAAGACCTGGAACCGGCCACCCCCACACCTACCGCCTACGGCAGGCCGTGGACCTTCGGACCCACCGCGTTGGACCAGGCGTGACCCGCTTTGGCGTCCCAGTTGGTCGACCAGGTCATCGCACCGCGCAGGCCCGGATAGGTCTTCGACGGCTTGAAGGAACCGCAGTTCGTGCCCCGGGTCAGGCAGTCCAGGGCGTTGTTGACGACGGCCGGCGATACGTAGCCGCTGCCCGCGCCGCTCGGCGAGGCCGGGACGCCGATGCCCACCTGGGAGGGGGCGAGCCCGCCCTCCAACTGGATGCAGGCGAGCGCGGTGAGGAAGTCCACCGAGCCCTGGGAGTACACCTTGCCGTCGCAGCCGTTCATCGAGCCGCTGTTGTAGTACTGCATGTTGACGACGGTGAGGATGTCCTTGATGTTGAGCGCTGTCTTGAAGTAGCCGCCCGAGGTCGACTGCATGTCGATCGTCTGCGGAGCCATGGTGATGACGAGCGAGGGGCCGGCCTTCTGCGACAGGGAGCGCAGTGCCTGGGTCATGTAGGTGGGGTTGAGGCCGTTCTCCAGGTCGATGTCGATACCGGTGAAGCCGTACTCCCGCATCAGTGCCCAGGCCGAGCCGGCCAGGTTCTCCGCCGAGGCGGAGTCGTTGACCGTGATGGTGCCCTTCTCGCCGCCGATGGAGAGGATGACGGACTTGCCGGCGGCCTTCTTCGCCGCGATGTCCGCCTTGAACTGGGCCACGGTGTAGCCGCCGAGGCCCGCCGAGTCGAGGTTGAAGGTGATGGCGCCCGGGGTGGCCGTGGCGTCGGCGAAGGAGACGGCGATGATGTCGTACTGCGCGGAGACGTCGGAGAGCCTCTGGACGGTCGCGCCGTTGTCGAAGTTCTGCCAGTAGCCGGTCACCGCGTGCCTGGGGACGGCCGGGTTCGGCTGCGGATCGCCGCCCCCGGTCGTGGTGCCGGTCACCGGCGCGGACTTGGGGCCCTCGCCCGCCGCGTTGTACGCGCTCACCTGGAAGGCGTACGAGGTGGCGGCGGCGAGCCCGGTGATCTGGGCCCCGGCGCCGGTGACGGTCCGGACGCGGACGCCGTCCTGGTACACGTGGTAGCCCGTGGCCCCGCCGACCGTGTTCCACGAAAGGGTGAGCGCGTTCGCGCTCTGGCCGGAAACGGCGGTTCCGGCGGGCGCGCCGGGGAGGCCGGGGCCGGGGTCGGTGCCGCCGCCCCCGTCCGGACCGAAGACGCTGAACTCGTCCACGAAGTAGGCGCTCTGGCCGTACCAGCCGTGCGTGTAGACGGTGACCTGGGTGGTGTTCGCGCCGGTGGAGAAGGTGGTGGAGAGCTTCTGCCAGCCGCTGCCCGAGCCGGGGGTCCAGGTGGACACGTCCTGCGTGCCGGTCCCGGTCGCGCCGAGGTAGACGTAACTGCCCTGCACCTGCGTGCTCAGCGTGTACGTCGAATTCGGCTTGACCGTGACGGTCTGGCTGCAGCGCGCGTTGTCCTGGCCCGCCGGGGTGGCCCTGAGGGCGCCGGCTCCGGAGTGCACGGGGGAGGAGACGGCCGCGCCGGTGGCGCCGGAGCAGGACCAGCCGGCGAGGCCCGACTCGAAGCCTCCGTTGCGGGCGACGTTGACGTCCGCGGCCCGGGCGGTCCCGGTGGCGAGGGCGGTCAGGCCGCCCGCGGTGAGGGTGGCGGCGCCGAGCAGGGCGAGGGAGCGTATGCGGTTCACGGGGGCTCCGGTGGGGGGAAGGTGTGGGAGGGGGCAAGTGGGGTGCCCCACCGCCAAGTTGGTCCAGACCAATCCCGGTGTCAAGGTTCTGTGCGATGTGGCTTGAAACGACCGGACTGCCGATCCCTGTTGTCCGGGTTTCCGGGCACCTGTGACATGTGCTCCGGGCATGGGAATCACCAAGGCCCTGCCCTGCCAGGGGGTACGCGGATATGGTGCTGGGGCAAGGGGGAAGTGCGTCGATCGTTTGCGGTCGCGCAGTGCGCGCGCGTATGCGGCGGGCACGGGGCGATCGCCGAACGGGCGGGCGAGGAGCGGGCGTCGAACCGGCGTCAGCCGGCGAGGGGCTGACGAGAAGCCGGCCGCGCGTCGGCGTCGAGCCGGCCACGAGCGGGCGTCGAGCCGGCGTCCGCGCACCGGACGAGCGCATGACGTCCACAGGGGGCACCGCCCCGCACGAGCCGGGGAGTACGGGGTCAACGGGTGAACGGGGGGATTCGCGTGCCGACCGCCATCGCTGTCACCAGCGCCGATCTGGTACTTCCGGCCCCGGACCGGCACACGCCCGGCGCCGCCGTGCTGCCTCCGCCCGAGCACCTCGGCCTGGAGGGCGCGCTCGCCGCCACCAGCGCCCTGCTGGAGGGCCACGGCCACCTCGTGGCCGTCGTACCGCCCTGGCTGCCCGTCGCCACGGTCCGGCGGCTGCACACCGTACGGGCCATCCTCGAAACCGATCGGATGGCGATCCTCGACATCGATCTGCCGCCGCTGGGCACCGCGCTGCTGGTCCGTCAGCTGCGCCAGCTCAGCGCCTGCGACTTCAGCCCCGGAATCATCGCCTCGGCGGCCCGGCTGCTGTCCCACTACATCTACGCGGGCGCGCTGCTCGGCTCGGTCGCCAAGCTCGACCGGGTCCCGGTCGGGCTCAAGGCGCACGCCCGGTCCTGGTCGCCGAACGCGCAGTTCGCCGTCCTCGCCCACCCGACGCCGCACCTGGCCCGGCTGGGCGCCCCGGGCGCCGCGCCCGCCGCCCAGGGGAGCGCGGGGCCCGCGGCCGGTGCCCGCCGCGGCGGCGCCCGCCCGGGCGCGGTCCTGCCGCCCGGGCCCGAGTTCGCCACACACCTCACCTTCGCCCGCGGCCAGCTCGCCTCCGACTGGGTCGCGGCCGAACTCGCCCCCGCCTGGCAGGTGCAGGGCGTGATGGAGAACCCGCTGCCCGCCGCCTCGCCCGGCTGGTGGGCCACCCCGAAGCTCGTGGAGTTCGCCGCCGGCATCCCCGACCTCTCCGTCCTCTACCAGCTGGTCGCCTCGGTCCGCCGCGAGGAGTGCCGCTGGTGCGGCCTGGAACTCATCGGCGACCGCTGCGGCTTCTGCGCCGCCCCGCTGACGGCCCCGCCGCTGCCGCCACCGGCCGCCGCGCGGGGCGCGTCGGCCGCGGCCGCCCGCTCAAGACCCTGACGGACCCGAACGCACGCATGAACGAACGAAGAATGGCGAGGTAGTACGGCCCATGAACTCACGCCAGCGCCGCGGCGTCATTCTGCTGCTCCTGTCGGTCCTGTGCGCCCTCGGGGCCTTCGCCGGCGTCCTCGTGGTGATCGGCGACGTCAATTCCAAGGTCGGCGCCGAGGTGGTCGCGTACCGGGCCAAGGGCGACATCGCGCCGTACAGCGCCCTGACGGCCGGACAGTTCGAGGAAGTCACCATCCCGAAGCGCTGGCTGTCGCAGACCGCCGTCACCGACCTCGGCGCGCTCAAGGACAAGATCGCCCTCACCACCCTGAAGAAGGGCTCCCTGCTCCAGACGGACATGTTCGTCGACAAACCCCAGCTCCAGCCCGGAGAGCAGGAGATCGCCATCATGATCGACGCCGCGACCGGAGTCGCCGGCAAGATCACCTCCGGTGCCAAGGTCAACATCCTCGCCACCTTCAAGGGCGCCAAGGACACCGATCCGTCCCGCTCGGTGATCATCGTCGCCAACGCCCGTGTCCTGGGCGTCGGCAAACTCACCCCCATCGACAAGGACAGCGACCGCAAGGGCCCGGCCGAGGCCGTCCCGATCACCTTCGCCCTGAACACCAAGGACACCCAGCGCGTCGCCTACGCCGAGTCCTTCGCGGAACACGTACGCCTCGCCCTGGTCGCCCCCGGCACCGACTCGGCGCCCAGCCCGGGTGACCGCACGTACACCCTCGACGGGGACAAGTGAGGCCCGGATGAGCACCCGAATCCTCCCCGCGGCAGGCGACCCGGACGCCGCCCGCACCATCTCCACCCTCCTCAGCCAGCTCCCGGCCGCCGAACCGGCCGCGCCCGTCCCCGACTCCACCACCCTGCTCGACACCCTCGGGCGGCTCGCCGCCGAGTCCATCGACGAACTGCCCGAAGTGGTCCTGGTCCACGAGCGGATCGGCCCGGTGCCCGCCCTGGAGCTGATCCGGGAGGTGGCCCTGCGCTTCCCGGCGGTGGGCGTCGTGCTCGTCTCCTCCGACGCCGGACCGGCGCTCTTCTCCGCCGCCATGGACGCGGGCGCGCGGGGACTGGCCGGCCTCCCGCTGGCCTACGAGGAGCTCGTCGCCCGCGTCCAGGCCGCCGCCCAGTGGGCCGTGGGCGTGCGCCGCCACCTGGGCCGGGGACCCGACCTGCTCGCCGGGCCCGGCGGCCGGGTGGTCACCGTCACCGGGGCCAAGGGCGGAGTCGGCACCACCTTCACCGCGGTGCAGTTCGCGCTGGCCGCGGCCGCCTCGGGACGGCGTACCGCACTGGTCGACCTGGACCTGCAGGCGGGCGACGTCGGCTCGTACCTCGACGTGCGGTTCCGGCGCTCCATCGCCGACCTCGCCGGGATCCAGGACATCTCGCCGCGCGTCCTCCAGGACGCCGTCTACGACGACCGCACGGGCCTCGCCCTGCTCCTCGCTCCGGCCGACGGAGAGCGGGGCGAGGAGGTCGACGACCGGGCCGCCCGGCACGTCATCAGCGCCCTGCGCGCCCGCTACGAGCTGGTCGTCATCGACTGCGGCACCCAGATGACCGGCGCGAACGCGGCCGCCGTGGAGACGGCGGACGTGGCGGTCCTGGTCACCACCCCGGACGTGGTCGCCGTACGGGCGGCGAAGCGGATGGTACGGATGTGGGAGCGGCTCCAGGTGCGCAAGGCGCAGGACACCGCGCTGGTCGTCAACCGCTGGAGCAAGCACACGGAGATCCACCCCGGCCTGATCGAGAAGATCACCAAGACCCGCGCCACCCGGACCCCCGTCCCGGCCGCGTTCAAGGAACTCCAGGCGGTCGTGGACGCGGGCCGCGTCCAGGACCTCGACAACCGCTCCACCGTGAAACAGGCCCTGTGGACGCTGGCGGGCGAACTGGGCCTGCTCTCCGCCCCCGACACCCCGGCGGCACCCGCCGTCCCGGGCGCCCCGGCCTCCCTGGCCGGCAGGGGCGCCGCCCTGGCGGTCCGCGCGTCCGGGCCGGTGGCCCGGCTCCGCCGCGGCCGGGAGGGCTGACGGATGCCCGCGCGGAGAGGCCCCGGAGCCGAACGCGGCGGCGGACGTGCTGTCGGGCGCGGTGGCGGCGGACGTGCTGTCGGGCGCGGTGGCGGCGGACGTGCTGTCGGGCGCGGTGGCGGCGGACGTGCTGTCGGGCGCGGCGGCCGTGACCGCGGCCAGGTGGCCGTCGAGTTCGTCGGCACCGTCCCGCTGATCCTGCTGCTCGTGGCGGCGGTCTGGGAGTGCGTCCTGATCGGCTACGCCTTCTCCCTGGCGGGCAACGCGGCGGACGAGGCGGCGCGGGCCGGGGCGGTCCACGGGGACGGCGCCTGCGGCGCGGCGGCGCGGGAGCACATCTCCCCGGCCTGGAACCTCCGCGTGGACTGCGGGCCCGCGGGGGACATCTACAAGGCCGAGGTCGAGCTCAGCATCCCCGTGCTCCACCCCTCGCTCAACTTCGGCTCGATCGACGGCACGGGCGGCGCGGCGATGGAGAGGGAGGCGGAGTGACATGAACAGGCGTGCGCGCTCCGACCGGGGACAAGTGGCCCTGGAGTACATCGGCTTCGTGCCGATCCTGCTGTTCGTCGCGCTCTGCGGGATCCAGCTCGGCTGGGTCGCGTACGTCCACGCGCAGGCCGACACGGCCGCCCGTACCGCCGCGCGCGTCGAGGCCCGCAAGGGCTCGGGCGGGGAGGCGGCGGGCGCCGGCGCCGTCCGGTCGGGCCTCGACGCCGAGGTGGCGGTGTCCGCGACGGACGGCGCGGTCACCGCCGTCGTGAGGATCCGGATCAACTCCATCGTGCCGGGGCTCGACATCCCGGACGCCGAAGCCACCGCCGTCATGCCCGACGACGACCCGGAGGGACCCTCACGATGAGCCTGCGTTCCCGGGTCAGCACCCCCGACGACCGCCACAGCCCCCGCGAGGACGGCCGCCTGGTCTCCGCGTACCGCGCGAAGCTGCTGGAGGAGATCGACCTCGCCGAGATGTCCGCGCTCGCGCCCGCCGAGCGCCGCGCCCGGCTGGAGCGCGTACTGGGGCACATCATCAGCCGCGAGGGACCGGTCCTGTCCACCGTCGAGCGCGCGCAGCTGATCCGCCGCGTCGTGGACGAAGCCCTCGGCCTGGGCGTGCTCGAACCGCTCCTCGAAGACGCCTCCATCTCCGAGATCATGGTCAACGGGCCCGACCAGATCTTCGTGGAACGCGGCGGCCGGGTCGAACAGCTTCCCTTGCGCTTCGCCTCGCACGAGCAGCTGATGCAGACCATCGAGCGGATCGTCTCCACCGTCAACCGCCGCGTGGACGAGGCGAACCCCATGGTCGACGCCCGCCTGCCCAGCGGCGAGCGCGTCAACGTCATCATCCCGCCGCTGTCCCTGACCGGCGCCACGCTCACGATCCGCCGCTTCCCGCGCGCCTACACCCTGCACGAGATGATCGCGCTCGGCTCCCTGGACGAGCAGATGCTCCTGCTCCTCTCCGGCCTGATCCAGGCGAAGATGAACGTGATCGTCTCCGGCGCGACGGGCACCGGCAAGACCACCCTCCTCAACGCCCTCTCCGGCCTGATCCCGGAGGGCGAGCGCATCATCACCATCGAGGACTCGGCGGAACTCCAGCTCCAGCAGGCGCACGTCATCCGCCTGGAATCCCGCCCGGCGAACGTGGAGGGCAAGGGCCGCATCACCATCCGCGACCTCGTACGCAACTCCCTGCGCATGCGCCCCGACCGCATCATCGTCGGCGAGGTCCGGGGCGGCGAGACCCTCGACATGCTCCAGGCGATGTCCACCGGCCACGACGGCTCCCTGGCCACCGTCCACGCCAACAGCGCCGAGGACGCCCTGATGCGCCTGCAGACCCTCGCGTCCATGTCCGAGGTGGAAGTCCCCTTCGAAGCCCTCCAGGACCAGATCAACAGCGCCGTCAACGTCGTCGTCCAGCTCACCCGCTTCGGTGACGGCTCGCGCCGCATCACCGAGATCGCCATCCTCGACTCCCACGGCCGCGAGCCCTTCCGCATCACGACCGTCTGCCGCTACGTCGCCCAGCCCATGGGGCCGGACTCGCGCGTCCACGGCTACTTCGAGTACCACCCGCTGCCGCGCCGCATCGCGGACCGCCTCTACATGAACAACCAGCCGATCCCGCAGGCTTTCGGAGTCGCCCCGCCGGACGACCCCCTCGCCACCCGCATCACCCGGACCGCCCTGTGAACCCTCTGGTACTCCTCACCCTCGCCGCCACGCTGCTGGCCTGCCTGCTCGTGGTCCTCGGCGTACACGCCTACGCGGCGGGCCGCGCCCAGCGCGCGGCCCTCATCGACCGCCTCTCGGCGAGCGGAGCGCCGGAGCCGGCGGGCCGCCGGCGCCGCTTCCGGGGGGTGGACCGGCGGCTGAGGAAGACCGGGCTGGGCCGCCGCATCGAACTCAAACTGGCGACCACCGGCCTGGACCTGACCCCGGGCGAGTTCTTCGTCTACATGCTGATGTCCGTGGCCGGGACCTGGCTGCTCGCGTCGAGCTTCCTCGCCCCCTTCTTCGGGCCGGTGGCGGGCGCGACGGGCATCTGGGCGGCCGACGCCTTCCTCAACTGGCAGCGCACCAGGCGCACCGAACGGTTCATCAACCAGCTCCCCGACCTGGCCCGGATCCTCGCCAACGCGACCCAGGCGGGCCTGGCCCTGCGGACGGCCATCGGCATGGCGGCCGAGGAACTGGAGGCCCCGGCCGGCGAGGAACTGGGCCGCGTCGCGGACCGCCTCGCCGTCGGCCACTCCATCGAGGAGTCCCTGGGCGAGCTCACCGAACGCCTCCCCTCACGGGAGCTGGTCGTCCTCGTCTCGACCCTCGTCCTGTCCGCGCGCGCGGGCGGCGCGATCGTGGACAGCCTGCGCAACCTGACGGTGACCCTGGAGCAGCGCAAGGAGACCCGCCGCGAGATCCGCACGCAGCTGTCCCAGGTGACGGTGACGGCGTACCTCGTCCCCGCCATCGGGCTCGGCTCGCTGCTGCTGGTCGACGCGATGATGCCCGGCGCGCTGGACCGTATGACGGGAGCCTTCATCGGCCAGACGGCGGTGCTGGTCTCGCTCGGCCTCTTCGCGCTCGGCTTCGTCCTCATCCGCCGCCTGTCCAAGATCGACGTATGAGGGGCCGCCGGTCATGATCGCTCTGTTCCTCGCCGCGGCCCTGGCCGTATCGGTCTTCGGCGCCTTCCACGGCCTGCGCCTCTACCGGGCCGACGTCAAACTCCCGACCGACCTCGCGCTCGCGCTGGAAGTCGGAGCCACCCGTACGACGGCGGTCGGCTCCGTCGTGGACCGCCTCGGCATCCGCTGGGCGCCGCTGGTCCTGCGCCTGATGGGTCCGAACCAGGTCGCACGCAAACGCCGCCAGATCGACATGGCCGGCAACCCGGCCGGCCTGACCATCGACCGGTACGCGGCGCGGCGGGCGGTGTACGGCCTGCTGGGCGCGCTCGGCGCCTTCTCGATGCTGATCAACGGGCAGCTCGTACCGGCCCTGCTCATGGTCGCCTTCGGCCTGTTCTGGATCGAAGTCGGCCTGTGGTCGGCGATCCGCGTCCGCCGCGACCACATCGAGCGCACCCTGCCCGACTTCCTGGACGTGCTGGCGGTGGTCGTCAGCGCGGGCCTCGGCTTCCGGCAGGCGCTGGACCGGGTGGCGGGCAAGTACGAGGGGCCGTGGGCCGACGAGATCCGCATCACGCTCCAGCAGATGGACATGGGGGTCAGCCGCCGGCAGGCCTTCGACCAACTGCGGCGCCGCAACGACTCCGAGCAGGTCGCCCAGTTCGTGACCGCCCTCCAGCAGGGCGAGGAACTCGGCTCCCCGATCGTCGAGACCCTCATCGCGATCGCCGAGGACATGCGGCGTACGGACGCCCAGAACGCCCGGCGCCGGGCCGCGCGGGCCGTCCCGAAGGCCACCTTCGCCGTCACCATGTTCATGCTGCCCGGGACGCTGATCCTGCTCGTGTGCGGCTTCGTCTACGGCACGAACGTGGATTTCGGCGCGATGCTGGGGGGCGGGTGAGCCATGGCCGCGTCGTCGGGTTCCGCCGCGTTCCCGTTCACCGGGCGGGGGCGTGCGTCCGTACGCCCGGCCGAGGCCTCGGTTCCCTTGCGGACCTCCCTTCCGGTGACGCCGTCGCCCTCGTCCTCGCTGGCGCTGAAGGGGGACGGGCTTCGGGTGAACGCCGTCCAGGCCCTGTGCCGCCAGGTCTGCGCGTTCCGGCTGGTGCTGATCGCCCTCGGCGCACCGCTGGCGCTGGGCCGAGCCGCTCCCGGAGCGCCGGCGTACCTCCTCGGCGGCGCCGCCCTGCTCGCCCTCACGCTGTCGTACGGCCTCTTCCGCCACTGGGAGCGCTGGGGACCGCTGCTGCTGCGCCACCGGTGGCTCCTGGCGGTGGACCTGGCCCTCAGCACCCTCCTCCTGGCGGCCGCCCCGCCCGGGTCGCCCCTCGGCCTCGTCTCCCTCTGCACGCCGCTGCTGGCCGGCCTGGCCCACGGCCGGGGGGGCGCGGCGCTCTGCGCGGCCGCGCAGGCGGTCGCGGCGGCGGCCCTCGCGGAGGGGCCGGCCCTGCCGCTCCTGTGCGTCCTGGCTGGAGCGGCCGGAGCGGCGGGAGTCTGCGTGCGCGACCTCCTCTTCCGCTTCGGCGCGGCGAGCCGGACCCTGGCCGAGACGCGGACCCGGCTCGCCGTGACGGAGGCGGTCGGCGAGGAACGGGCCCGCCTGGCCCGGGAGATGCACGACTCGGTGGCCAAGAGCCTCCACGGCCTGGCCCTGGCGGCCGAAGCCCTGTCCCGCACGACGACCGACCCGTCGGCCGTACGACGCCAGGCCGACCTGATCGCCGACGCGGCGCGCTGCGCGGCGGCGGAATCCCGCGACCTCCTGACGGACCTGCGCCGTGACCCGTACCCCCCGAAGGCTCCGGGCGTTTGGACCGGTCCGGGGGCTCCGGGGGGCCGCGCATCGCTCGCACCGGCACTGGGGGCCCTGTGCTCGGCCGCCGGTACGGAGTTCCGCGTGTCCGGAGGCATCCCGGTCCTCCCGGCCGAGGTGGCACACCACCTCGTCTGCGTGGCCTCGGAGGCGCTGGAGAACGCCCGCCGCCATGCGGACGCGGGCCGTGTCGTGGTCGAGGCGGCCGTCGACGGCACCGGCCCGACCCTGACCCTGACCCTGACTGTCGAGGACGACGGGCACGGCCTGCCGGCCGGCGGGCCCGACGTGACCGCGCTCCGACGCACGGGCCGCTTCGGGCTGATCGGCATGACGGAACGCGCCGCCGCGATCGGGGCCCGTATCGACATCGGCCCCCGCCCGGCCGGCGGTGGGACCCGCGTACGCCTCGCCCTGCCCCTGGCGGCCATCGCTTCGGAGAGGGGGGCGTGATGCCGCTCAGCGTCCTGATAGCCGACGACAACCCGGTCGTACGAGCCGGCCTGGCCGCGCTCCTGACCGCCGCCGAGGGCATCGAGGTGGCGGCGGTGGCGGCCGACGGCCGCGAGGCCCTCCACCTCACCCGTCTCCACACCCCGGACGTGATCCTGCTGGACGTCCGCATGCCGGGCGTGGACGGCATCTCGGCCCTCCCGCACCTGGTGCGGCTGGCGCCCGTACTGATACTGACGTACAGCCAGGAAGCGGACATCGTACGGGAGGCCCTGCTGCTGGGCGCGGGCGGCTACCTCGTCCACGGCGAGTTCACGGCCGACGACCTGCTCCGCGCGGTCCGCGACGTCCGCGAGGGCCGGCCCCACTTCACCCCGACGGCGGCGAGCGCACTCCTCGCGGAACTACGGGCCTCTTCGCATCCGCAACGAACTGTGGCACAGTCTTCGGAGCGGATGCACAACTCGGTTGACTTCGGACTCAGTTCGCGCGAGGTGGAGATCATGGATCTGATCGCGTCCGGGATGAGCAACCAGCAGATCGCCGCGGCGTGCTTCATCAGCGAGAAGACGGTCAAGAACCACATCAACCGCATCTTCGCGAAGCTCCGGAGCACCACCCGCAGCGAGGCGATAGCCCGCTGGCTGGGAACCGCCCGTCCAGGAGTGACCGGTCATGGATAGACACCGCGCGCGGTGGGTCCGTAATTGGGCCCCGGGACCCTTGGTAACCACCGGTGACACCCCGTACTCTCCGCAGACCAACAGCGGCACCGGCCCGGGAGGGGACCCCCATGTCACACAACACGCTGCTGAAGGCCGCCGTGGAGACGAAGATTCGAGTGAGCGGCTGGGCGGATACCGCCATGACGCGGATGCGCAAGCGGTACGACGGCATGGACCGAGGTCAGACGGCCTTCGAATACCTCGGGATCATCCTGGTGGTCATCGTGATCGTCGGGGCGATCGTCGGCTCGGGAGTCGGCACGGAGATCACCACCAGGATCAAGCAGGCGGTCAAGGACATCAAAGCCGGCTAGTGGCCAGGTGCGGAGAGTGTGCGGGCGATCGAGGGCAGGCGTTCCCCATCTATGTTGTGGTGGTGGCAGGCATGCTCTTCGCCGCGCTCGCATTTTTCGCCGTCGGCCAGGCTTCCGTCACCCGCAGCAATGCGCAGGGGGCAGCTGACGCGGCGGCGTTGGCGGCTGCCCGGGAGGCGCGCGATCACCTGGCTCCGGGACTCGTCCTTGCTGATCTCCAGATCAAGGGCTGGGAGGACGTCCTTGACGGCAAGCTCTTCGACATGACGGGGGCTTGTGGGGAGGCGAGGGCTTTCGCTGAGAGGAATGACGCCACCGCGACGTGTACGCGGCCCTCGGCGCTGACCTTCGCGGTCACGGTGGAGACGAATGACACCGTGGGCAAGTCCGTCATCCCGGGAACGGACACCATGCACGGGACGGCTGATGCCACCGCAGTGATCGAGCCGCGTTGCCACCTGGGTCGGCCCGCCTCCCCGGGTGAGGAATCCCCGCCGCCCGAAGGCGGCACGGAAGGGCCCGCCCTCGTCGGGATCGTCTGCAAGGGAGGGAAGCAGATCTCCTTTGATCCTTCGAAGCCCGACCCCTGGCGCACATTGTCGAGAAGCCTCTTCGACGTGCGGTTGACCGACTGACAGAGAACGACCGAAGAAGGAAGCAGCGTAGATGAGCATGCGGCAGACAGCGAAGGTCCGAGGAGGATCGGCCGTTGCGGTTGCGGCGGTCTTGGCCCTCGCGTTGGCCGGGTGTGGGGGCGACGAGGGTAAGTCGACGGAATCGCAGAAGCCCTCGACGTCGCAGTCAAGCGTGGCGGGCACCCCGGCTCCGGGGCCGAGCGCGGGACAAGTTGCGGAACCGACCGAAGCCATCGCTACGGTGAATGGAGCGAGTGGCATGACTCTGTCGATCAACTCGATGCGGCGCGACCCCGGGGGTTTCCTTACCGTCAATGGGCAGATCAAGAACACGGGCAGCGAGTCGTTCGCCGGTACTTCGGCCTGGCGTGGGACCGAGCTGAAGGGAAGCGGCGAATCGGTGGCGGGGGCCACCTTGGTCGACAAGGCCGGCAAGAAGCGCTACTACGTGCTCCGGGACACGGAAGCCAGATGCCTCTGCACGACGGGCATCTCCAGCGTTGACCCTGGGCAGGTCATCCCCTTCTTCGCTCAGTTCCCCGCACCCCCCACAACCACCACGGAGGTCGACTTCAACCTCCCCACCTTCGCCACGGCCACCGTCAAAATCTCTGGGTGACCCCATGACCACACACCTCCGCGCCTCCGCAGCCACGGCCATCGTCGGTCTCGTCGTCGCCGGCGCCCACCTCATGGGCGCCGGCAGCGCCCAGGCCGATGAAGTCAGGCCTTCCGTGCCGCCCGGCGCGGAGCCGGCCGCCTCCGCGCCCGTGGCCATCGACTCCAATTCGCCCGGGCTGAAGATCCCCCAAGGCGGGACCCTCGCCCCCGCCAAGGTGCTCGACATCGCCGAAGTGGTCGAAGACCTCGGCGGGGAGCAGCGGCGGCAGGAGACCAATCAGACCGTCATGATGGCCTTGCAGTCCGAAGTGCTGTTCCCTGAGGACAGCGCCGTCTTCAACGCGCAGGCGGCCGCGCGGATACAGGCCATCGCCAACGAGATCAACCAGCAGAAGGCCACCCGGGTCCGGGTCTTCGGGTTCACCGACGACCAGGGGAGCTACGAGCACGGCAAGGAGCTGTCCAAGCAGCGCGCCGACGCCGTGCAGGCGGAGTTGGCCAAGACCGTCGTCAATCCGAGCGTCGTCTTCGACGTCCGCGGGTACAGCGAGGACTATCCGATCGCGGACAACAGCACCGAAGAGGGCCGCAAGAAGAACCGCCGGGTAGAGATCACCTTCCCGCGCAGCGACCAGTAGACACGAGCAGCGCGGCGCCGCCTCCCGCGCGCGGGTCGGCGCGGCCGGCTCCTCAGGGGCGGTCGTGGGCCTGGGTGATGAGCTCCGTCGCGACCTCCAGGGCCGCCTGGCGGGTCTCCTCCGGGTCGCCCTCCACGTGCTGGAGGAACATCATTCCGGCGTGCAGCGTGAACAGGGCGCTGACGCAGCGCACTTGGTCCTTCAGGGGCCCGTCCTCCGTGCGCAGGAGCTCCACCAGGCGGAAGAGCCGCTTCTTGACCGTCTCGCCGATGCTCAGCTCGCGCATCGTCGCCTGGTTCTCCTGCATGAAGCGGTACAGCGAAGCGCCCACCGCCATCGCCTCGCTGTAGCGGCGCAGCACCTCCCGCTTCGTCTCCAGGGTGCGCGGCTGTTCCTCCGCCCATCCGATCAGTTCGTCGATCGGCCGCGTCAGATCGTGGAAGAGGCTGATGAGGATGTCTTCCTTGGTCTTGAAGTGGTAGTACAGCGCCGCCTTCGTGACCCCGAGCCGCTCCGCGATCTCGCGCAGCGACGTCTTCTCGTACCCCTGCTCCGCGAAGAGCAGCAGTGCCACGTCCTGGATGCGCTGACGCGTGTCCCCGCGGCGCTGCTGCGGACTGCTGCTGGACATGGCTCTCCCCAAAATTACTTACTTGACGCCCGGCTAGTTACGGGTCTACCGTCCCTAGTGTAGTGAACTAGCCGGTCGGCAAGTAAGCGCCGGTACGGGGAAAGACAGTCAGCGGGGCCAGGGGAGCGGACATGGGCGAGACGGTGAAGACGGCGGACATCTCCGGGGAGGTGAAGCCGCGCAGTGTGCGGGTCGTCCTCATGGCGCTGATGATCGCCATGTTGCTGGCCATGCTCGACAACATGATCATCGGCACCGCGATGCCCACGATCGTCGGTGAGCTCGGGGGTCTCGCGCACCTCTCCTGGGTGGTCACCGCCTACACACTGGCCACCGCCGCCTCCACTCCGATCTGGGGCAAGATCGGCGACATGTACGGGCGGAAGGGCTCCTTCCTCACCTCGATCGTCATCTTCGTGATCGGCTCCGCGCTCAGCGGCATGGCCCAGGACATGGGGCAGTTGATCGGCTTCCGCGCTGTCCAGGGCCTCGGCGCCGGCGGTCTGATGGTCGGCGTCATGGCGATCATCGGGGATCTGATCCCGCCCCGCGAGCGCGGGAAGTACCAGGGCATGATGGCCGGCGTGATGGCCCTGGCCATGATCGGCGGCCCGCTCGTCGGCGGCACCATCACCGACCACTGGGGCTGGCGCTGGTCCTTCTACATCAACCTGCCGCTCGGCGCGGTCGCGCTCGCCATGGTCACCGCGGTCCTGCACCTGCCCAAGAAGGCGGAGCCGGGCCGGCGCCCGCGCATCGACTACCTGGGCGCGGCGCTGCTGACGGTCGCCATCACCTCCACCGTGCTGGTCACGACCTGGGGCGGCACCGAGTACGCCTGGGGCTCCGGGGAGATACTCGCGCTGATCGGCGTCGGGGTGCTGTCCACCGCCGCGTTCCTCTACGTCGAGACCAAGGCCGCCGAGCCGGTCATGCCGCTGCACATCTTCCGCAACCGCAACTTCACCCTCATGTCGTTGATCGGCTTCCTGGTCGGCTTCGCGATGTTCGGCGCCGTGCTCTACCTCCCGCTCTTCCAGCAGTCGGTGCAGGGCGCCTCCGCCACCAACTCGGGCCTGCTGCTCCTGCCCATGCTGCTCTCGATGATGGCCGTCTCCCTCGTCGCCGGCCGCATCACCACCAGCAGTGGCAAGTACAAGATCTTCCCGATCCTCGGCGGGGGGCTGATGGTCGTCGGCCTGTTCCTGCTCGCGACCATGGACACCGGCACCTCGCGCCTCGTCTCCGGTGTGTACATGGCCGTCCTGGGAGCCGGGCTCGGCTTCCTGATGCAGATCACGATGCTCGTCGCGCAGAACAGCGTGGACATGAAGGACATGGGCGTCGCGTCCTCCTCGGCCACCCTCTTCCGTACGCTCGGCGGCTCCTTCGGCGTGGCCCTCATGGGCTCCCTCTTCACCACGCGGGTGACGGACACCATGTCCGACCGCCTCGGCCCGCAGGCCGCCGGAGCCGCAGGCTCCGCCCAGCTGGACGCGGCGAGCCTGGCCAAGCTGCCGGAGGCCGTTCGCGAGGCCTACCAGCACGCGGTGGCCGCCGGTACGCATTCCGCCTTCCTGCTCGGTGCCGCCATCGCCGTACTGGGCTTCGCGGCCGCCTGGTTCGTCAAGGAGGTCCCGCTGCGGGGTGCGGGCCCGGCCCCGGCCGACGGGGCGAGCGGTGAGGCCGGCGACGGCGGCGGCAAGGCGGCCCGTACTCCGCGGGAGTCCGTCGCCCACTGAGTGGTCTGCCCCCATCGGCCCGGCCCCCGTCGGCCCGGCCCCCGGTGGATCCGCGAACCCACCGGGGCCGGGCCGCGCCCCTCCCGTACGGGTGAAAGCGGGCCAGGCGTCGTTCCGCCCCGCCGAAGAGCCCGTTGGACCCGGCATGAAGCGCATGCGCACCGCCGCTCTCACCCTGGCCGCCGCCGCGGCGGCCCTCGCCCCCGCCCTCGGCCAGTCCGCGACCGCCGCTGAGGGAACGGAGTACCTCCAGGACCCGTCCGGCGGCGAAAAAACCATGAAGTCGATGTGGACCAAGGACGAGATGCACAAGGTGGAAGGACAGTTCCGCTTCCACCCCGGGATCCAGTACAAGACCGTCACCCGCCCCGGCCCCCCGGGCGCCCCGGACCAGAAGCAGCAGGCCCCCGACCCCAAGACGCTGGCGTGGCAGCCCTCGTACGAGTTCGCCTGGGCCGTGTCGGACTCGACGGTGGTGAAGAAGGCGATGACCACCAAGGAGGGCGGTCACCCGATCGTCGTGCACGCCGTGCTTCGGCGCGCCGCGGACCGGGCCAAGGTGGGGGAGGTGCGCCAGGAGCTGACGGGGAAGCCGGCGACCGGACGGGCCAAGGTGGCCGGCGGCAAGCGGATCGGGTGCGACACCGGCGAGTACACGGTGGAATGGTCGCTCACGCGTTCCGGCTACGGGACGCTCACCGGCACGCTGGGCTGGGACTCCAACTGCGAGCGGCACCGTACGGCGTTCTCACCGGAGATCCCGCAGCCGTGACCCCGGCGCGGTGCTGAGGAACCGGCCGGCAGTTCCTCCACGGTCGGAACGGCGGGCCGGTGACGGCAGTGCGGTCACGGGCCGGCCCTGCGGCCGGCCGCCCCGCGCACCTTGTGAGTGCTCGGCGGGCGGCTGGACCACGGCCTCGGATCGAGTGCCGTAGCAGCCATGGCGCCGCACGGGGTGAGGTGCGGCAGAGATGGCCGGAGTGGGGGGCAAGTCCCTACGGCAGGGGCTCCGGCTGCTTCGTCAGTGCTTCTTGCTGGCCTCGCGCGCCTTGGTGGCGATCTCCTCCAGGACCAGCTTGGGGTCCACGGACGGCTCCACGGCACGGCCGATGTTGCGCTTGATGGTGTCGCTCACCGTCACCCAGGACGGGTTGTTCACCGGGTAGAGCTGGGCGCCGCGCAGCGCCGTCAGGAACTGCTCGTCCGTCTTGTCGAGGCCGCCGCCCGTCGGGTTCCGGGCTGCGGTGACGGTGGAGGGCAGCAGGTGGTAGCGCCCGGCGAAGTCCGTCAGGTTCTTGTCCTGGTAGAGGAATTCCAGGAACCGGCCGATCTCCGTGCGCTTGCCGTTCTGCTTGAACGCCATCATCCAGTCGGCCACGCCCACGGTCGGCGCGGTTTCCCCGGCGAGCGCGTCCGAGACCGGCATGGCGACCGTACCGACGCTGATGCCCTTGGCGCGTGCCTCGTGGGCGAGGGACGGGTAACCGTTGAGCATGCCGACCTCACCGCGCAGGAACGCGGCAAAGGCATCGGCGCGGTTCAGCTGCGGGGGCGCGACGGGGCCCGTCAGACCGGTGGCGACGAGGTTCTCCTTGACCCACCGCCAGGTGTGGATGTTCTGGTCCGAGGCCAGGCTGTAGTTGCCGCTGTTGTCGGCGTATCCGCCGCCGTTGCTCAGCTCCCAGATCATCGCCTCCGCGTGCGCCTCCTCAGGGCCGAGCGGCATGGCGTACGGGAATTTCACGCCCTTGTCCTTGAGCGCCTTGGCGGCGGACTTGAGCTCGGACCAGGTCTTGGGCGCATTGACGCCGGCCTTGTTGAACAGCCCCTCGTTGTAGAAGAGGAGGCGGCTGCTCGCGACGAACGGCAGACCGTAGAGGGAGTTGCCGAACGAGCCGGCCTCGGCGAGCGGCTGGAGGAAGTTGGCCTCCGTGCTGACGGACAGCAACTCGTCCGCCGGATACAGCTTCCCCTGGGCCGCGAAGTCGGAATAGGAGCCCATCAGGGCGATGTCCGGCGCCTTGCCGTCCTTGACCATGCGGGTGACCTCGCGGTCGATGTTTGCCCACGGCAGGAGCTGGACCTCGACCTTGATGCCGGGGTTGGCGACGGTGAAATCGCCGGTCACCTTGTCCCAGAAGGCCTTGGAACTGGTCGCCTCGGTGTCGCCGTATTCCGCGGCGACCACGCGCAGCGTGTCGGCGTCGCCTGCGTCGCCGTCGGAACCTCCGCATCCGGACAGAGGTATCAGCAGACCTAGTACGACCGTGGTGGCGGCCGTGCCGAACATTCTTCGTCGCACGGGTGTCTTCCCCTGTTTTCTTTTGGATCCCGTTGTTACTTATGAGTTGCTCCGGGCCGAGGTGTCCCTCCGTGGGCCCGTTGGCCGGAATTCTCTCCTGACGGGGGGCTAGTTGATTCCACTGGGGCCGCACTTGTGGTCGATGCTCCAACCGACGCTTTTGCGGCTGGTGTTTTCCGATATGCGGCCAAAGAAATGGACGCGCGTAGACCCGACGAGAAGCGGTGACATGCTGCGGGACGTGCCGAGAGGTGACCAGACACGCGGAGACATACCGAAAAGCCCGTTTCCGGTTGGGAAACGGGCTCAGGGGCCGGGGAGAGGGAGTCGGCCACCTCGTCGTCGCACCGGCCGACCGCTGGCCGGTGCGACAGGGCGACCGGACGACAGGGGCGACCGGACGACAGGGGCGGCCGGTCCGGGGCCTGGCTAGTCGGCGAACTCGCCCGCGTACGGGTCCGGCTCGCCCGTCTCCGGATTGCGGCCCTCCTGCCAGCGGCGCTGGGCCTTGCGCCAGTGCACGAAGCTGAGGTGGCCGCCGTCCCAGAAGGTGATGCTGACCGGGCTCATGTCGAACTCGTCCGAGCAGAGCAGGTGTAGGAACTCCGCCATGCCGTACGGGTACACCGCGAAGGAATCCGCGGTGTGCCGCCCGCACACCAGAACCGGCCACCGGTCCGGGTCCGGGTCGGTGGTGAGCCAGCACAGGATGTCCGACCCGCCGGTGACGCCCCAGGCGATGATCGACTCCGGGTCCACGTCGAAGGCCGACCGGCCGCCCGCCGCGATCCAGGCCTGCCGGGCGTTCTCGGTCTCCTCCGCCATCCCGGCCGGCTCCCACTGGAGCCCCGGCTTGGCCAGCGGCAGCAGGATGCTGGCCTCGCCGTTGATGGAGCCCGCGCCGAAGCGGCCCATGAACGCCACGAAGTCGGCCGGGAACCCGGTTCCCCAGGCCGCCTCGACCGCCTGCCAGTCGATGTCCTCGTCGGCGCCGTGCGTCGCCGGCATGATCTGCTCCAGCGCCTTGATCCGCGCGTTCTCCGTCATGCCGCTCCCCTGCCACCCCAGCTCAACCGCCCCAACCTACCGCCAGGGCGCCGCGTCGCCTAGCCGCGCGTGAGACGCCCCGGTACGTCCACGTCCAGGCGGGTTCCGACCCGCAGCCCCCAGCGGGCCATCGCGCCCGCCTCGGCTTCCAGTACGTGCCGGGAGCGGAGCCGCGGCAGCCCGAGCCGTCCGGGCGCCATCGTGGTCAGGGCGATCACGACCAGCTCGCGGTCCAGGTGCGCCACGTCGATCGCGAACCGCATCCGGAAGGTGTGCACGCTGGACGCCGGGGTGAGCAGCATGGCCCCGTCGATGCCGTCCCGGCCGAGCAGCCCGCGGGTCCGGGCCCGGTAGGAGGCGGCGATCTCCAGCGGGACCTCCAGCGGGACCTCCAGCGGGATCCCCCGCATCGGCTGCGGTCCGGTCCCGGGCGGAGCCGCCGCCGGATGCCCGCTGACCCTCAGGGTGGCCTCGCCGTCCTGCCAGTGCGCCATGGCCGCCACCTTAGGGGGTCCGCCCCGCGCCCCCGGGGGGCGTCAAGCCGGTGCTTCCGCCGGGCGTCACTCTTGGGTGGTACGGCCCGGGGTACGGGCCGCGGGCACCTTCCCGGGCTTCCTCTACCGGCCACTCCGCGGCCCCGCCCTGGTACCGCGCGGCCCGCCGCCCCCCCCACCGGGGATCCCCGCGGCCCGCGCGGCCACCGGCGCTTTCACCGGAATGCTGCCGCCCGGCTGCGGAGCGTAATCCCGGCGCGGCAATGCACGCAGCACGCTTTACGAAGGGTTATGGTGGAACCCCCCCCTCGGGCCGGTCCGTATCCCCCCCACGGACCGGCCCGTTTTTCATTTCCTCCCCCCGGCCCGCGCCGCCGCGCCGAAAGCGCAGGTCAGCCGCGCTGGGCCCAGATGTTCGTGCCGGGGGTGGAGACGGCGTACGAATCGATCTCCTTCGACTCCCGCTCCGAGAGCGGCGCACCGGCCAGCGCGGCCACATTCTCCTCCAGCTGCTTCACGCTCGACGCGCCGATCAGCGCCGAGGTCATCCGCTCGTCGCGCAGCACCCACTTCAGCGCCAGCTGCGCCAGCGTCTGGCCCCGGCGCGCGGCGATGTCGTTCAGCCCGTTCAGCCGGCGGACCACCTCGTCGGACAGCAGCTCCGGATTGAGGGACTTGCCCTGCGTGGCGCGCGAACCGGCCGGGATGCCCTGCAGGTACTTGCCGGTCAGCAGGCCCTGCGCGAGCGGCACGAAGGAGATGCAGCCCATGCCGGCCTCCTCCAGGGTGTCCAGCAGCGCGTCCTCCTCCGTCCAGCGGTTGATCATGGAGTACGAGGGCTGGTGGATCAGCGGCCGCACCCCCATGTCGCGCAGGATCCGCGCGGCCTCGGCGGTCTGCTCCGACGTATAGGAGGAGACGCCGACGTACAGCGCCTTGCCCTGCTGGACCGCGGAGGCGAGGGCGCCCATGGTCTCCTCCAGCGGGGTGTCCGGGTCGAAGCGGTGCGAGTAGAAGATGTCCACGTAGTCCACGCCCATCCGCTTGAGCGAGGCGTCGAGCGAGCCGAGCAGGTACTTGCGGCTGCCCCACTCGCCGTACGGGCCGGGGTGCATCAGGTACCCGGCCTTGGTGGAGAGGACCAGCTCCTCGCGGTAGGGCGCGAAGTCCTGCGCGAAGATCTTCCCGAAGTTGAGCTCGGCCGAACCGGGGGGCGGGCCGTAGTTGTTGGCCAGGTCGAAATGGGTGACGCCCAGGTCGAAGGCCCGGCGCAGGATCGCCCGTTGGGAGGCCAGTGAGGTGTCGTCACCGAAGTTGTGCCAGAGGCCGAGGGAGACGGCGGGAAGCTTGAGGCCGCTGTGGCCGGTGCGCCGGTACTCCATGGAGTCGTAGCGTGAGGGCTCTGCCCGATAGGGATTGGTATCAGTCACGTTGTCCTCCCTATCACGGACTTGTGACAGACCGAATTGGGTAGCCCGTCCCACCGCCCAGTAATGTGGCGACCTCGGGGAGACCGCAATCCGCACGGGGGCATCGCACGGAGGGGCTGCAAGATCGTGAAGCTGCGCGACCTGGTGTACAGGCTCTATGCACGCCGGGTGGAAGGCCGCCTCGACCATGACGCGTCGCCCAAGCACATCGGCGTCATCCTGGACGGGAACAGGCGCTGGGCCAAGGCGTCCGGAGGTACGACGGAGCAGGGCCACCAGGCCGGGGCCGACAAGATCTCCGAGATGCTTGGCTGGTGCACCGAGACGGACGTCGAGGTCGTCACCCTCTGGATGCTGTCCACGGACAATCTGGACCGGCCGGAGGTCGAGCTCCGCCCCCTGCTCAACATCATCGAGAACACCGTACGGGGCCTCGCCGCGGACGGCCGCTGGCGCGTCCACCACGTCGGCAACCTCGACATCCTGCCCGCCAGGACGCAGAGCGTCCTGAAGGAGGCGGAACAGGCCACCCACGACGTCGACGGGATACTCGTCAACGTCGCCGTCGGCTACGGCGGCCGCCAGGAGATCGCCGACGCGGTCCGCTCGCTGCTGCTGGAGCACGCGGAGAAGGGCACCTCCTTCGAGGAACTCGCCGAGATCCTGGACATCGACCACATCGCCGAGCACCTCTACACGCGCGGCCAGCCCGACCCGGACCTCGTCATCCGCACCAGCGGCGAGCAGCGGCTGTCCGGATTCATGCTGTGGCAGAGCGCCCATTCGGAGTACTACTTCTGCGAGGTCTTCTGGCCGGCCTTCCGGAAGGTCGACTTCCTGCGGGCCCTGCGCGACTACGCGGCACGCCACCGGCGCTACGGCACCTGACCCGCCACGGCTAGGGCACCTGACCCCCGTACCCCTGACGCCCCCTCGGCCCCGCCCGTCACCCCCGCCCCGATTCTTCACCAGGGATTAACCGAGCGTCCGTCATATGCCAAGGTATGGCCTGGCTTGTTCGGGGAATACCTCATGCAGGTCGACGTCCGATCCACGGGTGTCGAGTCTCAGCGGACGGCATGGGGCCGTCCGCCCGGGAGGCCCTTTGCACCAGGACGCGCGTGCGGTTCGCACGGACGTAGTGGAGGGCCGGAAACCGGCCCTGGCACGGGTGCCGATGGCCGGTCCGGTCTTCATGGCCCGACCTCTTCCGAGGGGGTACGTCCTTCCGTGATGACCAGCACAAAGCGGCGCCTGCCCGACAGGCGCACCTACGTCCTCGACACCAGCGTCCTGCTGGCCGACCCCAACGCGGTCTCCCGCTTCGACGAGCACGAGGTCGTGCTCCCGATCGTGGTGATCACCGAGCTGGAGGCGAAGAGGCACCATCCCGAACTCGGCTACTTCGCGCGCCAGGCCCTGCGCCTGCTCGACGACTTCCGGGTGAGGTACGGACGCCTCGACGCCCCCATCCCGCTGGGCGATCTGGGCGGCAGCCTGCGCGTCGAACTGAATCACGCCGATCCGGGCGTCCTGCCCGCGGGCTTCCGGCTGGGGGACAACGACTCGCGGATCCTCGCGGTGGCCCGCAACCTCCAGGCCGAGGGCTTCGACGTCACGGTCGTCTCGAAGGATCTTCCCCTGCGCATCAAGGCCTCCTCGGTGGGGCTGATCGCCGAGGAGTACCGGGCAGAGCTCGCCATCACCGACGGCGGCTGGACGGGCATGAGCGAACTGGCCCTCTCCGGGGAGCAGGTGGACCTGCTCTTCTCCGAGGAGCGGCTCTACGTGCCGGAGGCCGCCGAACTGCCCGTGCACACCGGGCTGGTCCTCCAGTCCGAGCGCGGCAAGGCGCTCGGACGGGTCACGGTGGACGGCAATGTGAAGCTCGTACGGGGCGACCGCGAGGCCTTCGGGCTGCACGGCCGCAGCGCCGAGCAGCGCATCGCCCTGGACCTGCTCCTCGACCCCGAGATCGGCATCCTGTCGATGGGCGGCCGGGCGGGCACCGGCAAGTCGGCCCTGGCGCTGTGCGCGGGGCTGGAGGCGGTGCTGGAGCGCAGGCAGCACCAGAAGGTGATGGTCTTCCGGCCGCTGTACGCGGTGGGCGGGCAGGAGCTCGGATACCTGCCCGGCACCGAGGCCGAGAAGATGAGCCCCTGGGCGCAGGCGGTCTTCGACACCCTCTCGTCGGTCGCCGGGCGCGCGGTCATCGAGGAGGTGCTGAACCGCGGGATGCTGGAGGTCCTGCCGCTCACGCACATCCGCGGCCGTTCGCTCCACGACGCGTTCGTGATCGTGGACGAGGCGCAGTCGCTGGAGCGCAATGTCCTGCTGACCGTTCTGTCCCGGATCGGGGCCAATTCGCGGGTGGTCCTGACCCACGATGTCGCCCAGCGGGACAACCTGCGGGTCGGCCGGTACGACGGAGTCGTCGCCGTGGTGGAGAAGCTGAAGGGCCATCCGCTCTTCGCGCACGTCACGCTGACCCGCTCCGAGCGCTCGCCGATCGCCGCCCTGGTGACCGAGATGCTGGAGAACCTCTGACGTGAAGCGGGCAAATACCCCATAGCGAGAAGGTGAGTTGGCGCCGCCCGGCAAAGGCCCAGAGCCTAGCCGGGCGGCGTCGTGCCGCACAGCCCTTTGTCCAAATCGGCGGCGTCATACAAGGTGTGACCTTTCCCACGCAACGGAGAATTGCCCTTCGGCGTCGGGGTCCGGCAGAGTCTGTTCTCCGTCAGGCCCCGCATACGGCACACCTGTATCTCCCGTGAGGTACGCCCCGCAGCACCACAACTCCACCATCGTTCGCCGTATGCCGCCCGGAGCACTACGCGGCAGCCCCCGCAAGGGAGTTGCCCACGGGCCCGCGCCTCCAGTGACCGTGCAGCACGGAGGCCAGTGTCGAGGGGCACTTTTGCGTCCGCCCGGTCACTGCGGATGCTGCTGGAAGGACACCGTGTGAGCCGGATCTCGGTCCGGGGGTTCGCTGTGGCTTCGGCCACCGCGGTCACCACCGTTGGCGCAGTCGTGGGCGTCGCCACTGGCGACCCCTCCTCGAACGACCTTGAGACGACCGCGTCCGGTGCGACGCTCCTCGCAGACATCCCGGTCGGTGAGCAGGCGCAGGTGCAGAGCGCGTCCCTGACGCAGCAGGCCGACTCCATCGCCCACGCCGCCGACGCCGACGCCAAGCGCTCGGCCGAGGAGGCAGCCCGTATCCAGGCCGCCGAGGACGCCAAGGCGAAGAAGGCGGCGGCGGAGAAGGCCAAGGCCGAAGCCGACGCCAAGGCGAAGAAGGAACGCGAGGAGAAGGAGCAGGTCGCCAGCCGCTCCGCCGCCCGCGACGCCGGTGACTTCGCGGTCCAGAGCTCGTACACGGTCGCGCAGGTCAAGGCCATGGCCCAGCAGATGGTGCCGGCAGGCCAGTTCCAGTGCTTCTCGAACATCATCAACCAGGAATCCACCTGGAACTACAAGGCCGTGAACTCCTCCTCGGGCGCCTACGGCCTGGTGCAGGCGCTCCCGGGTTCGAAGATGGCCTCGGCCGGCGCCGACTGGCGCACCAACCCCGCCACGCAGATCAAGTGGGGTCTGAACTACATGAACGAGCGTTACGGCAGCCCCTGCCAGGCCTGGAACTTCCACCAGGGCAACGGCTGGTACTAGGCACACTCGGCGCCCGGCGCCGTCGGACTTCGAAGAGCCCCGCACCGTTCCCAGGTGCGGGGCTCTTCGCGTGTACGGTCCTTTCAGGTGGGTAACCGGCACAAGCGGGCGGGGGGGGAAGGGAAAGACATGGCGAAGAGGGCAGGCTGGCTCGGCCGGGTCGGGAGCAGGCTGAACCGGATGGAGGAGCGGCTCCACGCGCGGCGTGCCGAGGTGGAGGCCGAGGCCAGAGGAGACCTGTCCGACGATTCGGTCACGCCCGGCGCGCCCGCGGACGCCGGCTCGTCCGCCGGACTCCCCGCGCCCGCCGGGTCCACGGCCGGCGCCGTCCCGGGGCGTCCCGACCCCGCCAGCGTGATCCCGTGGGGCATGCGCGTCGCCGCCGAGGCCAGCTGGCGGCTGCTGCTGCTCGCCGGAATGCTCTGGGTGCTGATGAGGGTGATCAGCGAAGTACGCCTGGTCGTCCTCGCCTTCGCCGCCGCGCTCCTCGTCACGGCGCTGCTCCAGCCCTTCGTGGTCCGGCTGCGCCGCCTGGGCCTGCCGCGCGGCCTGGCCACCGCCGTCACCGCCGTCCTCGGCTTCGTGGTCATCGGGCTCGCCGGCTGGTTCGTGGTGTGGCAGGTCATGGAGAACCTCGACGACCTCTCCGACCGGGTCCGCGACGGCATCGACGAGCTGAAGCGGTGGGCACTGGACAGTCCGTTCCACGTGACCGAGAAGCAGATCAACGACATCGCGAAGAACCTCAGCGAGACCATCGGCACCAACACCGAGCAGATCACCACCGCCGGCCTGCAAGGCGTGACGGTGCTGGTCGAGGTGCTGACCGGCATCCTGCTCGCGATGTTCTCGACGCTCTTCCTGCTCTACGACGGCAAGCGCATCTGGACCTGGGTGCTCGGCCTGGTCCCGGCCGCCGCCCGGCCCGGCGTGGCGGGCGCCGGCCCGCGGGCCTGGCGCACCCTGACCGCGTACGTACGGGGCACGGTCCTCGTCGCGCTCATCGACGCCATCTTCATCGGCCTCGGCATCTACTTCCTCAACGTGCCGATGGCGGTTCCCCTGGCGGTCTTCATCTTCCTGTTCGCCTTCATCCCGCTGGTCGGCGCGGTGGTCTCCGGCGCCCTCGCGGTGGTCGTGGCACTGGTGACGCAGGGCGTCTTCAGCGCGCTGATGGTGCTCCTGGTGGTCCTGGCGGTGCAGCAGATCGAGGGGCACGTGCTCCAGCCCTTCATCCTGGGCCGGGCGGTACGGGTCCACCCGCTCGCGGTGGTGCTCGCGGTGGCCGCCGGCGGCATGGTCGCGGGCATCGGCGGAGCCGTCGTCGCCGTCCCGCTGGCCGCCGTCACCAACGCGGTGGTGGGCTACCTGAAGGCGTACTCGCGCGACCGGCTCCACCGCGGCTCCGGAGTGGTGGGACCGGCCCCGCACGGCTCCACGGCTCTGGGCAGCACACCGCACGGGGACAGAGGGGAACACGGGTGATCGGCGAGCCCGAGCTGGACGGCGCGTGGGAGTCCGCGCGGCCGCCCGAGGAGGCGCGGCCGCCCGCGGAGGGCGGGCGTCGCGGGCCCGGCCGGCCGTGGTGGTGGGCCCTGGCGGCGGTGGTGGCCACCTCGGCGGTGTGGGCGGGCGGCCTCTACGCCTACGGGGACCGGCTGACGGCGCCGCAGATCCGCTACCGGGTCTCGGAGGACCTCTGCCAGCAGTTGAAGGCGCCGGCCCTGTCACAGGCGCTGGGCGACCTCGCCGATGCGGCGGAGCCCCACCTGGAGGGCCGGCATCCGGCCGTGGACTGGGCGATGTGCAGCCGTTCCAGCGACAGCCGGGCCGGTCAGGACTCCTACTTCATCCAGGCCGAGTACGAGCTGCACAAGAAGGCCGATCCGGCGGTCGAGTTCGAAGTCGGCACGAAGCACGACCGGATGGCCGTCGGGAACAGCGGCGGTGAGAGCCCCTGGGAGCCGGTGGCGGGCCTCGGCGAGCAGGCGCTCCTGGGCAAG
The DNA here is from genome assembly GCF_053591375.1 of Streptomyces sp. NPDC003034. NCBI lineage: Bacteria > Bacillati > Actinomycetota > Actinomycetes > Kitasatosporales > Streptomycetaceae > Streptomyces > Streptomyces sp. NPDC003034. Next base: position 378,445 of record NZ_JBSFTS010000001.1, read on the forward strand.
TCCTCGACCGACGCCGATCTCCACCTGAGGGTCCGCGACGGCGGAGCCGTCTTCATCCTGCGGCTGGTCTTCCTCGACGTAGGGGGCCGGGAGGAGGAGGGCGGCGTGAGCGGCGGGGGGCCGGCGCGGCCCCGGCCCGACCGGGAAGCCCTGAAGACCGCGATGACCGAGGACATGCGCGCGCTGATGGCTGCCCTGAGGAAGTAACGCGCGGGCCCCCGCCGCCGGTGTCCGGCTGCGGGGGCCCTGATCGCCGTACGGAACCCGTACGGAACCTCGTACGGACCCGGTGCGGATCCTCGTACGGGGGTACTGCTGCTCGTACGGGGTGCTGCTACTCGGCGGCGAGGGCGGCCTCGGCGTCGAGGGTGACGGCCACGGCCTGGATCACCGAGGCGATCTTGAAGGCCTCCTGGACCGTCTCGCGGCCGACGCCGGCCTTGCGCAGGACCTGCTCGTGCGAGTCCAGGCACTGCCCGCAGCCGTTGATCGCGGAGACCGCGAGCGACCACAGCTCGAAGTCGACCTTCTCCACGCCCGGGTTGCCGATGACGTTCATCCGCAGACCCGCCCGCAGGGTGCCGTACTCCGGGTCGGAGAGCAGGTGGCGCGTGCGGTAGAAGACGTTGTTCATCGCCATGATCGCGGCCGCGGACTTGGCGGCGGTGTACGCCTCCGGCGAGAGGTTCGCCTTCGCCTCCGGTTCCAGCTCACGCAGGACGCGCGGGGAGCGGGCGGCGATCGCGCAGGACAGGACCGTGCCCCACAACTGCTGCTGCGGGAGGTCGCTGTTGCCGATGACCGAACCGAGGTTCAGCTTCAGGTCCTTGGCGAAGTCCGGTATGGCGGACTTGAGGGAGTCGAGGGACATCCGTCACTCACCGGCCAGCAGCGCGCCGGCGTCGAGGGTGTTCTCGCCCTTGGTCCAGTTGCAGGGGCACAGCTCGTCGGTCTGCAGGGCGTCGAGGACCCGCAGGACCTCCTTGGGGTTACGGCCCACGGAACCGGCGGTCACCATCGAGAACTGGATTTCGTTGTTCTGGTCGACGATGAAGACGGCGCGCTGGGCGAAGCCGTCGGCGCCCTGGACGCCGCAGTCCTGCATGAGCTCGTGCTTGGAGTCGGCCAGCATCGGGAAGGGCAGGTCACGCAGGTCGGCGTGGTCCTTGCGCCAGGCGTGGTGCACGAACTCGGAGTCGCCGGAGACGCCGAGGATCTGGGCGTCGCGGTCGAGGAACTCTTCGTTCAGCTTGCCGAAGGCAGCGATCTCGGTCGGGCAGACGAAGGTGAAGTCCTTCGGCCAGAAGAACACCACACGCCACTTGCCCTCATAGGTCTTGTGGTCGATCTGGGCGAACTCGCTGCCGGCTTCGAGCGAGACGCAAGCGGTCAGATCGTAGGTGGGGAACTGGTCGCCGACAGTGAGCACGTGCTCTCCTTGCTGCGGGGAAAATGACCCTTTTGGTCGTCTTCCGAGGGGGTTGGACGGATCTCACATGCTGACACAGCTGCATTGATTACGGAAATAGCTACTCTTGAGGCGAGTGATCGGAGGTGCCTATCAGTGGCTGTCAGTAATAGGGGTACGAAGCACGGTGCGACCAAGCAGCCGACGCTGGCGCAGCTGCGCGCCTTCACCGCGGTCGCCGAGCACCTGCACTTCCGGGACGCCGCCGCGGCCATCGGCATGAGCCAGCCGGCGCTGTCCGGAGCCGTCTCCGCGCTGGAGGAGGCCCTCGGCGTGCAACTGCTGGAGCGCACCACCCGCAAGGTGCTGCTCTCCCCGGCGGGCGAGCGGATCGCGGCCCGCGCGCGCCTCGTGCTCGACGCCGTGGGGGGACTGCTGGAGGAGGCCGAAGCCGCACGGGCCCCCTTCACCGGAGTCCTGCGGCTCGGGGTGATCCCCACGGTGGCCCCGTACCTGCTGCCCACCGTGCTCGGGCTCTTCCACCGGCGCTACCCCCGGATGGACCTCCAGGTGCACGAGGAGCAGACGGCCTCGCTGCTGGAGGGCCTGGCCGGCGGGCGGCTGGACCTGCTGCTGCTCGCAGTGCCGCTCGCGGTCCCCGGCATCACCGAACTGCCGCTCTTCGACGAGGACTTCGTCCTGCTGGCACCCCGGGAGCATCCGCTCGCGGGACGCCGCGACATCCCGCGCGAGGAACTGCGGGGCCTGCCCCTGCTGCTGCTGGACGAGGGGCACTGCCTGCGGGACCAGGCCCTCGACATCTGCCGCGAGGCGGGCCGTACGGCGGGCGCGGCCGTCACCACGACCGCCGCCGGACTGTCCACCCTCGTACAACTGGTCGCCGGGGGACTGGGCGTGACGCTGTTGCCGCGCAGCGCCCTGCGGCTGGAGACCGCGCGCAACGAGCACCTCGCCACCGGGTACTTCGCCGAGCCGGCCCCCTCGCGGCGGATCGCGCTGGCCATGCGCACCGGGACGGCCCGCCAGGAGGAGTTCGGCACGATCGCGGCCGCCCTGCGCGAAGCCGTGCGCCCGCTCCCGGTGTGGCCCACCGACTGACTGGGGCCGCTGACTGGGGGAACGGGCGTACGGGAGTACGGGACCGCGGGCGGGGGCTACTCCGTACGCAGGCCCTCCGGGCGCATCAGGCGCAGCAGCGCCGGCAGGCTGAGCAGGGTCACCAGGGCGACCACGCCCGCGCCGACGCCCGTCATCGCGGCGACCGGGACCCAGTCGATGTGGACGGGACGGCTGGTCATGCGCAGCAGGACCGCCCCCAGCCCCACGCCCACCACCGCCGCCAGACCCAGGCCGAGTCCGATCGGCAGGGCCGTCTGCCACAGCACCGACAGGCTCAGTGTCGAGCGTTTGGTGCCGAAGGCGACCAGGGAGGACAGCAGCTTCCCGCGCTCGCGCAGCTGCTCCAGCTGCGCGACCAGCAGGCTGGTACCGATCAGGACCAGGACGGCGGTCGCACCGAAGAACAGCCCGGACCGGATGGAGGCGTAACCGGCCGCCTGTTGGGTGGATTTGAGCCTGATCGGGCCGGCGAACGGGTCCGCCTTGAAGGCGGCCGTACGGGCCCGCTCCAGGGCGTCCGGGACGGATTCGTCGAGCTGGAGGAAGACGCGGGCGACCGGAGCCGAGCCCATGCCCCGGGGCGCGGCCGAGGGGGTCACCAGCAGACCGCCGTGCACCGCGCCGACCGGATCCTCCCGGCCGGTGACCGTACGGGCGGTGGCCGGGAAGGTCCACTCGACGGCCTTGCCGAGGTGCTCGTAGCCGTGGACGTTGCCGGCGAACAGCTTGGCGCCCGGCTCCGCCGTGGCATCGTCCGCGCCCTCCCCGGCCGTGGGGGCGCCGGTCAGGACGAAGGCGTCGCCGTCCTGGCACGAACCCAGTTCCGCGACCTCGCGCAGTGCCTCGCAGGTGCCGGTGGTGACACTGATGACCGGGCCCGGCTCGGGGGTCCGGTGCGCGGCGCTGAACGTGGTCAGCGGGACGGTCTGGGCGATCCCTTCGGCCCGGGAGACCCTCTCGGCGAGGGCCTCGGCCCGTGTTTCGGTGCCGTGGGGCAGCAGGATGGAGACCGCCGCCCCGGAGGGGCCCTGGCCGGTCTCCTCGGTGTAGTCGTCCTCGACGCCCGAGAAGAGCATCTGCAGGGCGATGGCCCCGGCGACGGCGACGGCGATGCCGTTGACCAGCCGCGCGGCGCCGCCGCTGCCGACCTGGAGGCGGCGGACCGCCAGCTGCCAGGAGACCGGGCCGCCGGACATCCCGACGACGCACCGTTCCAGCATCCAGGGCAGCAGGGCGGTGATGCCGACCAGCAGCAGGACCACGCCACCGCTGACCTGCCACTGGTTGAAGTCCCCGTGGTCGTTGCCGCGTCCGGACATGGGGGCGAGCAGGCCCAGTCCGCCGACCGGCAGCAGCAGCCGCCACCAGACGCGGCGCCTGCTCGGCTTGGCCGTACGGATCACACCGAGCGGCTCGATGACGACGCCGCGCAGCGCGAACAGGGTCACCGCGACGGCCGCCGCGGGCACCGTGACCGCGACGAGCACCGCCAGCCACACCGACGGATCGAGGTCGGCCGGGAAGACGCTGCGCTGCTGGAGGGTGAAGCTGCCGACGAGCCGGCGGCCGGTCAGGAAGAAGACGACGCCGAGGCCCAGGCCGGCCAAGGCCCCGCCGAGCGCCTCTCCGGCGGCGATCCGGCGCACCATGCGCCTGTCGGCTCCGATGAGGCGCAGCGCGGCGAGCCGGCGGTCGCGGCGCTCGCCGCCGAAGCGGACGGCGGTTGCGATGAAGACGGCGACCGGCAGCAGCAGGGCGACGAAGGTGAGCACGACCAGCAGCATGAGGACGGGGTCGAGTTCCTCGCGCTCCGCCTCGGAGAAGCCGGTCACGCGCTTGACCCGGTAGTCCTCGGGGCCGCTCGGGGAGAGCTGTGCGTGGCCGGCGTAGAAGTAGAGCTCACCGGGGCCGACGAGGCCGGCGTCGCCGATGGTCTCGGTGATCCTCCCGTCGAGGCGTTCGCGCAGGAGCTTTCCCTCCGCCGACCGCAGCAGATCGGCCAGGGCGGGGGAGACGGCCATCTCACCGGGGCCGGGAATCCTCGTCAGGCCGGGCGGCACGGGAGCGTCCGGGCCCTCGGCCCGGACGAGCCTGCCGTCGAAGTCGGTCCCGTGGTAGGTCTGGTGGGCGTTCGCGATCAGCAGGGTGCCGCGTCCGGGTGCCTGCGCGGTGGGCGAGGCGAGCGTCGAGCGGGCGTCCTCCCGTTCGTGGCGGGCGGTGAGGGCGCTGGGCAGTGCGGCGCTGATCAGCAGCAGCGCGACGCCGAGGCCGACGCCCGTCCCGGTGAACAGGGTGCGCATCCAGCCCTCGCGGCCGCCGCCGAAGGCGAACCGGGCACCCATGGCCAGCTCACGGGCGGCTGCGCGGAGCCCGCTCATACGATGCGCTCCATGTCGCGGGACCGGCCGTCGCGTACGACGATCTCGCGGTCGGAGTACGCGGCCACCCGGGTCTCGTGCGTGACCAGGACGACGGCCGCGTTGGTGGAGCGGGCGGCCTCGGTCAGCAGCCGCATCACCAGTTCGCCGTTGAGCGAGTCGAGGGCGCCGGTGGGCTCGTCGGCGAAGACGACCCGCGGGCCCGTGACGAGGGCGCGGGCCACGGCGACGCGCTGGCCCTGACCGCCGGAGACCTCTCCCGGCCGCTGGCCGGCCACGTCCTCGACCTGGAGCCGCTCCATCCAGCCCAGGGCGCTCCGTTCGGCCTCCTTGCGTTTGACGCCGCCCAGGCGCAGCGGAAGGGCGACGTTCTCCACGCAGGTCAGCTCCGGTACCAGCTGCCCGAATTGGAAGACGAAGCCGAAGTCACCGCGCCGCAGCGCGCTGCGCCGGGCGTCGTTCATGGCGGACAGCTCCCGCCCGGCGTACGTGACGGAGCCGGAGTCGGGCGTGACGATCCCGGCGAGGCAGTGCAGCAGGGTCGACTTGCCCGAGCCGGAGGGGCCCATGACGGCGACGACCTCGCCGGGGTGGATCGAGAAATCGGCGCCGTCGAGCGCGCGGGTGGTCCCGTACGCCTTACGGAGGTCCGTGGCGGCGAGCAGGCTGCCGGCCGGGGTCATCGGCGTACCTCCCGGGCGAGTTGGTCGAGGCGGGCGGTGGTGAGTTCGAGCCACCGCAGGTCCGCCTCCAGGTGGAAGAGGGCGTGGTCGCAGACGAGCTGGTCGGCGATGTCGCCCTTGCGCTTGCGCTGGGTCAGGATGCGCATCAGGCGCAGGTGCTCGGCCCGCTGGGTGTCCAGCAGCTCGCCCGCGCTGCGGCCGGTGAGCAGGGCGAGGACGACTTTGGTGTAGAGCGTCGAGTGGAGGTAGGGCTCGGGCTTCTCGGGTTGCGAGAGCCAGGTCTCGACGTCGGTGATGCCGGCGTCGGTGATGGCGTACCGCTTGCGCTCGGGGCCGCCGCCGCTCTCGATGCCGTCGACCTCCACGAGGCCGTTCTTGAGGAGGCGGGACATGGTCGCGTAGACCTGTCCGTAGGCGAGGGGGCGGTCGTGGCCGAACATCTCGTCGAAGGCGCGCTTGAGGTCGTAGCCGTGGCGCGGGCCGGCCTCCAGGAGGCCGAGCAGAGTGTGACCGATGGACATGCGGCCGACAATACACGGTGTGTATACGCGTGTTGTATAGCTGGGGTGCATAGCTGCCGGAGCACGGGCCCTCGGGCCGCTCGGCGGCCGCAAGGCGAACGCCGCACGGGGGCCGGATCGCTTCGGTGCGATCCGGCCCCCGTGCGGCGTCGTGCGGCGTCGGGTGGCAGCGGCGGTGTCAGTCCGTGGGCTTCGGGGGCCGGCCGCGGCGCGGGATCGGCGCCCGGCCGGGAGGCAGCCGGCCGGCCTCGGACAGGGCGCGGCGGAGCAGGAACTCGATCTGGGCGTTGGCGCTGCGCAGCTCCTCGCCCGCCCAGCGGGCCAGCGCGTCGTACACCTGCGGGTCGAGCCGCAGCAGTACCTGTTTGCGCGCCTGCCGGCCCGCCCGGCTCTGCTCGCCGCCGGAGGTCACTGGTACAGGGTGCCCGCGTTGACCACGGGCTGGACCGCGCGGTCCCCGCAGAGGACCACCATCAGATTCGAGACCATGGCGGCCTTCCGCTCCGGGTCCAGGTCCACGATGTCCTCCTCCGCGAGGCGCTTGAGGGCCAGCTCGACCATGCCGACCGCACCCTCCACGATCTGCTTGCGGGCCGCCACGACCGCGCCCGCTTGCTGGCGCTGGAGCATCGCGGAGGCGATCTCCGGAGCGTACGCGAGATGCGTGAAGCGGGACTCGATGATCTGGACACCGGCCGCCTCGACGCGGGCGTGGAGTTCGACGGCCAGCTTCTCGGTGATCTCCTCGGCGTTCCCCCGCAGCGACAGGCCCCCCTCCTCGTGGGCGTCGTACGGGTACTCGATGGCGATGTGACGGACCGCCGCCTCGGTCTGGGTCTCGACGAACTCCGCGAAGTCGTCGACCTCGAAAGAGGCCCGGGCCGTGTCCTGCACCCGCCAGACCACCACGGCCGCCAGCTCGATCGGGTTGCCGTAGGCGTCGTTCACCTTCAGGACGGCCGTCTCGTGGTTGCGGACCCGCGTGGAGATCTTCTCGCGCGTCATCAGCGGGTTGACCCAGCGCAGTCCGTCGACGCGGACCGTGCCCCGGTAGCGGCCGAAGAGCTGGATCACCCGGGCCTCGCCCGGCGCCACCATGTTCAGCCCCGTCAGCCCGATGAGGGAGGCGATGATCAGCAGGATGCCGCCCGCCACCACTGCGATCCGGAGGCCGAGACCGAGCGCCGACATCGCACCGGCGGCGATCACGCCCACCCCCGCGAGCACGGCGGCCAGTCCGACCAGCAGCGCCAGGCCGCCGCCCGTGCTGCGCGCGGTGAATTCCCGTATTCCGTCCGGTGCGACGGCTGGAGTCGTGGCTGGATTCGTCATCGTTCCCCCGGTGTGTCGGTCGCGGCCGGTCGGACCGCTTAGCAAAGTGATATCACTTTTTTGAGGTCCGGCAACCTTTCTGCCCGCTCCCGCGTCGGTTCCCTTGATGTGGGTGCTGATTCTCACGTCCGAATTGACCGGTATTGGCCTTGCTTGGCCAACCTTTGTCACAGCCTGTGGTGTTAGCTTTCTCAGCTGACGTCGGGGGAAATCGAGCGGAGCGGGAGCGATGGGCCGAGCAGAAGCACGTAAGGCGCAGCAGCAGCGCGGTGCGCGGCGGGCGCCGAGCGGACGCGCCAAGGGCAGGGAGCGTTCCGGCAAACGCTCGGGCATACGCCGCTTCTTCACGTGGAAGAAGATCCTCGGCACCTGCTTCGGGCTGATCCTGCTCGGTATGGCCGCGCTCGTCGGCCTCTACTTCTACGTGGACAAGCCCGACCCCAACCAGCACGCCACGCTCCAGAGCAACGTGTACAAGTACGCCGACGGGTCGATCATGGCCCGCACCGGCGAGGTCAACCGCGAGATCCTGCCGATCGACAAGATCCCGAAGGACGTTCAGGCGGCGTTCATCGCCATCGAGAACAAAAGCTTCTACGAAGATCGCGGAGTCGACGTCAAGGGCCTGGCGCGGGCCGTGTGGAACACGGTCAGCGGCCAGGGCAAGGCCGGCGGTTCGACGATCACCCAGCAGTACGTCAAGAACTACTACCTGAACCAGGACCAGACGGCGTCCCGCAAGCTCAAAGAGCTGGTGATCTCCCTCAAGGTCGACGCCGACATGGAGAAGGACGAGATCCTCGCCGGCTACATGAACACCAGCTACTACGGCCGGGGCGCCTACGGCATCCAGGCCGCCGCGCAGGCCTACTACGGCGTCGACGCGGAGAAGCTGACCCTGGAGCAGGGCGTCTACCTCGCCGCCGTACTGCAGGCCCCCAGCCAGTACGACCTGGCCGTCGCCGGCAAGCGGGCCAGGGAACTGGTCAACGTCCGCTTCAACGGCACCCTCGCCAACATGGTCGACATGGGCAAGCTGGACGCCGCCAAGAGCAAGGAGCTCAAGCTCCAGGAGCCGATCAAGCCCAAGCCCGCCCCCGGCATGGAGGGCACCGTCGGCTACCTGGTCCAGGCTGCGAACGACGAGCTCAAGAAGCAGGGCGTCCAGCCCGAGGCGATCACGGCCGGCGGCTGGACGATCACCCTCTCCATCGACAAGGAGAAGCAGGCGGCGCTGGACAAGGCGGTCCAGGACGAGCTGGAGTCCAAGCTCGACCGCAAGGACACCGCCAAGCGCCCCGTCGACCAGAACGTGCAGGCCGGCGCCACCTCCGTGGACCCGAAGACCGGCGAGATCGTCGCCATGTACGGCGGCACGGGCGTCTCCGACCACTGGTCGAACAACGCCCTGCGCACCGACTACCAGCCCGGCTCCACCTTCAAGCCGATCGTGCTCGCCTCCGCCCTGGAGAACAAGGCGACCACCCAGGAGGGCAAGCAGATCACGCCGAACACGCTCTACGACGGCACCAGCAAGCGGGCGGTCGTGGGCAGCAAGATCCCCTTCAACCCGCAGAACCAGGACGACAAGGACTACGGCGACCCGTGGATCACGGTGCAGGACGCCACCAACGACTCCGTGAACTCCGTCTACGCCCAGATGATCGTTGACGTCAAGCCGAGCAACGCGAAGAAGACGGCCCTCGCCCTCGGCATGCAGAACCGTGAGGGCTGGCCCGAGGACCCGGCCACCTCGCTGGGCACCATGAGCGCCAACACCGTGGAGATGGCCGCCGTCTACGCCACCTTCGACAACCACGGCAAGAAGGTCACGCCGAGCATCGTCAAGAAGGCCGAGCACAAGGACCGCGAGTTCACGCCGGTCCCGGCGGTCGGCGGACAGGCGATCAGCCGCCAGACCGCCGACACGGTGACCAAGGTGCTGACCGGCGTCGTCAACGACGGCTCCGGCTCGAAGGTCAAGAGCAGCGCCTACGAGGCCGCTGCCAAGACCGGTACCACCGAGTCCAATGTGGCCGCCTGGTTCACCGCGTACACCCCGGAGCTCGTCACCGTCGTCGCGATGTTCGGAGAGGAGCCGGGAACCGGCAAGCAGGTCACCCTGACCGGCACCGCCGGCCTGGGGCGCGCGGGCGGCTCCAGCTTCCCCGCCGCCATCTGGAAGGCCTACACGCTCGCCGCGCTCAAGGGCGAGAAGACGGGCAAGTTCGATCTGTCGGAGGCGGAAATGGGCGCGGTGGTCACGCCCCCCCGCAGCGTGACCCCCAGCCCCCCGCCGAGCCAGTCCGCCTCCAGCGCTCCCGCGACCCACAGCCGGTCGCCGGAGAACACCCCGGACCCGACGAAGAGCGCCACCAAGTCGCCGGACCCGAGCGGCAGTCCCACGAAGCCCGATCCGAGCAAGAGCTCGCCCAAGCCGGATCCGAGCAAGAGCTCGCCGAAGCCGTCGGACCCGCCGCCGATCTTCCCCGAGCCGTAGGGCGGCGGACACCGACGGACAACGACGGAGCGCCGCCCCGCAGTGTGAAGACTGCGGGGCGGCGCTCCGTCGTTCTCCATCGCCGGCGGCTTCGTCGTCAGCGGTTCGACAGGTCAGCGCCGCTCGGGGGCGGCCGGCAGGGCGAGCTCGAACCAGACCACCTTTCCGCTGCTCAGGCGCGTGGCGCCCCAGCGGCGGGCCAACCGGTTGACCAGGAACAGGCCCCGGCCGCCCTCGTCGGTGTCCCGTGCCCGGCGCTGGCGGGGCAGTTGCGGGGAGTCGTCGCCGACCTCGCAGCGCAGTACGTCCGTTCGCAGCAGGCGCAGCGTCACGGGCCGTTCCGCGTACCGGACGGCATTCGTCACGACCTCACTGACCAGCAGTTCCAGGGAGTCGCTGAGCTCCTCCAGGCCCCACCGGGTCAGGGCGCGGCGGGCGAACCGGCGGGCCCGGCCCGGAGCCGTCTCCTCCGGATCCAGGAACCAGTACGCCACGTCACTGGGCGCGATCCCCTCGAAGCGGGCCGCGAGCAGCGCGATGTCGTCGTCCCGGTCGCCGGGCCCCAGCATGTCCAGGACGTCGTCGCACAGGGCCTCCAGCGGCGGCGGATGGTCCAGGCCGGTCAGCTGGGCGGTGGTGGCCAGCCGCTCGCGGAGCTGCTCGATGCCGGTCCACACGTCGCGCAGGCGCGATTCCACCAGCCCGTCCGTGTACAGCAGCAGCGTGGCCCCGGCGGGCGCGTCCAGCTCCACGGCCTCGAAGTCCACGCCGCCGACGCCGATGGGGGCGCCGGGCGGTACCCGCAGCACCTCGGCGCGGCCGCCCAAGTGCAGGAGCACCGGCGGCGGATGGCCGGCGTTGGCGATGGTGATCCGGTGCGATACGGGGTCGTACACCGCGTACAGGCAGGTGGCCATGCGGTCGGAGCCGAGCCGCTGCGCCTGCTCGTCCAGGTGGTGCAGCACCTCGGCCGGGGGAAGGTCGAGCTGGGCGAGGGTCTGGGCGGTGGTGCGGAGCTGGCCCATGATCGCGGCGGAGGTCATCGAGTGGCCCATGACGTCACCGACGACCAGCGCCACCCGGCTGCCGGGCAGCGGTATGGCGTCGTACCAGTCGCCGCCGACCCGCGCCGTCTCGGCGGCGGGCAGGTAGCGGGAGGCCAGGCGCACCCCGGTGGGCTGGGGGAGGCTGTCGGGCAGCATGGTGCGCTGGAGTTCGTCGGCGATGTACGCCTCACGGCCGTACAAGACCGCCTTGTCGATGCCGAGCGCCGTGTGGGTGGCCAGCTGGGCGGCGACCAGGAGGTCGTTCTGCTCGAAGGCGGGACGCTCCGGGCTGCGCAGGAAGACGGCCGCGCCGATCACCCGGCGGCGGCCGCGCAGCGGCGCGAGGATGGCCCGCTGGCCGCGCGGAAGGGGATGCTCCGAGCCGAGCAGCTCCGGCAGCGCGGCCTTGGCGCCGGGGGAGGACCCGAAGACGGGCCGTACGCCGCGCAACACCTCGGCGAGGGCGCCGCCGGGCCGGATCTCGCACAACTCGGCGGCGGGCAGGTCGCCTTGCGGGCCGAGCAGCGGCAGCTGGCTGAAGTCCAGCCCGCCCCCGGCGGCTCCGTCGACCCCCGTTGCCCCGGTGGCTCCATCGGCCCCGGCGAGGTCCGTGCCCGCGCCCGCGCCCGCGCCGGTGGTGGTGCCGCCGTCCGTGAACTCCTCGATCGGCCTGAGCCGGTCGGTCCGGCGGAGCCTTAAGACGACCGGGCCGACGGGGCGCTCGTCACCGACCGGGAGCGGGTCCCTGAGGTAGACGAGGATGGCGTCGGAGAACGTCGGCACGGTGGCCCGGCACAGGCCGAGCACGATCTCGTCGAGGTCGATGCCGCGGGCGATGCGGCGGGTGGCGGCGCCGACGAAGCGCAGCCGGTCCCCTTCGCGGCGCGCGACGGTGTCCCCGGCCGCGGCGGCCGGTATCCCGGTCCCGCCGCCGTGCCGCTCTCCCGCGGCGGTGGGCGCGTACTCCTGCCCCTGGCCGGCGGAGCCCTGCGCGAGGCGCGCGGGCCCGGGAAGGCGCCCGGCCTGTCCGTCCTCGCGCGTGCCCGGCTCCCGCGCACCGCCGGCGGCGCGGGCCGCCGGGATCCCGGGGCGGGTGGCCTCGACGGCCGGGACCGGGGCCTTGCCGTGGCCGGGCTCGTCCGTACCCGCGCCCGAGGCGGCGATAGCCGCGGCGCGGGCCAGGTCGGCGCGGGCCGCGCCGGAGCCGGCGGGCAGCTCGGAGCCGCCCGGTGCCGGTGTCGCGGCGGCCGCGGCAGGCTGCGGGCCCTCCTGGGAGGTGGGGTACTCCGTCACGCGTGGAATTCCGTCCGTTTGCGCTCGATGTGCGCTGCACACAAGTCGGTCAGTCGCGGTATACCCGCTCAGCGGCCGGGGCACCATCGCCCGCGATACCGCTTCCCCCTCGTTACCTCGTTCTGGGTTGACCTCCGGTCAAGTCCCGCATACGCACGACGCCCTAGCGCACCGCTCAGGGCGCGCGACCTCGCGGAGGACGATCCTACGGTTGAACCCCGGGGGCGCATCAAGGGTCTCATGACCTGATATGGGCCGGGGTGCGGTACCAGTCCTCCGGCAGTACGGGGACGGTCCAGGCCGGATCCGGCCGCCAGTCCTGCCATCCCTCGGAGAACGGCGCCCCCCAGGCCTCGATCACCTCGACCGCCGCCCGCCCGGCGGCCCGCACCCGCCGTGCCTGCTGCCGGTCCATCAGACCGGCGCGCTGGGCCTGTGCGAACTCGTCCTCGTCCAGCCACTTCCAGCTGCGGTCCGGATGCACGGCGATGTCCAGGAAGTGGTCCTGCGAGTCCACCCCGCCCGCCCAGCGGGCACGCGGCTCCTCCAGGTTCACGTACCAGTTCTTGAACCGCCAGCCGCGCTCCCAGAAGAGCCACACCGACCAGGGGTCGCCGGGCCGGGCCAGCTTCAGCACACCCGTACCGAACCAGCGCGAGCGCACGGTGGTGCGCGGCGCGGTGTAGCGGGTGGCGAGCGGCTCCGCGTGCACGGGGGTGCCGTCCGCGAGGACCGGTTTGACGCATTCGGTACCGGGGGCCATCCACACGGCCAGCAGCTCGTCGGTGTCCTGCACCACGGTCACGGGACGGCAGATGTGCAGCTGGCCCCGCGCCGCCGGATCCTGGTCGCGGTAGCGCCAGAGGATCTGTTCCCCGGGGACCCAGCGCGCGCCCGGCACCTCGCCCCGTACGTCACCCCGTGCCGCGTCCCGTACGTCGCTCCGCGCCTCGCTGCGCACGTCGCCCCGTGCCGCGCCGCCCCTCGCTGGCCTGAAGGTACCTGTCATGCGCAGATCTTAGGGTGGGGGCCCTCGTGCCCGCTGCGGCGAAGGTCACCGGGGAGTCGCGGGACCGGAATCGACCGGATCCGGACCCTGGCGGCGCCGCCCGGGCTGAGTGTCAGGGGCGCGTCATACGCAGCACGTCCAGGGCCTCGTCCAGCTGCTCCAGGGTGAGATCGCCGCGGTCGACGTAGCCGGACTCCAGCACCACCTCCCTGATCGTCTTCTGCTCCGCGAGGGCCTTCTTGGCGACCTTGGCCGCCTCCTCGTAGCCGATGTAGCGGTTCAGCGGGGTCACCACGGAGGGCGAGGATTCGGCGTACTGCCTGGCCCGTGCCGTGTTGGCGGTGATCCCGTCGACCGTGCGGTCGGCCAGCAGGCGACTCGCGTTGCCGAGCAGCCGGATCGACTCCAGGAGGTTCCTGGCCATCACCGGAAGCATCACGTTGAGTTCGAAATTGCCGGCCGCCCCCGCCACCGCGACGGCGGCGTCGTTGCCCATCACCTGGGCGGCGACCATCAGGACCGCCTCCGGGACGACCGGGTTGACCTTCCCGGGCATGATCGAGGACCCCGGCTGGAGATCGGGGAGATTGATTTCGGCCAATCCGGTGCGCGGACCGGAGGCCATCCACCGCAGGTCGTTGGAGATCTTGGTGAGGGAGACGGCGACCGTGCGGAGCATGCCCGAGGTCTCCACCAGCGCGTCCCGGGCCCCCTGGGCCTCGAAGTGGTTGCGGGCCTCGGTCAGCGGCAGGCCCGTGGTGGCGGCCACTTCGGCGATGACGGCGGCGGAGAAACCGGGCGGAGTATTGATCCCGGTGCCCACCGCGGTGCCGCCCAGCGGCAGTTCGGCCAGGCGCGGCAGGGCCGCCCGCAGCCGCTCGACGCCGTAGCGGAGCTGGACCGCGTACCCGCCGAACTCCTGGCCCAGGGTGACCGGGGTGGCGTCCATCAGGTGGGTCCGCCCGGCCTTGACCACCTGCTGGAACTCGGCGGCCTTGCGCTCCATCGCGCCGGCGAGGTGCTCCAGGGCCGGGATCAGCTGCCCGGTGACGGCGGCGGTGGCGGCGATGTGGATGGAGGAGGGGAAGACGTCGTTGGAACTCTGCGAGGCGTTGACGTGGTCGTTGGGGTGGACCGGGCGCCCCAGCCGTTCGGAGGCCAGGGTGGCGATGACCTCGTTGGCGTTCATGTTGGAGGAGGTCCCCGACCCGGTCTGGAAGACGTCCACCGGGAAGTGCGCGTACCAGTGCCCCTCGGCCACCTCTTCGGCGGCGGACCGGATGGCGTCGGCGACGTCCTGGTCCAGCACGCCGAGGCGGGCGTTGACCACGGCGGCCGCGGCCTTGATCCGGGCCAGTGCCTGGATGTGGGCGTCCTCCAGCCGCTGCCCCGAGACGGGGAAGTTCTCCACCGCGCGCTGGGTCTGAGCTCGCCATTTGGCGTCCGCGGGGACCCGTACCTCACCCATGGAATCGTGCTCGACGCGGTAGCTGCCGGGCTGCTGATCTGCCGTCATGTTTCGGGTCTCCTCTAAAAGTTGAGCAATTGTCTTGTTCGAAGTGTTCCCAAGTCACCTACCGGCCAGTAAATACCGGGGGTAACACTGACACCGGGGAGGCGTTCATGGCACGCGCACGTACGAAGCCGAAGCCAAGGCTCAGATCTACCTTCGCCGCGGTCGCGGCGTTCGCGGCCGCCCTCGGGGGCGTCACCGCCATCACCCCCATGGCCCAGGCGGCCACCCCCGCCCAGGCCGTCGTCCCCCTCTCGCCCGAACTGGAGGCCATCCGCGCCGCGGAGGCCGTCAAGATCTACGGCGATGCGGCCATCCGTCCACCGCAGGAGCGCAAGACGGGCCTGATCTCGCTGGGCGACAGCGAGATCTCGGGCGAGGGCGTCGGCAACTACGACCCCGCGACCAACACGCCCGCCAACCAGTGCCACCGCTCGCCGGACACGGCGATCCACCGCACCGGCATCCAGGCCGACCTGACCTTCAACGTAGCCTGTTCCGGCGCGTCCAGCGGCAACATCAAGATAGGCGGCGCCAAGCAGTACGCCGACGAGCTGGTGCAGAGCGACAGCCTCGCGATCAAGGCCCGCAACACCAGGATCAAAATGGTCCTGCTGGTCGCGGGGGCCAACGACGACCTGCAGTTCGGTCCCGTCATGACGGACTGCGTGACCCGCTGGGTCCTCAGCCAGGGCGCCTGCGAGCCCAAGTACGCGCCCGGCTGGCAGGCGCGCGTCGACGGACTCAGGCCCAAGGTGGAGTCCACCGTCGCGGACCTGAAGACCGTCATGCGCGGCGCCGGTTACGCCGACTCCGACTACAAGCTGGTCCTGATGGGCTACCCCAGCCCCATCGGCCCCGACTTCTACGACAACCCCAGCTTCCCCGGCAAGCTGCCCGGCGGCTGCGCCGGCTACGACTCCGACGCCCGCTGGGGCCGCGACTACGCGGTGCCCGCCTTCGAGAAGGGCATGCGCCAGGCGGCCCGCAACTCCGGCGCCCTCTACCTGGACAACTCGCGGCTCTTCCACGGCCACGAGGTGTGCATGGAGGACGCCTGGGCCCGCGGCCTCTACCTGGACCTCGCGGACCACTTCCCGTGG
Organism: Streptomyces sp. NPDC003034; assembly: GCF_053591375.1. Lineage (NCBI taxonomy): Bacteria > Bacillati > Actinomycetota > Actinomycetes > Kitasatosporales > Streptomycetaceae > Streptomyces > Streptomyces sp. NPDC003034. The sequence continues at coordinate 394,371 of NZ_JBSFTS010000001.1, forward strand.
GACGAGAACACCGCGCGCCAGTCCTTCCACCCCAACTACCGGGGCCACGGCGCCTTCGCGTCCTGCCTCACCCAGCTCTACGCCTCCGGCCTGCGCGAGGCCTCCTGCGCCGACCCGGCGAGCACCGGCACCCCCGTTTTGCAAGCCGGGGCCTGGGACGACAAGTTCAAGCCACTGAGGAACGAGGCGACCGGCAACTGCCTCGACGCGAAGGGCGGCTCCAGCGCCAATGACACGGCGATCGTGGGCTGGGACTGCCACGGCGGCCGCAACCAGGGCTGGTGGTACGACGCCGCCCGCGGGTCCCTCCACATCGAGCTGACCCAGGACCGCTGCCTCGACGCCCCCGGCGCCTCCTACGGCAGCGGCACCGGCCTGATCCTCTACAACTGCCACGGCGCCGCCAACCAGCGGTTCGTCCGTGACGGCGCCACCATCCGGCCGGCGGCCGCACCGGGCATGTGCCTGACGGTCGCCGCCGCACACGATCCGCTGCGGCTCCGCCCCTGCGACGGCTCGGCGACCCAGCGCTTCACATAACCGCCTGACCCCCACCGCCCCCGACCCGCCCCCCACACCCGGCCGGCGCACCCCGGCCGGGTGTTGCCACGTCCGGGTGCTGGCACGGCGCGGCCGGTCAGCGGGAGTCGAGCTGCTCGCGCACCGCCCGCGGCCGGTTGGTGATGATCGTGTCCACGCCGAGGCGCAGACACAGCTCGACGTCCTCGGGCTCGTCCACCGTCCACACCCGTACGGCCAGCCCCTTGGCCTTGAGCCGGCCCACCAGCCCCGGATCCCGGCGTACGAGGTCGATGCCCGGCCCCGCGTGGGCGGCGTACGGCGGGCGCACCGGACGCAGCCGCCGCTCCATCAGGTACACCGCGGGCAGGCCGGGCGCGAGCCGGTGCATGCGGATCAGGGCGCTCCGCGAGAAGCTCATCACCTCCACCCGGCCGGTGGAGCCGTCGGCCAGGCCGTATTCCCGGAGCATCCGCACCAGTTCGGCCTCCAGGCGGCCGCCCGCACGGGTGGGGTGCTTGGTCTCGACGGCGAGCCCGACCGGGCGGGGCGCGGCCAGCGCCTCCCGGAGCAGGTCCTCGAAGAGCAGCACCCGGGAGCCGGCGTGCGCGGTCCCCTTCCACGCCCCGAAGTCGAGGGCGGACAGCTCGTCGTAGGTCAGCGCCGAGACCAGCCCCCGCCCGTCGGAGGTCCGGTCCACGCGCCGGTCGTGGACACAGACCAGCCGGTGGTCGGCGGTGAGCCGTACGTCGCACTCCAGCGCGTCGGCCCCGTCGGCGACGGCCTGCCGATAGGCGGCGAGCGTGTGCTCGGGATGCTCGTCGGAGGCCCCGCGATGGGCGACCACCCGGGTGGCGCGGGCGGTCGGGCGGGAGGACGTCACAGTCATACGGAGAGCCTCGCGGGGCGGGGTGAACGGGAGGGTGCCTCCCTGTCTCCCCGACGTTAACCGGTGCCCATCCCGCAGCCGCGCACGGCAGCCCACCGGTGTGGCGGACCACCGGTGTGGCGGACCACCGGTGTGGCGGCCCGCCGGGGCGGTCGCCGGACGGGACGGGGCGGGCGGGGCGGGGTGCGTCCGTCCCGCCCGGCCCCGCCCCGTTCCGCGATGCGTCAGGCCAGGCCCGGGCCGCGGACCGGGATGTGGGTGAAGGTCGGCTCCGGTGCCGGGTTCTGGAAGAAGTCGTTGCCCTTGTCGTCCACGACGATGAAGGCCGGGAAGTCCTCGACCTCGATCTTCCAGACCGCCTCCATGCCCAGCTCCTCGTACTCCAGGACCTCGACCTTCCGGATGCAGTCCTGGGCGAGACGCGCGGCCGGGCCGCCGATCGAACCGAGGTAGAAGCCGCCGTGCGTACCGCACGCGTCCGTCACCTGCTGCGAGCGGTTGCCCTTGGCCAGCATGACCTTGGAGCCGCCCGCCGCCTGGAACTGCTCGACGTAGGAGTCCATCCGGCCGGCCGTGGTCGGGCCGAAGGAGCCCGAGGCGTAGCCCTCGGGGGTCTTCGCGGGACCGGCGTAGTAGACCGGGTGGTCCTTGAGGTACTGCGGCATGCCCTCGCCCGCATCCAGCCGCTCCTTGATCTTGGCGTGCGCGATGTCGCGCGCCACGACCAGCGGGCCGGTCAGGGAGAGCCGCGTCTTGACGGGGTGCTTGGTGAGCGTGGCGAGGATCTCGTCCATCGGCTGGTTCAGGTCGACCGAGACGACGTCCGAGGCCTCGGCGAGGTGCGCGTCCGTGGTGTCCGGCAGGAAGCGCGCCGGGTCCGTCTCCAGCTGCTCCAGGAAGACGCCCTCGGCGGTGATCTTCGCGGTGGCCTGGCGGTCCGCCGAGCAGGACACGGCGATCGCGACCGGAAGGGACGCGCCGTGGCGCGGCAGGCGCACGACGCGGACGTCGTGGCAGAAGTACTTGCCGCCGAACTGCGCGCCGATGCCGATCTTCTGGGTCAGCTCGAAGACCTGCTGCTCCAGTGCCTCGTCGCGGAAGCCGTGGCCGAGCGGGGAGCCCTCGCGCGGCAGCTCGTCCAGGTAGTGGGCCGAGGCGTACTTCGCGGTCTTCAGCGCGTGCTCGGCGGAGGTGCCGCCGACCACGATGGCGAGGTGGTAGGGCGGGCAGGCCGCCGTACCGAGCGAGCGGATCTTCTCCTCCAGGAACTTCATCATGGAGGCCTCGTTGAGGACGGCCTTGGTCTCCTGGTAGAGGAAGGACTTGTTGGCCGAGCCGCCGCCCTTGGCCATGAAGAGGAACTTGTAGGCGCCGCCGTCGGTCGCGTACAGCTCGATCTGCGCGGGCAGGTTCGAGCCGGTGTTCTTCTCCTCCCACATGGTCAGGGGAGCCATCTGCGAGTAGCGCAGGTTCAGCCGCGTGTACGCGTCGTAGATGCCGCGCGAGAGGGCCGCCTCGTCGCCGCCCGAGGTCAGCACGTTCTGTCCGCGCTTGCCCATGACGATGGCCGTGCCCGTGTCCTGGCACATCGGCAGGACACCGGCCGCCGCGATGTTCGCGTTCTTCAGCAGGTCCAGCGCGACGAACTTGTCGTTCGAGGAGGCCTCGGGGTCGTCGATGATGCGGCGCAGCTGAGCGAGGTGCGCGGGGCGCAGGAAGTGCTGGATGTCGTGGATGGCCTCTTCGGCGAGCTTGCGCAGCGCCTCCGGCTCCACCTTGAGGAACGTACGGCCGTCCGCCTCGAAGGTGGACACGCCCTCGGCGGTCACCAGCCGGTAGGGGGTGGTGTCCTCGCCCAGGGGCAGCAGGTCGGTGTACGCGAACTCCGGGCCCGGGGGGCGGGGGCTAAGGGACATGGGGGCCATTCCTCACTCGGCGGACAGCGCTGACGACCAATTGGCAGCGCGGTCACCAGCGTAGGACCTCGCGGGGCGGGTGCGTCTGTGAGGTAGGGCTCACTCAGTAGTATCGCGATCTATCGTGTCTCGCTATGCTGGTGGGCGTGGACCTGGAAAAGCACCCCGCCGCGCCCGCGCCCGACCTCTCCGCCCCTCTACGGGAGCCCGGGCCCCTGGACGCCGGCCCCGCCGAGAGCGTGGTCGCCGTGTGCAGCAGCTCCGGCCGCAGGGGCGGCTGGCGGCCGGGGGCGCGGACCCGCGCGGTGTCGGTCATGGGTGACATCACCCTCGACCTCACCGCAGCGGTCTTCGAGCAGCAGGTCACCGAGATCAACGTGACCTGCGTCCTCGGCAACGTCCAAGTCCTGGTGCCGGAGAACGTCACGCTCCGCGGTTACGGCAGCGGCGTCCTCGGCAGCTTCGAGGTGGGCGGTGAGGGGCGTGCGCCCACCGATCCGCAGGCCCCCGTGGTGATCGTCCGCGGCTTCGCGCTGCTCGGCAGCATCGAGGCACGGCCCAAGCCCGGCGCACGGGTGGTCGACCTGGCCCTCCAACTGCGCGAGGGCGGCCGAGGGTAGCCCTCCGGCCACCGCCGCCGTCGTATTTCGGTCGAACCTCCCGCCCGGGGGCACGGGGCGCATAGGGGCGCGCACAGCGGGTAGGGACAGGTGCATCGTCTCTCGCTCGCGTATACGTCGTCAGGAGTAGACCGTGCCGCATCCGCCGCATCAGTCCCTGCAGGTCGCCGCCCTCCAGAGCCTCCAGGGGCGCGCGGTGGCCGTGCCGAAGCCACGGGTGCCGGCCAGGGTGGAAGACGGCCCATGGCATGCGGAGGCGGTGTGCCGCCGTGACGAGGCGGGGCTCTTCTTCGCGCCGTCGAAGGAGCCGACCGCGGCGCGCCTCTCCCGCGAGGAGGCCGCCAAGCGCGTCTGCGCCCGCTGCCCGGTGATGGTCGCCTGCCGGGAGCACGCCCTGCTCCAGCCGGAGCCGTACGGGGTGTGGGGCGGGCTCACCGCGGCCGAGCGCCGGGTGGTGCTGGCGCGGATGCGGCGCAGGTCGGCGGAGCTGCGCCAGGGCCCGGGAGCGGAGTCGATAGCGGCCGCGGGCTGAATCCGGGGCGGCCGGCCGGACGCCGGCCCACGGGTTCCCGTACGCGCCGGCGAAAGGGTCACCGCGCTCCCGGCCCCGCACGCCCCGGCCCCGTAGGAAGAACGCCCGGAGGGGCGGTCCCCGCCGCACGCGGGAACCGCCCCTCCGTTGTGTGCCGCCCGCCACTCTACTGGGCGCGGTCGAAGTCGATCGCGCTGTAGGCGCGGAGCTTCGCCAGACGGTGGGTCGAGTCGATCTGCCGGATCGTGCCCGACTTCGAGCGCATGACCAGCGAGGACGTCGTCGCGGTCTCCGAGCGGTAGTGGACACCGCGCAGCAGCTCACCGTCCGTGATGCCGGTGGCGACGAAGAAGACGTTCTCGCCGGACACCAGGTCGTGCGTGGTCAGGACGCGGTCCAGGTCGTGGCCGGCGTCGAGGGCGCGACCGCGCTCGGCGTCGTCCTTCGGCCACAGCTTGCCCTGGATGGTGCCGCCGAGGCACTTGATGGCGCAGGCCGAGATGATGCCCTCGGGGGTGCCGCCGATGCCGAGGAGCAGGTCCACGCCGGTGCCCTCACGCACGGCCATGACCGAGCCCGCGACGTCGCCGTCCGAGATGAACTTGATGCGCGCGCCGGTCTCGCGGATCTCCTTGACGATGCCCTCGTGGCGGGGGCGGTCCAGGATGACGACGGTGACGTCCTCGACGGCCATGTTCTTGGCCTTGGCGACCCGGCGGATGTTCACCGAGACGGGGGCGTTGATGTCGACGAAGTCGGCGGCCTCGGGGCCGGTGACGAGCTTGTCCATGTAGAAGACCGCGGACGGGTCGAACATGGTGCCGCGGTCGGCGGCCGCCAGTACGGCGATCGCGTTCGGCATGCCCTTGGCGTTCAGGGTGGTGCCGTCGATCGGGTCCACGGCGATGTCGACCTCGGCACCGGTGCCGTCGCCGACCCGCTCGCCGTTGAAGAGCATGGGGGCTTCGTCCTTCTCCCCCTCGCCGATGACGACGACGCCGTTCATCGAGACGGTGGAGATCAGGGTCCGCATGGCGTTGACCGCGGCGCCGTCCGCGCCGATCTTGTCGCCGCGCCCGACCCACCGGCCCGCGGCCATGGCGGCGGCCTCGGTGACACGGACGAGTTCCATGGCGAGGTTGCGGTCGGGGGCTTCGGGAGAGACTTCGAGCTGGGGCGGCAGGTTGTGCTCGGTCATCGGAGCGCACCTTTCTGTACGGCGACGGCCGGGAAGTGAGGGTGCTGGAACTCTATCGGTACGTCGATAAATTGAGCAGAGCGGGTCACGTATGAGCGGAATATCGGTCAGGCGTTTGGCCTGAGCGGACGTCTTGCGGTCCCTGCCGCGTCCCCGGCGGGGTCCCTGCTGCGGTGCTGGTGCGGGGGCGACGCGCCGGCTCCGGCGGCGACCCCGGCCATGATCGCCCCCCGCCGATGCGAGACGATGGTTCCGTGGCAGGTATGAAAGGCAAGCAGACGGTCTGGGACATGGTCCGGTCGCTGGCGGTGATCGGCCTCGTGGTGGCGGGGATCTACCTCTTCGTCCCCCATGACGACAAGGCCGATCCGACGCGCGCGGTGGACTACCGCGTCGAGACGATCACCGCCCGGCGGGCGGCGCCGTACCCCGTCGCCGCGCCCGCGGGCCTCCCGGAGCAGTGGCGGGCGACCTCGGTGACGTACGAGCGCAAGAACGCCAACGCCTGGCACCTGGGCTTCCTCGATCCGCAGCGGCAGTACGTCGCGGTGGAGCAGTCCAGCGACGTCTCGGCGAAGTACATCGAGAAGGTCACCCAGCAGGCGAAGGCCACCGGGCAGACGCAGCAGATCGGCGATCTGGCCTGGGAGCGCTGGGAGGGCGAGAAGTACGACGCCCTCGTCCGGCAGGAGCAGGGCCACGTCACGGTGGTGACGGGGACGGCTGACTTCGGCCAGCTCGGCGCGATGGTGGCGGCCCTGGAGTTCAAGCAGGGCGCCTAGGCCCCTGTCCGGGCGATCTCCGCGGGCCCGCGCTGCCTGGCACGGCGCCTCCCTGCGTCGTCGGAGCGCGCGAGTACGGCCACGTACGGGCTGCGCCCCTCCGGCCTTGCGATGCACCCGCACCAGACGACGCGGCCTGATCCACGAAGACCGCCCGGACAGGACCTGGGGTGTTCAGGGCGCCCGGAACCGGTTGCGGTATTCGGTCGGAGTCGTGTCGAGCTTGCGGCGGAAGGCGCGGATGAGGGTGTCGGTCGTGTGGAAGCCGCAGGTGGACGCGATGCGGTCGAGGGTGGCGTCCGTGGCTTCTAGTTGCTGGCGCGCCACCTCGACGCGGGCCGACTCGATGTAGGCGGCCGGGGTCATCCCGAGTTCGCTCTTGAAGATCCGGGTGAGCTGCCGTTCGCCCACATGGGCGTGCTCGGCGAGGTCGGCGACGGTGAGCCGCTCGGCGATGTTCCGCCTGATGTGGTGGCGGAGGTCCTCGATGCGCCGCGTGGTCGAGACGGGTTCTAGGGGGACGCTGAACTGGCTCTGCCCGCCCGGCCGCTTCAGGTACATCACCAGCTGCCGGGCGACGCGGAGAGCGACGGTCTCCCCGAAGTCCTCGGCGACGAGGGCGAGTGACAGGTCCAGGCAGGCGCTGATGCCCGCGCCGGTCCACACCTCCTGATCGCGGATGAAGATCGGATCCGCGTCGACCTCGACCGAGGGGTGCTCGGCGGCGAGCTGCTGTGCGGTCGACCAGTGGGTCGTGGCGCGCTTGCCGTCCAGTAGCCCGGCGTCCGCGAGGATGTGCGCTCCCACGCAGACGGATGCGACGCGCCGCGACGTGCCGGCGAGCGCCTTCACCCAGGTGACCACGGCGGGGTCGCTGACCGCGCGCACGCGGCGCCGCTCGTCGGTCTCGACCGCGCCGGGCACCAGGAGGGTGTCGATGCTCCGTCCCGACACCTCCTGGAAGGTGGTGTCGGGCAGGATGCGCACCCCGGCGGCGGTGGTCACGGGCTCCAGGGTTTCGGCGGCCAGGACCACGTGGTAGCTCGTCGCGTCGTCCACCTCGCGTTGCAGCAGGGAGAACACCTCCGGCGGTCCGGTGACGTCCAGCAGGTCGACCCCGTCGAAGAGGACGATGACGATGAACCGCTTGTAGGCACTCAAGGGTGTCCGTATCTGCAAGTTGGATGACATTGCCGACATGTCCGGGGGCTCGTAGCGTTCACAGCACGGCCACCGCGTGATGGCCCGGACACTCCAACACGACGCCCCGGGAGGGTATTTCCATGCCTACGATGACCACCCTGCGTGAGCTCAGCGGCTTCGACGAGACTCCGGCGTCGCTCGCGGACGCCACGCTGATCCTGGTCGACTACCAGAACACCTACACCCGTGGCGTGATGGAGCTCACGGGATGGGAGCCCGCGCTCGACGCCGCCGCCGCATTGCTGGCCAGGGCTCGTGAGGCCGGTACGAAGGTCATCCACGTGGTGAACGACGGCGGCGAGGGAAGCCCGTACGACATCCGGACCGACATCGGCCGGATCCACCCCCGGGTGGCTCCCGTCGAGGGCGAGCCCGTCATCGTCAAGACGGCCGCTCCCAACGCCTTCGTCGGCACCGGCCTGGGCGAACACGTCGACGCCGCCGGCCACGAGGACGTCATCGTCGCCGGGTTCATGACGAACATGTGCGTGACCTTCACCGTGGAGGGCGCGTTTCTGCGCGGCAACCGGCCGACGGTGGTCGCCGACGCCTGCGCGACCCGGCCGCTGCGGACGGTGGTCTCCGACGTGTCCGCCGAACAGCTCCACCACAGTGCGCTCGCCACGATCGCCGATCTCTACGGAGTCGTCGTCCCGTCGGCCTCGTCCCTGAGCTGAGCACCGGGCCGGCGCCTAACCGGCGCCTGGCCGACGCCTGGCCGGGCCGTTCCGGTCAGGCGCCCGTGGGCCCGGCGCCGCCCCGGGAGCCGGGGGCGCGCGGCCCGTTCCGCATGGGCGGCTTCGTCCTCGTCCGTGCCCGGACGGTGGTGTCGACCTCAGACGGTGGTGATGACCTCGTCGAACGCCAGCCGCGGGGAGCGCGGGAAGGAGGCGTCCTCGCCCGGCTTGCCGATGTTGACCACCATCATCGGGGTGTGGTCGGCGTCGAAGAACTCCTTCTGGATGCCGGCGAAGTCCGCGCCGGTCATCGGGCCCGCGGCCAGACCGGCGGCGCGGACGCCGACGATGAAGTACGCGGCCTGCAGCGCGGCGTTGAACAGCGAGGACTGCTCGCGGACCGGGCGCTCGGCGAAGAACACGTCCTTGGCCTGCGGGAAGTGCGGCAGCAGCTGCGGAAGCTCCTCGTGGAACTCGTTGTCCGCGGCGAGGATCGCGACCAGCGGCGCGGCGGCCGTCTTGGCCTGGTTGCCCTCGGCCATGTGCTTCACGAGGCGCTCGCGGGCCTCCGGGGAGCGGACCAGCGTGATGCGCAGCGGCGTGCCGTTGAAGGCGGTCGGGCCGTACTTCACCAGGTCGTAGATCGCCTGGATCTGCTCCTCGGTGACCGGCTCGTCGGAGAACGAGTTGGCGGTGCGGGCCTCGCGGAACAGCAGGTCCTGAGCGGCGGAGTCGAGAACGAGAGACATCGGAAAGCCTTCTTCCATGCAGAGGTGGAGCGTGAAGCGATGCCCCGACTCTACGACCAAAGTATGTGAATTTTCAACTAACTCACTGTGATGGTGAGCGGTGTCACTCCGCACCGGCCTCCGCGTCGCGCTCGCCGCCCCCACCCGTGCGCTCCCGGTCCGCCAGCGCCGAATCCAGCCGCGCGCGGGCCCCCTCCAGCCAGTGGCGGCACACCTTCGCCAGCTCCTCGCCGCGCTCCCAGAGCGCGAGCGAGTCCTCCAGCGAGGTACCGCCGGCCTCCAGCTTGCGGACGACCTCGATGAGCTCGTCCCGGGCCTGCTCGTACCCCAGCGCCGTATCCGTCTCAGACATTCCCGCTCCCACCGTGTGTGTGCTGTCCGGCCACTATGTCGCGTGCTCGGCCCACTCGGCCGTCCCGCGTGTGCGGCGCACTGCGCCTCGCCTGTGCGCTCACCGTGCCTCGCCTGCGCGGTTCACTCCGGGGAGGCCGCCCCGGAGCCCGCCTCGGCCGCCGCCGGGACCGGTCCCTCCGCTCCCGCGCCGGCCGGCTGCCCCACGGGCACCCGCGCCACCTGAACCGAGAACGTGCCCTCCGCCACCCGGGCGCGCAGCACCTCCTCCGCCGAGACCTCCTGCGGCGAGCGCACGACGTGCCCGTCCGCCCGCTGCAGCACCGCGTACCCCCGCTCCAGCGTCGCCGCCGGGGACAGGGCCACGACCCGCGCCCGGGTGTGCGTGAGCTCCGACTCCGCCCGGTCCAGCAGGTGCCCCAGCGTCCGCCGGCTACGGGCCAGCAGCGCCTCCAGCTCGTCCTGCCGGGTCTCCACCATGCGCTGCGGGTGTACGAAGACCGGCCGGGCCAGTGCGTGCGCGAGCCCCCGCTCCTCCCGGTCCAGGAGCCCGCGTACCGCACGCAGCCCCCGGCCCTGCAGCTGGCGTACGCGCTCCAGCTCCTCGCCCACGTCCGGGACCACCTTCTTTGCCGCGTCCGTGGGCGTCGAGGCCCGCAGGTCGGCGACCAGGTCCAGCAGCGGCGAGTCCGGCTCGTGGCCGATCGCCGAGACCACCGGGGTACGGGCCGCCGCGACGGCCCGCACGACGCGCTCGTCGGAGAAGGGCAGCAGGTCCTCCACGCTGCCCCCGCCACGCGCCACGATGATCACGTCGACCCCGTCGAAGGCGTCCAGCTCCTTGACCGCCTGCACCACCTGGGGCACCGCGTGCACCCCCTGGACGGCCACGTTGCGCACCTCGAAGCGGACCGCCGGCCAGCGGCGCCGCGCGTTCTCCAGTACGTCCCGCTCCGCCGCCGAGGCCCGCCCGACCACCAGGCCGATCAGCTGCGGCAGGAAGGGCAGCGGCTTCTTGCGGTCGAGCGCGAACAGGCCCTCGGAGGCGAGGGAGCGCTTGAGCCGCTCCAGCCGGGCCAGCAGCTCCCCGATGCCCACGGGCCGTATCTCCGTGGCCCGCAGCGACAGCTGCCCGCGCGGGGCGTACCACTCCGGTTTGGCCAGTACGACGACCCGCGCACCCTCCGAGACCACGTCCGCGACCTCGTCGTAGACCTGGCGGAAGCAGGTCACGCTGACGGAGATGTCGTGCGACGGGTCGCGCAGCGTCAGGAAGACCACCCCCGCCCCCGGCCGCCGCGAGAGCTGCGTGATCTGCCCTTCCACCCATACCTGACCGAGCCGCTCGATCCAGCCCCCGATGAGCCGGGACACCTGGCCTACCGGCAGCGGCGCCTCGGCCGACGTATTCAGACCCATGCACGCAGGCTAGCCCGGCCGGGGTGGTTTTCGCGGGCCCGCGCCGCCCGGGTACGGCGGCTCGCCCGGGCCGGCGCCCGTATCGGGGCGGCGGCGGCCGCGCTGCGCGGCCAGCACCCCCAGGCCGACGGCCAGCCACACCGCCCCCACCAGCTGCGCCGTCCCGGAGGCCTCGACGATCACCGCGACGGTCACGGCCGCACCCACTACGGGGGCCACCAGGTGCTTCCACCAGTTCGGGACGCCCGCCGCGCGCTTGACCACGAACCACCCGACCACCGACGCGTGCAGCAGCGTGAACGCCACCAGAGCCCCCACGTCCACCACGGACACCAGGTGGCCGAGCCCGTCGTCGCGCCGGGCCGCCCACACCGCCGCGATCAGCGTCACCGTGGCCGCCACCAGCAGCGCGGGCCGCGGCGTCCCCCGCGAGGTCCGCGCCAGTGCCCGCGGCAGCCGCCCCTCCCGGGCCATCGCGAACAGCAGCCGCCCGGCCGCCGCCTGCCCGGCCAGCGCCGCGAAGGCCGCCCCGATCGCCTTGCTGACCGCGACCAGGTCGTGCAGCCAGGAGCCGACCGAGGATTCCACCGTGGTGTAGAAGGCCGGGCCCTGCTTCGCCGGATCGGCCGCCAGCTCCGCCGCGGACACCGGCGTGAGCAGCGCCGCCAGGTACGTCTGGGCGATGAACAGCACCCCGGCCAGCACCAGGCAGAACAGCACCGCCCGCGCGACCCGCGCCGATCCTCCCGTGACCTCCTCCGCGAAGGAGGCGATCGCGTCGAAGCCCAGGTACGACAGCACCGCCACCGACACCGCGCCCAGCACGGCGGCCACCGAGAAGCCCAGCGAACCGTCCCCGGTCAGCGGCGAGAGCCAGCCGCGCTGGGGCCCGTCGCGGAGCAGCACCGTCACCGCGGCGGCGACGAACACCAGCAGCACCGCGATCTCCATGGCCAGCACGGCGAAGCCCACGCGCGCCGCCGCCCGTACGCCCCACACGTTGAGCAGGGTCGTGATCACGACGGCCAGGGCCGTCCACATCCACCGGGAGACCTCCGGCACCAGCGCGTTCATCGCGATCCCGGAGAAGAGGTACGCCACGGCCGGGATCAGCAGGTAGTCGAGCATCGCCATCCACCCGGCGATCAGGCCCGGCCCCTCACCGAGGCCCTTGCGGGCGTAGATGAAGACCGAACCGGCCTGCGGGGCCACCCGCACCATCTGCGCGTACGAGAAGGCGGTGAAGGCCATCGCGGCCGTGGCGACGAGGTAGACGAGGGCGACCGCGCCGTGCGAGGCGGCGTCGAGGGTGCCGAACACCCCGACCGGGGCCATCGGGGCGATGAAGAGCAGCCCGTAGACGACCAGATCCCGGAAGCCGAGGCTCCGCCGCAGCGCCGGGGGCGCGGCCGCGGAGGAATCCGTAGCGGACGCCATCCGTCCTCCGGGGCATAGGCGGGACAGGCTTTCGGGCAAGTCTCTGCTGGACGGGGGACGTCCGGCCTCCTGGAGACCCCCGTACGATGGACCGCATGACTGCTCCCGCCCCTGCTCCCGCTTCCCGCCGCGTCCTGCTCGCCGCCCCCCGCGGCTACTGCGCGGGCGTGGACCGAGCCGTGATCGCCGTCGAGAAAGCCCTTGAGCAGTACGGTGCGCCGGTCTACGTACGCCACGAGATCGTGCACAACAAGTACGTCGTCCAGACGCTGGAGAAGAAGGGCGCCATCTTCGTCGAGCGGACGGAGGAGGTGCCCGAGGGCTCCATCGTGATGTTCTCCGCCCACGGCGTGGCGCCGGTGGTGCACGAGGAGGCCGCGCGCGGCAAGCTCGCCACGATCGACGCGACCTGCCCGCTGGTCACCAAGGTGCACAAGGAAGCGATCCGCTACGCGAACGAGGACTTCGACATCCTCCTCATCGGCCACGAGGGCCACGAGGAGGTCATCGGCACCTCCGGTGAGGCCCCGGACCACATCACGATCGTGGACGGCCCGGACGACGTGGCCGGCGTCGAGGTGCGCGACGAGTCGAAGGTCGTCTGGCTGTCGCAGACCACCCTCTCCGTCGACGAGACGATGGAGACGGTCGACGCGCTGAAGACCAGGTTCCCGCTGCTGGTCTCGCCCCCCAGCGACGACATCTGCTACGCCACCTCCAACCGGCAGGCCGCGGTCAAGGCGATGGGATCGGACTCCGACCTCGTCATCGTCGTCGGATCCAAGAACTCCTCGAACTCGATCCGGCTGGTCGAGGTGGCCCTGGACGCCGGCGCCCGCGCCGCGCACCTGGTCGACTTCGCGAGCGAGATCGACGAGGCCTGGCTGGAGGGCGTCACCACGGTCGGCCTGACCTCGGGAGCCTCGGTGCCGGAGGTGCTGGTCGAGGAGGTCCTGGAGTGGCTGGCGGCGCGCGGCTACGCGGACGTCGAGATCGTCAAGACCGCCGAGGAGTCGATCGTCTTCTCGCTGCCGAAGGAACTGCGCCGGGACCTGCGCGCGGAAGCCGCGGAACTGGTCGCCGACAAGTAACTCGTTTCGTACGGTATGTCCATGGAGATCTTCGGTGTGGACATCGGCGGTACAGGGATCAAGGGCGCTCCCGTGGACCTGGAGCGCGGCGATCTGGCGCGCGAGCGCCACAAGGTACTGACACCGCAGCCGGCCACCCCCGACGGGGTGGCCGGCTGCGTGGTCGAGGTGGTCCGCCACTTCGGCTGGAACGGCCCGGTCGGGGTCACGTTCCCGGGTGTGGTCACGGGCGGTATCACGCGGTCGGCGGCCAACATGGACAAGGCGTGGATCGGCGTCGACACGGCGGCGCTCCTCAGCCGCAGCCTGGGCGGCCTGCCGGTCACGGTACTGAACGACGCGGACGCGGCGGGGATCGCGGAGATGACGTACGGCGCCGGGCGCGGGCGCGGCGGCACGGTCATCGTGCTCACCCTGGGCACGGGCATCGGCAGCGCCCTGTTCACGGACGGGCGGCTGGTCCCCAACACGGAGCTGGGCCACCTGGAGCTGAAGGGGCACGACGCGGAGACGCGTGCCTCGGTGAAGGCCAAGGAGGACGGGGACCTCACCTGGGAGCGCTGGGCGCACCGCGTCCAGAAGTACCTCGCCCACGTGGAGATGCTGTTCTCCCCGGACCTGTTCATCATCGGCGGCGGCGTCAGCCGCAAGCCGGAGAAGTTCCTGCCCCTGATCGAGGGGATCCGGGCGGAGATCGTCCCGGCCGCGCTCCAAAACAACGCGGGCATCGTCGGCGCGGCGATGGCGGCCAGGGCGGCGGAGGCGGGGATTCCGGCGGGGGCGCGGTCGGGGGTGGAGTCGGCTGCGGCTGCGGGGCCGGCCGCGGGGTCGGCTGCGGCTTCGGTGGAGGCGGTGGCGGCGAACCGCGCCGCGGGCGGCGGCGCCTAAGGCGTGTCTTCCGTTTGACCTGTGGGCGCGAGCGGGTGTCCTGGCTAGGTCCTGTCCGGGGGGTCTTCGTGGATCGGGCCGCGTTGTCTGGTGCGGTGCATCGCAAGGCGGAGGGGCGCAGCTCGTACGTGGTCGTACTCGCGCGCTCCGACAACGCAGGGAGGTGCCGTGCCAGGCAGCGCGGGCCCGCGGAGATCGCCCGGGCAGGGCCTAGGCGGTGCGCCTGGGCAGCCGCCGCTTCCCGATCAGCACGGCCTTGCGGACGACCACGATCAGCCCGGCGATCAGCGTCCCCCCGTACAGCCAGCCGGCGTGCAGGGACAGGGCGGACACCAGCCCCATGAGCTCTCCGCCGAAGCCCCCGGAGCCGCCCGAGATGGGCCAGACGCCCACGGCGAAGGCGATGGGGACGGTGATCGGCGCGGTGACCAGGTCGGCCGGCCGCACCCAGAGGGCGGTGGCCGCCGCGACGGGCAGGAAGAGGAGCCCGTATGCGAAGAGCGAGGAGGCGAACAGCAGCCAGGCGATCCCGGCGACCAGCACCATCGCGGCGCACGCGAACAGCCCCCCGCCGAGCCCGGTCAGCCGGGGCATCCGGCGCGCGAGCACGGGCCGCCGCCCGCCCTGGGCGGGCACGGCCGCGGCCGCCCGCCGGCGCTGCGCCGGGGGTCGCTGCGGGTGAGGGGCCGGTCGCGTCCTGTATTGCTCCACCCTTCCAAAGTAGGCGCGGAGCCTTCCGTTCCGGGCCGTGGACACGCGTACATCCACCGCCACTCATCGGAAAGTAAACTGTCCGATGGCCCACGCTTGTGGACCGCCGCCCCTCCAGCTACGGGAAGTCGCCAACGTGTCGCTCACGATCGGAATCGTCGGCCTGCCGAATGTCGGCAAGTCGACCCTGTTCAACGCCCTGACCAAGAACGACGTGCTGGCGGCCAACTACCCGTTCGCCACCATCGAGCCGAACGTCGGCGTCGTCGGCGTGCCGGACGCGCGCCTCTCCGTCCTCGCGGGGATCTTCGGCTCGCAGAAGGTCCTTCCGGCGACGGTGGACTTCGTCGACATCGCCGGCATCGTGCGCGGCGCCTCGGAGGGTGAGGGCCTGGGCAACAAGTTCCTCGCCAACATCCGCGAGTCGGACGCCATCTGCCAGGTCATCCGTGCCTTCAAGGACGAGAACGTCGTACACGTCGACGGCAAGGTCTCGCCCAAGGACGACATCGAGACGATCAACACCGAGCTGATCCTCGCCGACCTCCAGTCCATCGAGAAGGCGGTGCCCCGCCTGACGAAGGAGTCCCGCCTCCAGAAGGAGAAGGTGGCGGTCCTCGCGGCCGTCGAGTCGGCGCAGAAGATCCTCGAAGCCGGCGACACCCTCTTCTCGCAGGGCATCACCAAGGGCACGGAGCAGGGCGACCTGCTCCACGAGCTCCACCTCCTCACCACGAAGCCCTTCCTCTACGTCTTCAACGTGGACGAGGACGAGCTGGTCGACGAGGACTTCAAGAACGAGCAGCGCGCGCTGGTCGCCCCGGCCGAGGCCATCTTCCTGAACGCCAAGCTGGAGGCGGAGCTGGTCGAGCTGGAGGACGACGAGGCCCTCGAACTCCTCCAGTCGGTCGGCCAGAACGAACCGGGCATGGCCACCCTCGGCCGCGTCGGCTTCGCCACCCTGGGCCTGCAGACCTATCTGACGGCAGGCCCGAAGGAAACCCGCGCCTGGACGATCAAGAAGGGCGCCACCGCCCCCGAGGCGGCGGGCGTCATCCACACCGACTTCCAGCGCGGCTTCATCAAGGCGGAGATCATCTCCTTCGCCGACCTGGTCGCCTGCGGCTCGGTAGCCGAGGCCCGCGCCAAGGGCAAGGCCCGCATGGAGGGCAAGGACTACGTGATGCAGGACGGCGACGTGGTGGAGTTCCGCTTCAACGTGTAGTCGATTCATTACTGCATGTGAGGTAGCTTCGTCAAATATGCAGGTCAGAAGAGGTCGGGCTCTAGTGAGTCCGGCCCCTTTTGCATTCACGTGCTGACTTGGTGCTGACCTGCGGGGGCCCCCTGTAGCGTGCACCTGTGCGGTTCCCGTAAGCGGTCGTACGGGATTGTTACTTTCATTGGGCGCTTGATATCCTGCGCCCAATGAAAGTATCGCCGAGTCTGCTCCCCATCCTCCGGTCCCGTATGCAGGGCGAGCTCCTCGCGCTCGTGCTCTTGCATCCGGAACGCGAGTACAGCATCTCTGAGCTCGCCGCTGACGTCGGAGTGACGCCTACCGCTGTCCTGCGGGAGGTTGACCGGTTGGCCGGCGGTGGCATCCTGACTGACCGGCGAGTGGGGCGCAGCCGCCTCGTCAAGGCCCGCACGGATACTCCGCTGTACCGTCCACTGAGCGAACTCATGTCTGTCTCCTTCGGTCCCGTGCCAGTGCTCACCGATGCGCTGGTGGGACTTGAACGGGTGGAGCGGGCCTATATCTATGGCTCTTGGGCCGCTCGGTACAACGGTGAGCCGGGGCCGCCGCCCGCCGATGTGGATGTACTCGTTGTGGGTGACCCCGACGCCGACGCGCTCTTCGACCTTGCCGAGGAGGCGTCGCAACGCCTGCGTCGTGAGGTCAACGTCCATCGGGTCTCAGTCGAGGCGTGGGAGGCCCGCACGGATGATCCGTTCCTCACCAGCGTTCGCGAACGCCCGCTGGTCCAGCTGAATCTTGACGTGGAGGCGCAATGACGCGCTGGAATCAAGGCCGATCGACGATTGACGCGCTCATCGGTAGTGGCGGGCTTGAACGCGTACCCGCTTCTCAGTCAGCCGCCGAGGCGGAACTGGTCCGGGCGCGTACGCATGTCGGCTCCGCGCGGCAGTTGGCGGCCACGGACCCGGAGGGTGCGTACACGCTGGCCTATGACGCCGCGCGCAGAGCGTTGGCAGCGGTATTGCAGAACCAGGGACTGCGCGCGACCAGTCGTGGTGGCCATACCGTCATCTACGAGGCCGTGCGAGCACAGCTCGACCCACCGCTCGGGTCCATACTGCGTCCCTTCAACCGCATGCGAGCCCGGCGCAACGAAGTCGAGTACCGATCGTCGGAGGCCCCCACCGTGACGCCGGAGGAGGTCACGGCCGACTTGGCGAAGGTGGAGGCGCTCATCGAACTCGCGGAGAAGGCCATTCCGAACATGCCGCGTTACTGAGGCGCTGATCGGCTGCCCGCTCTAGGGGTCGACCCCTTCGCCGTCACCGTGCTGGATGGGTGCTGGACATTCTGACGCCGGCCCAGCTGGTATCAAGTGTCGTAGAGGTCGAGCGGTGTCCGACGTGCACGACCCACACCACCAGCTCTCCGTTGTCGATCGTGTAGACGACGCGGTAGTCGCCGACCCGCAGGCGACGGCGTTCTGGCTGCGATACGAGCGCCGTGGTGTTGAATCCGAAGGGGTCGCTCTCCAACTCGGTCAGCTTGGCCAGGATGCGCAGCGCCATGTCGCGGGGGATCTTGCGAAGCTCGGCCTGTGCCTCGGGGCGGAAGACGGTTCGGTACTCACTCACCGCGCGCCAGCGTCTCCCTCATGATGTCCTCGATCGGGATGCCGGCTGCCGGGTTGGCCATGCGCTCATCGATGATCCGGTTGATCTCGCGCTCTTCCCACTCCTGGTACTTGCGCAGCACCTGGATGGAGACGACGGCGGCTACTTCCTTGCCCCGGCGCGTGATCACTGTGGGGACGTCGTCGCGATCGGCGCGCTCCACGACCTCAGCCAGGTGCGCGCGTACATCACGGATGGACTCTATGGGCAGCGGCTGCGTCATGCGCCCAAGGGTACCGAGTGTCTCATGTGTACACAATGCGACGCTGTGGCGGGGGACGGGCTTCCTTCGCTGCCGGCCCGTCGGGGCAAACCGGCGGTGCGGGTGCGGCTGGATGCACTGGAGCGCGATGGGCTCCTAGCGGTGTGCGCCCCGACCGAGTATGAGGTTCTGTCCTCGGCGCACGGAAAGCCGGAGGCGCTGCGCCTGCGTACCCTGCTCCGTGGATTCGACTACCTGCCCTGCAATGACGGGGAGTTCGAGCGGGCGGCCGAGATCCAGGCCCTAGCCCTGAACGCTGGCTTTCACCGGGCGCTGTCGCTGGCCGACGTCCTCATCGCGGCAACCGCCGAGCGGCAACGGGCCACGGTTCTGCACTACGACGGCGACTTCGACATGATTGCTTCGGTGAGCGGGCTGCAAGCCGGGTGGGTCGTGGAGCCCGGCGCCGCCGACTGAGCCGGGAACGCGCATGCCCGCCGGCGAGTGCCTCGGGGGTGAGGGTAGAACCTGCACACCGTTGGCCGGGCCGTCGCTGATCTGCTCAACGGCGTGGTGCGGGTGCTGCGGCTGCACACCGTCCGCACCCTGCCCTGGCCGCGGCGCAGTACCTCTCCAACGACCGGCCGGCCCACCCCTCCCCAGCGGCGCCCGCGTAGGTCCTGACACAGCCGTCCGGCCCGAGGAGGTGGCCAAACCCGGCCCCCTCCTCGGTGGTGTCAGAGGTTGTGGACCGAGGCGATGGAGAAAGTCGTGGGGGTGCCCGTGCTCGGGGTCATGGGGCCGCCCTTGTCGAACTGGGAGCGGACCACCAAGGTGCGGCCCCGCGTGTGGGTGAGGGTCGTGGGGATCTGGAGGGACGGGTCCGTGACCGTGCTGATCAGGCGGGCGTGGGTGGCGTCCGCCGTGAGGCGCCAGCGGGTCAGGGTGTTGGTGACGTTGTGCGCCACGCGAAGGGTGCCGTCGGGGGACAGGTCGAGGCCGTCGGCCGCCTTCAGGTCGGCGCCGTTGAGGGCGACGCGGTGGATGGCTCCGGTGGCGAGGTCCACGCGGTAGAGGTCTCCCGTCGGCATGTCGACCGTGAGGAGGTAGCGGCCGGCCGGGTCGGAGACGATCCCGTTCAGGGAGAAGTCCCCGGCCGGCCGGGGGCGCAGGGCCGGGGTGATGTCGTAGGCCTCGGTCAGCGTGCCGCCACCGGCGGCGAGTTGGGCCGGTGTCGCCCGGTAGATCACGCCGCGGATGCTGTCCGTCAGGTACGCGGTGCCGTCCGGGGTGAGGGTGAGGTCGTTGACGAAGCGGGGGCCGCTGCCCGCCACCGCGAAGTGGGCCAGGCGGCCGCCGGTCGCGGTGTCGTACACCGAGACGCCGACGGTGGAGTCCGTCACCCACAGGCGGCCCAGGGCGTCGACGCGCAGGCCGTTCGCCGTCCGCCGGCCGTCCGTGCCGGAGGGCAGGAACACCTCGGCCGTGCGCCGGCCGGGGCGGGCCCGGTAGACGGTGCCGTCCGCGTACGAGCCGACGTAGACCGTGTGCGTACGGGCGTCCGTGGCGATGCCCTCCGGATAGACCTTCGGGCCCGGGATGGTGAAGGCCGTGGATATGCGGGGGCCCGGCGGGTGCGCCGGGGCGGCGCCCAGGGTGAGGGTCGCGGCGACGAGGCCGGCGGCCACCAGCAGGCTCGTCTTCTTCTGCTTCTTCATCGTCTGCTTCCTCGACTTCTTCAGTGGACTGGTCAGCGCATCGGTCATCGATCGCACCTTGGATGACCTCTACTCCATGGATGGGGGCGAATTTATGTTAGAGCCCTAATGAATGCAAGGGTCGTAGGATGCGCTCATGACCTCCATGGCCCCCGAGGAGCGCATCGGCTCTCACGTCAAGCGCGCCGAGCAGGCGCTCCTCGCGGCGAAGAACCACGCGCTCAAGCCGGCCGCAGTAACGGTTCCGCAGTACGCCGCGCTCCTCTGGCTCGCCGAGAAGCCCGGGATCTCCGCCGCCGCGCTCGCGCGGCTGTGCGGGGTGACGCCGCCGACCATGAACACCGTGCTGAAGAACCTCCAGGAGCGCGGCCTCATCGAGAGGACCGCGCACGAGTGGCACCGCAACGTGCTGGAGACCCGGCTCACGGAGGAAGGGCGCTCGGTGATGGAGCTGGCGGATTGCGGTGCGGTGCGCGTGGAGCGGGCGCTGGCCGCCGCGTTCACGGCGGAGGAGCGGGCCCTCCTCATCCAGCTGCTCGGGCGGTGCGCGCAGGTGCTCGACGCGCAGCGGTGAAGCATGCGGCGAAGCGTGTCGCGTTGCGTGTGGCGTATGGCGTGTGGCGTGTGGCGAAGCATGCCGTGGGGCATGCGGCGTGGTGCGTGCGCCACGCCTCGATCCGGTTCTTGGCGGTCCTCTCCTCGCGGTCCCCTGCGTTTGCCTGAGGTTCCCGTCATGTTTTTGCTCGGATTTGGAACTGTGCGGAGGATTCGCACATCAGGACTAGGGGATGCCAAACTGTTCTGCCCTTGGGCAGTCATGACCGTTCGGAGCTAAGTTCGTGCACGAGTACCCGCAGCGCCCGCGGCCTGATGACGGTCCGTCGTACCAGGGGCGCTACGAGCAGCAGCACCCCCAGGACCCGGCGTACCCGCAGGACCCGCCGTACCAGTCGTACGAGCAGAGCCGCCAGCACCAGCAGAACCACCAGCGCCACCAGTACGCAGGTGACCCGCAGCGCCAGCAGGACCAGCAGTACGCGCACCACGCGCCGTACGACGACGAGCCCCCGGCGCCCAGGCGCTCCCGCCGCGCGATGTGGATCAGCGTGGTGGTCGTCCTCGCGCTGCTCCTCGGCGGAGGTGGCTTCGCCGCCTGGAAGCTCGACTGGCTCTCCGGCAACGGCGAGGCCGTGAACTTCGGCAAGGACACCCCGAACGCCACCGCCGACCAGAAGGCGCCGAGCGACGCTCCGGCCAAGCCCACCGGTGATCCGGACGTGCTCATGCCGACCGGTCCCAAGGCGGCCTTCAAGCAGACCACCAAGCTCGACGACGGCACGATCATCGCCAAGACCCGACTCGCGGGCGCGAAGTCGGGCTTCGAGGGCGACGTGTGGGTGTGGGCGCCCAAGGAGTACGACGACCCGAAGTACGCCAAGAGCGGCTTCCCGGTGCTGATCGCGCTCCCCGGCGGCAACGGCTTCCCGGCCAACTACTGGTCCGACCGCAGCCTGGGCCTCCAGAAGGCCATCAGCGAAGGCGTCCAGGCGGGTACCAGCCTGCCCTTCATCGTGATCATGCCGGTGCTGAACCCGGACAACAAGTACTACTACGACGGCTCCGACATCCCCGGCCAGGCCAAGATGGGAACCTGGATCGCCGAGGACGTCCCGGCCTTCACCAAGGCCAACTTCCGTACGTACAAGTCCCGTGACGGCTGGGCCTTCATGGGCTCCTCCTCCGGCGCCTTCGTCGGCATGAAGACCGTGCTGCAGCATCCGGACAAGTTCAAGGCCGTCATCGCCAGCGGCGGCGAGATCGTCCCCGACTCCCCGCTCTGGAAGGGCCACCAGGCGGAGATGGACGCGAACAACCCCGAGAAGCTCGCGAAGAAGCTGATCGACGCGAAGGGCCCCGAGGTCTACATCAACTTCCAGATCGGTACGAAGGAGGGCGGGAAGGAGCGGATGACGAAGTTCCAGGAGCAGTACGGCAAGGGACCCGTCAAGACGACCATCCGCGACATCCAGAACGGCGAGCACAACGGCTGGCACTACGTCCGGGGCATGAAGGAAGGCTCCCTGGAGTGGATCAGCAAGGTGCTCAAGGCCCCGAAGCCCGAAGCCGGCTGACCACCGGCCGCTGCCGCTGCTGCCCCGCCGCCCGCGCGCCGCGCGTCACGCGGCCCGGGTCACGCGTCACGCGTCACGCGCCGCGTGACACGCCTCACGCGGCGCTCGCCACGTCGCTGTCGTCACAGGCAACCCATCCCGTCGTTCATGCCTCTGTAAAGGGTGAAGGGGGACCGATCGGTCCGACCCGCGCTCCCTGGCGAGCGCCGGAGAAGGAACGGGACAAATCCGTGCAGCATGACCAGCAAGGCGACGGCAGCCCCACGACCGAGGGCGGCCGTCGCCCCAAGCGCCTGCGCCTGCTTCTGATCAGCGGCGGCCTCGCGCTCACCCTCGCCGCCGGGGGCGGCGCGGCGGCGTACCAGTACGGCCTCTTCTCGGACATAGGGGATCCCGTGTCCTTCGAGAAGGTCCAGGAGAAGGCCGCTGCCGTCTCCGATGAGCCCTTGGGCGGCATGCGCATGCCCACCGGTCCCAGGGCCGATTTCATCCGCACCACCCGGATGGCGGACGGCACCCAGATCGCCAAGACCACGCTCACCGGAAAGAAGTCCGGTTTCACGGGCGACGTGTGGGTGTGGGTGCCGAAGGAGTACGACGACCCGCGGTACGCCAAGAGCGGTTTCCCGGTCCTGATCTCCTTGCCCGGCGGCCGCGGCTACCCCAAGAACTACTGGGGGACGGGCCCCGGCCTCGGCCTCCAGCAGGCCGTCTCCGACGGCGTGAAGGCCGGTACGAGCCTGCCCTTCATCCTCGTCATGCCGGTGATCAACGCCGACACCAAGCACCACTTCGACGGCTCGGACATCCCCGGCCAGGCCAAGATGGGCACCTGGATGGCCGATGACGTCCCGGATTTCACGAAAGCCAATTTCCGGACCTTCACCTCCCGTGACGGCTGGGCCTTCATGGGCTCCTCCTCGGGCGGTTTCGGCGCCTTCAAGCACGTCCTGAAGCATCCCGACCGTTTCAAGGCGGCCATCGCCAGCGGGGTCGACATCGTCCCCGATTCCCCTCTGTGGAAGGGAAACACGCAGGCCATGGACGAGAACAACCCCGAGAAGCTCGCCGAGAAGCTGATCAAGGCGGGCGGCCCGGACGTCTACGTCAACTTCCAGATCGGCACCGCCGAGACCGGCCGCGAGAAGGCCGAGAAGTTCATGAAGGATTACGGGAGGGGTCCCGTGCACACCCGGCTGCAGGTGATCCAGGATGGTGAGCACAACGGCAAGTCCTACGTGCGCGGCATGAGGGAGGGCTCCCTGGAGTGGATCAGCAAGGTGATGCAGGCACCGACACCCGGGCCCGCCGTGCGATGAGCACGGTGGCGAAGGGCGCGTCGGCGACCGCGGCGGCCGGGATCGCGGCGGTGTGCGCCGTCACGCTCTTCCAGGCATCGGCCGACAGTACGGTGCACCCCTTCCCCACCGTGGGCGTGCTCATGGCCAACGGCGAGCACTGGTGCACGGCGAGCGTCGTCGACAGCCCCCGGGGCAACGTCGTGGCGACCGCCGCGCACTGCGTGGCCCCGGCCGGCGAGGACGGGGAGCCCGGGGAGCTCGCCCATGACGGGCTGGCCATCGGCGAGCTGGCCTTCGTACCCGCCTTCTCCGGCGAGGGCGGCGGCACGCAGCCGCTCGGCCTGTGGAAGGTCCGCTCGATCCACGTGGATGATCGTTGGACGAAATGGGGTGAGGACACCGCCGACTTCGCCTTCCTCACCGTCGAGCCGGACGCCGAGGGGCGCAGCCTCCAGCAGGTGGTCGGCGGGCGGGGCGAGGCCCCCGAGCCCGACTGGACCTCGGGGTACGAACGGGACGTGACGGTCGTCGGCTATCCGGAGTCCGAGCACAACCCGCAGAACAAGCCCGTCTCCTGCACCACGCAGACCCGCCACGACGAGGACGACCCCGACATGCTGTACATCAGCTGCGCGGGCTTCTGGACGGGTACGAGCGGCAGCCCGTGGGTCGCCGACCGGGGCGGGGCGGGACGCCCGGGGCAGCTGATCGGGGTGTTGAGCGGCGGAGACACGGACGTGGACTCCACGGCCGCGCTGTTCGACGAGCACGCGAAGGCGCTGTACGAACGGGCGGCCCAGGGCTGACCGGCCCCGCCCGTCTGCCTTAGGTCGAGCCCCACACCACGTAGACGAGGACGAGGGCGGTCCGGACCGCACCGGTGACCCCGCGCGGTGCGGTGGCCGTGGGCGCGCTCTCCACCCGGGCTGAGGTAGGCGTGGCCGGATCCTGAGATCGTTGGCTTTTCCGGGCTTCCGGGTATCTCAGCCCTTGAGCAGACCGAGCCCCCTCGGGCACCAAAACTTCACAACTCGCCCTGGCGCGGGCGCAGTCCGCACCCACGCGCGCCCCGCGGCGGCGCCGACGGGCGCGACGGCTCGTCGCCGGGCGAGCCGCCGGGCCGGCTGCGCGCGTATCACCGCGCCCCGGTCCTTGAGCGGTGAGCCTGCCTCAAGCGCCCCGGCGTGGCGTGAACCCGCTCCGCCCGGGGCGCGATCGGACTGTTTCCCTCCGCCGGCCCGCGGGAGAACGCCCCCGGCCGCGGCGGCGCGGACCCCGTACCGCCACAACCAGGCGGCTCCGGCGGCCGGTTCCGGCGCACCGGCCGCATCTGGCCGGATCTGGTGGGAACCGGTGCCCGTCCGGGTGCCACGGGCCGCCGCGGACGGGGGCAGCGCCAGGTCGCCGTGCGGGTGTCCGCAGGCGAGCCGTTCTCGGATCACGCGCAGCCGGGCAGTGCACGGGTCATGTGCGCAACGCCTTTGCCCCATCATGGCTTTGGTGTGGCGCGGATGTTACGCCTGCGCCGTCCTCTTGTGGGAAGCGGCAGGGGTGGGTCAACCTTTCGGAGGCGACGACCGGTCAGGCGCAAAACGTCATGGCGCTTGTTGTCATGACCATGCCCGAACGGTTCCGCCTCACCCCCCGCAGCGCACCACTTATGAGGAGGACCCCTCACATGTCCGTGATGCGTCACACCCGCCGGAGAATCGCCGGCATCAGCGCGACCGCCGTCGTGGCCCTCGCGCTCGGCGCGGCCGCCGCCCTACCCGCCTCGGCAGCCGACCACGGAGCACTGGGCGTCATCGAGAACGCAGGCGCTGCCGGATCCGTCTCCGGCAGTTACATCGTCACCCTGCACGACTCCGCCGCCCGTTCCACCGATGCCAGCGGCAAGGCCGTCGCCGCGCGGTACGGAGCGAAGATCGACCGCACCTACAGCGCCGCCCTCAACGGCTACTCCATCGAGGTCTCCGAGGCGCAGGCCCGCAAGCTCGCCGCCGACCCGGCGGTCAAGTCGGTCGTGCAGAACCGGACCTTCACCGTCGACGCCACCCAGCCCAACCCGCCGTCCTGGGGCCTGGACCGCATCGACCAGCGCGCACTGCCGCTGAACCAGAGCTACACGTACCCGGACACGGCCGGCCAGGGCGTCACCGCGTACGTCATCGACACCGGTGTCCGCATCACGCACCAGGACTTCGGCGGCCGCGCCTCCTACGGCTACGACGCCATCGACAACGACAACACGGCCCAGGACGGCCACGGCCACGGCACCCACGTCGCCGGCACCGTCGCGGGCGGCGCGTACGGCGTGGCCAAGAAGGCCAAGATCGTCGGCGTCCGCGTGCTCAACAACCAGGGATCCGGTACGACGGCCCAGGTCGTCGCCGGTATCGACTGGGTGACCCGCAACGCGGTCAAGCCGGCCGTGGCGAACATGTCGCTCGGCGGCGGAGCGGACTCCGCGCTCGACACCGCCGTACGCAACTCCATAGCCTCCGGCATCACGTACGCCGTCGCCGCGGGCAACGAGTCCACCGACGCCTCCACGAAGTCCCCGGCGCGCGTGGCCGAGGCCATCACCGTCGGCGCGACCACCAGTGGCGACGCGAAGGCCAGCTACTCCAACTACGGCAGCATCCTCGACATCTTCGCGCCGGGCTCCTCCATCACCTCCGCGTGGGCCACCGGGGACACCGCCACCAACAGCATCTCCGGTACCTCGATGGCCTCGCCGCACGTCGCGGGCGCGGCCGCCGTCTACCTCGCGCAGAACCCGGGCAGCACCCCCGCCCAGGTCTCGGCCGGCCTGGTCAGCGCCTCGACCCCGAACGTGGTGACCAGCCCCGGCAGCGGCTCCCCGAACCGCCTGCTCCACATCGGCGGCGGGACCCCGCCGAACCCGGGCACGCGCTTCGAGAACCTGACCGACTACGCCGTCAACGACAACTCGACCGTCGAGTCGCCGGTCACCGTCAGCGGCATCTCCGGCAACGCCCCGGCCGCGCTGAGCGTGCCGGTCGACATCAAGCACACCTACATCGGTGACCTCAAGGTCGACCTCGTCGCCCCCGACGGCACCGTGTACGTCCTGCACAACCGCAGCGGTGGCAGTGCGGACAACATCATCAAGACCTTCACGGTCGACGCCTCCTCCGAGGTCGCCAACGGAGTGTGGAAGCTCCGGGTGAACGACAACGCGAGCATCGACACGGGGAAGATCGACTCCTGGGCGCTCCAGTTCTGAGGGGTCAGAACCGAGGCACTGATCCAAGGCAATGAACCAAGGGCACCGCGCGGGGCTTTGAGTACGGGACGGCACGAGGACCCGCGTACGGCGCGATGAACACGCAGAACGAGCAGCACAGGCAGAACCGGCAGGGGCGACCGTCGAGACGGTCGCCCCTGCTGCGTACCATTCGCGCATTCGTTCGTGCGTTGGTTCGCGCGACCGTCCGCGCCCTTTGTCGCCACGTCCTTCGATGGAGCACCCCGCCTCGTGAGCATTCCGCCGCCGAGCCCTTCCTCCGGGCCGGGCCACCACTGGCCCCCGCCGTCCCCGCTGCCCGTGTGGGGCCCGCCCGTCCAGCCGCGGGAACCGGCGCTCAACGGCTTCGCGTTGGCCTCCCTGCTCGTCGGGCTGCTGTGCCTGCCACCGCTGGGGATCGTCTTCGGCGTCGTGGCCCTCGTACAGATCGCCAAGAAGCGGGAACGGGGCAGGGCGCTGGCGATCGTGGGCCTGGCGGTGTCGGTGGCGGCGACGGCGGTGCTGGCCCTGACCGCCCAGCGGGTCGTGGACGTGGTCGGCAATCGCCTCGACGCGGCACGCCAGTTCACCGGTGTCGAGGGCGAGCTGGTCGACACCGACGACTTGCACGTCGGCGACTGCTTCAACGTCCCGGGCGGCGACCTGATGGACGGCCGGCCCCCCATGTACAAGGTGGACTGCGAGCGCGCGCACCACGGCGAGGTCACCTCGGCGGGCGTGTTCGACCCGACGGCCGCCCCCGGTTCGGAGCAGGCCGAGAGCGCTGCCGCGGACGTGTGCTGGAAGGCCCAGGACGCCTACGCGATGGACACCTGGGCCGTGCCCGTGGAGGCGGAGATGTACTTCTACGCGCCCACGCGCGAGTCCCGGCGCCAGGGGGACCGGTTGCTGCTGTGTGTGATCGGCACGACGGTCGAGGAGCAGCGGGGCAGTCTGCGCCGGGACGAGCGCACGCTGAAGCCCGAACAGGTGACCTTCCTGCGGGCGGCGAACGCCCTGGAGTTCCTCATCAGCCGGTCCCCCGAGGCCGAGGTGGAGGACGCGCTGACCGAACACCGGGCGTGGGCGCGGGAGGTGCACGCTGCGCTGGGTGAAGAGGCGAAGGTGCTGCGGGCGCACCAGGCGCGCCCGGGCATGGAGAAGGCCGTCGCGGCGCGGCTGAAGGAGATCGAGGCGGCCCGCCCGGCGTGGCAGGCCGCCTCGCAGGCCAGGTCGGCACCGGAGTTCGACAAGCAGTGGGACCGGGCCGGGGGCGCGATGAGGCTGGAGACGGAGAAGGCGCTGCGCGGAGCGTACGGGCTGGCGACGACGGTTCCGGAGTGGCGGGAGGACTTCGAGGGCGTCCACGAGGGGGGTTCGGGGCGGGGGCCGTCGTCCGAGTCGGTGTGACGGGCGGGGGCAACGCCTGGTAACCCCCGTAAGGGGTTTGAGTGACCTGGCTTCATCACTTCGGGTGAAACCTTGGCCTTTGCTTGCGATGTACAACGTTCGGTTGCCAGGGTGTAGCTGTCTGTCAACCTGATGGGAGTGGCCAGTGACTTTCGGTGAGCAGCCGGCCTATCTGCGCGTGGCCGGGGATCTGCGACGAAAGATCGTCGATGGTTCTCTGCCCCCGCATGCCCGGCTCCCCTCGCAGGCCCGTATCCGCGAGGAGTACGGGGTCTCCGACACCGTGGCGCTGGAGGCGCGCAAGGTCCTCATGGCGGAGGGACTGGTCGAGGGCCGGTCCGGGTCCGGTACGTATGTACGGGAACAGCCGGTGCCGCGGCGCGTCGCGCGCTCCGGCTACCGCACGGGCGGCACCTCGACGCCCTTCCGGCAGGAGCAGGCTGATTCGGGGGCCCGCGGCACGTGGGAGTCGAACAGCGAGCAGGCAGCCGCGCCGGCCGAGATCGCGAAGCGGCTCGGCATCGAGGTGGGCGAGCGGGTGATGCGGACGCGGTACGTCTTTCGCGACGCGGGGGAGGCGATGATGCTGTCGACCTCCTGGGAGCCGCTGGCCGTGACCGGCCGGACCCCAGTGATGCTGCCGGAGGAGGGCCCGCTGCGCGGTTGCGGAGTGGTGGACCGGATGGCGGCGATCGATGTGGTCGTGGACAACGTGGTCGAGGAGGTCGGCGCCCGGCCGGGCCTCGCGGAGGAGATCCTCCTCCTCGGCGGCGTCCCCGGACACGTGGTCCTGGTGATCGGCCGCACGTACTTCGCCTCGGGCCGCGCGGTGGAGACGGCCGATGTGGTGGTCCCGGCGGACCGCTACCGCCTGACGTACCACCTCCCGGTGAGGTAGCCCGCCCCTGCCCCTGCCCCGCCCGGCCGCGTCCGGGCTGAAGGGACGTCAGGAAGCCGCCGCTTCGGGGCGGACGTGACGTGCTCACTCGGACCGGGAGGTCGGGAAGGGCCCGGTGGCTGGGTGTTGACCGCTCCCCCAAGCCCCGGCCCTCAGCGGCAGATGCCGCACGCCGTGCCCGCCACCGGCCGCCATGGGTGGTCAGTGGCGCCGGGCGGCTTGAGGGCGGCGGCCTCCGCCCTGGCGACCCGGCGGGTTTCGGCGCGATCGTGATCGACTCCGCCGCCCCGGACCTCGTGCCCCCCGGCCGGGTCCGCCCGGTGGGCGGAAGCTTTCTCCACCGCCGTCCCGCGCCGCCGGCTTTCGCCCCGCGCCCCCCTCTGTCATCTGCCTGACCAGCGAGGATGCGGGACCGGGCGCCGGCGTACGCCCCGACCGGTCAGGGCGTCGCGGCCCATGACGGCATCGCCGCGCACGTCTGTTCCGTCTGCGAGACGGCGTGCGGACCGCCCCGCATCACTCACCTTCGGCCTGCGGTCGCGGCGGCCGGTTCGCGATCCAGGTCCCCCCGCCCGCCTGCGAGAACGCCCGCCGCGCTACCGCGGCGGCCTCCGCCGTGGTCCGGCCCGGCGCGATGTGGGCGCCCCGCGAACCGGCGCGCACGGCTCGGGCGTACCCATGGCCGGATGCGTACGCCCGCAAAGTACCTCTTCGTGAAAAACCGTATCCGCTCAGTAAAGGTCGGGCGTAAGCTCCGGCATATGCGCGATGCGGTTTCCCGGGCAGGTACGTCGGCGGAGGGTGAAACGCGATGAACGACAGCGGTGCCCCGCTCCCGTGGCTGGTCATACGTCAGGACGACAACGGCAACCGCTACCGCGTGGGTCGCTACCCCACGCGGACCGAGGCCCAGAAAGTCGTCGACAGTCTCGAAGGCAAAGGACACAAGCAGCTCTACTGGGTCGAGCGGATCGGTCACACCGCCACGATGAACTGAGTGATCCCCGTGTGGCATAGGCTCCGCCCATGACGGTACGAGTGGTCGTGGGCGGAGCCCTCTGTCATCAGGGGCGCCTCTTGGCCGCCCGCCGCAGCGCGCCGCCGGAGCTGGCCGGACGCTGGGAGCTGCCCGGCGGAAAGGCCGAGCCGGGTGAGTCCGTCCCCGACGCGCTGGTGCGCGAACTGCGCGAGGAACTCGGCGTGGAGGCCGAGCCGCTGGAGCGGATCCCGGGGGAGTGGCCGCTGAAGCCCGGCCTCGTCCTGCACGTGTGGACCGCCCGCCTGGTCTCCGGAGTGCCCGCGCCGCTGGAGGACCACGACGAGCTGCGCTGGCTCGGTCCGGAGGAGCTGGAGTCGGTGGACTGGCTGGACCAGGACCGGCCGGCGGTCGCCGAAGCCGGACGCCGACTGCGCGGATGAACGCCCCCGGGCGCGGACGACCGTACGGGCGATGCGCCGGTGCGGCGGCGGGGTCCGGAGGCGTACGCGCGGGCGGGCGCGCGGGCGGTGCCGTCGCACGGGCGGTGGCACGGGGGCGCGTGGCACTCGCACCCTAGGCCGTCCGCGCCACAATGCGCTGGTGCCGGGGGATCGGGTGGTACGACGCCTTAAATATCGGGTATGTCGCTATTAATCCCTATCTCGTCCCCCTCTCGTCCCAGACGAACCGGACTGGGGTCACTGCTGGCCCGGGAAGTGATCGGCGTGATCGACACAGACGGTGAATGTGCCGAGTGGGCCTTTCCCGCCGAGCCCGGCGCCGTCCGCACCGCACGCCAGGTCGTGCGCGGCACCCTTCACGCCTGGGGCCTCGACTCCGTAGGGGATGTGACCGTCCTGCTGGTCAGCGAGCTCGTCACCAACTCACTGCGGTACGCGTCCGGTCCCATCGGCGTCCGCCTGGAGTGGCGGAAACCCGCCTCCTGGAACGGGTCGGAGGGCGCGGCGCTGATCGTGGAAGTATCCGATCCGCTTCCGGATCCGCCCCGCGAACGGATCGCGCAACCGGACGACGAGGGCGGGCGCGGGCTGCATCTCGTCGCCGTCTCGGCGCAGCGCTGGGGGACACGTCACAGGAAATCGGGCAAGACCGTGTGGTTCGAGTTGGCTCTTCCTGGTGAGTAACAAGGTGAAGGGTGTCGGGGGGCGGTTCTCCCGGACGCGGTCCGAGAGGGACCACACAACGTGGCTCGAAACCAATGAGACCTTGCTGTGATCGTGTACGCCGTGCCGTCCGGGGCCGTGGTGCTGAATACTTCGGTCATGGCCGGTCCGGTTGCGGTGAGCTGGAGGGGACCGTCGCGTGAGCGAGATACCTGCGCAGGGACATCAGGCCCGGGTGCCGGGGGAGACATGGCGTGATTCCCTGTGGCACAGCAGCCCGCCCGGCTCGATATACGACTACATCAAGGTCGCTTCGTTCTCGATCGGGCCCGACGGGCTGATCGACCAGTGGAGCCTGCGCGCCGAGGAGCTGTTCGGCCTGACGGCGGCCCAGGCGGTGGGCCGCGACCCGGTCGATGCCTTCATGCCGGCGGAGCTGCGCGCGGACGGGCACCGCCGGGTCGCCGAGATCCTCGACGGCAAGGAGTGGACGGGCCTGATCCCCTTCCGCGTCCCGGGCGGGAACGGCGCGCACGGTGTGGCCGAGGTCTATGTGATGCCCACTCAGACCGAAACCGCCGAACGGGCCGCCCTGTGCGTGGTGGTCGACGTACGCGCGCTGCGCCGGATCGAATCGGATCTCGCGGCTTCGCAAGCCATATTCGGCCAATCCCCCTTCGGCTTCCTGCTCTTCGGCACGGACCTCACCGTGCAGCGCGCCAACCGCCGCTTCGCGGCCGTCTTCGGGGGAGCCGTCGAGGAGCACCGGGGCCGCACCGTGCACGACTACCTGCCCGCCCACGAGGCCGACCGGATGGCCGATGCCCTGCGGCAGGTGCTCGACACCGGGGACTCCGTCACCGACCTCCGCATCACCGGCGCCACCCCGCGCAGCCGCGAGGACCGCCACTGGTCCATCAACCTCTACCGCGTCCACGGCGGCACCGGCCGCCCGATCGGCGTCGCCGGCATCGGCACCGACGTCACCCGCCGCCACCTCGCCGCCCGCGAGGCCGCCGGCGTCCGGCGCAATCTCGCCCTGCTCAACGAGGCCGGGCACCGCATCGGGAACTCCCTCGACCTGGAGACCACGGCCCGGCAACTCCTCGACGTCACCGTCCCCGGCTTCTGCGACCTGGCCGCCGTCGACCTCTACCAGGGGCTCCTGCTCGGCGATGACGACCGGCCCGCCCGGCCGCAAGGACCCGGGATGCCCTCGCTGCCGCCCGCGCCCGGCGCCGGTCGCGGACCGTCCGCGCCGCTGCGCAGGGTCGCCTTCGCCTCGGCCGTGTCCGACGCCCCGCTGTCGGGACCGGGCGCGCTGGTCTCCGTAGGGGAGATCCACCGCTTCCCGGGGGCGTCGCCCGGCGCGCTGGCGCTGCGGACGGCGCGGCCGCGGCTGATCGAGGGCCAAGGTACGGAGGATCTCGTGCAGTCCACCCTCGTCGTGCCGATGGTCGCCCACGACACGGTCGTCGGACTCGCGCAGTTCTCCCGCACGAAGGGCAGCGAACCCTTCGGCGAACGGGACCGGGCGGTCGCGGTGGAGCTCGCCGCGCGGGCCGCCGTATGCATAGACAACGCACGGCTCTACCGGCGCGAGCACGAGCGGGCGCTGATCCTGCAGCGCAGTCTGCTGCCGCCCGGCGACCCGGAGGCGGCGGGCCTGGACATCGCCTGCCGTTACCTGCCGGGGAACGCGGCGACGGAGGTCGGCGGGGACTGGTTCGACGTCATCGAGCTGCCGGGGCACCGCACGGCCCTGGTCGTCGGCGATGTCATGGGGCGGGGGCTGCGGGCCGCCGTCGCGATGGGCGAGCTGAGGACGGCGGTGCGGACCCTGGCGCTGCTGGACCTCGAACCGGCGGAGGTGCTGACCGCCCTGGACGAGGTCGCCCGGGGCCTCGGCGCGCCCGGTGGGTCCCAGCAGGCCTCCCGGGCGGCCCTGCACTCGCGCGACGCGGACCGCTCCGAGGTGTACTTGGCCACCTGCGTGTACGCGGTCTACGACCCGGTGACGCGGCGCTGCACGATCGCCAACGCGGGCCACATGCCGCCCGTGCTCGTGCCCCCGGCATCGAACGACGAGCCGGGCCGGGACGGCGGCGCTCCGAGGCCCGCGCTGATGCTGGAAGTGCCGCCCGGACTGCCGCTGGGCGTGGGCGGCGAGCCCTTCGAGGAGGTCGAGGTGGAACTGCCGGAGGGCGCGCTGCTCGCGCTCTACACGGACGGGCTCGTGGAGTCGCGGGACCACCCGCTGGAGGAGGGGCTGCGCGGACTGCGCGAGGCGCTGGTCGATCCCGTCCGCCCGCTGGAGGAGGTCTGCGACCACGTACTCAACACGCTGGACACGCGGCACGGCGAGGACGACATCGCGCTGTTGATGGCCCGGGTACAGGGGCTGCCGCAGGACGCGGTGGGGGACTGGCAGCTGCCGCGCGAGGCCCGGTCGGTGGGACGGGCCCGGGAACTGGCGCGGGCGAAGCTGCCCGCGTGGGGCCTGGAGGGACTGCTGGACACCACCGAGCTGCTGGTGAGCGAGCTGGTGACCAACGCCCTGCGGTACGGGGACGGGGAGATCCGGCTGCGGTTCCTGCTGGACCGCACCCTGGTGTGCGAGGTGTGGGACGCGAACCTGGTCCAGCCGCGGCGGCGCCGGGCGCGTGACACCGACGAGGGCGGGCGGGGGCTCCAGCTGGTGGGGCTGCTGTCGGCGGGCTGGGGGACGCGGCGGACCCACCGGGGGAAGACGGTGTGGTTCGAGCTGCCGCTCCCGGGCGAAGAGGCGCCCTCGGGACCGTCGGAGGAGCAGCTGCTGGGCATGTACGGCTCCTAGGTCCTGTCGGGGCGGTCTTCGTGGATCAGGCCGCGTTGTCTGGTGCGGTGCATCGCAAGGCGGAGGGGCGCAGCTCGTACGTGGTCGTACTCGCGCGCTCCGACATCGCAGGGAGGCGCCGTGCCAGGCAGCGCGGGCCCGCGGAGATCGCCCGGACAGGCCTAGGTCTGGCCTGGGGCCGGGGCCCGGCGGTGTCCGGCGCGCGTGCACGTGCCCTGGCTCCGGGCGCGCAGCTTGCCCGGGGCCAGGCCGGGCCCCCGCCCCCCGCAGGGTTACGCGGCGCGGCCCTGCTTGAGTGCGGCCAGGCGGGCTTCGATCTCCGAGGCCCTGCCGAGGTCGTCCAGGGACTCGAACTGCGCGTCCAGCGACGACGCGGCCAGTTCCCGCTTGCCCATCGCCATCGCCTCCTCGCGCCGGATCTTCTCCTCGAAGCGGCGCAGCTCGCTCGTCGGGTCCATGACGTCGATGTTCTTCACCGCGTCCATCATCGTGTTCTGCGCCTGCGCGGTCCTGGCGCGGGCCACCAGTTCGTCGCGCTTCGCCTGGAGCTCCGTCAGCTTGTTCTTCATCGACTCCAGGCCCGACTTCAGCCGGTCGACCACCTCCGTCTGGGCGGCGATCGTCGGCTCCACCGTCTTCGCCTCCTTCTCCGACTGCAACTGGCGGCCCAGGGCCACCTTCGCGAGGTGGTCGAACTTGTCCGCGTCCGCCGTCGAACCCTCCGCGCGCAGCTCGTCGGCCTTCCTGCTGGCGGCGAGAGCCTTGCCGCCCCACTCGGAGGCCGCCTCCACATCCTCCCGGTGGTCCGCCTCCAGCATCCTGAGGTTGCCGATGGTCGTGGCGACGGCCTGCTCCGCCTCCGAGATGTTGTTCGTGTAGTCGCGGATCAGCTGGTCCAGCATCCTCTGCGGGTCCTCCGCCTGGTCCAGCAGCGCGTTGATGTTGGCCTTCGCGAGCTGGGTGACGCGGCCGAGGACGGTCTGCTTGCTCATGGTCACTCTCTCCTGGTGGGGGATGGACGGTGACGGGCCGGTCGCAGGCGGCGGTCCGGGTCTGCGGGGTTCGGAGGGAGGCGCCGTTCAGAAGCGGCCGCCGCCGCCCATGCGGCCGCGGGTGCCACCGCCGCCGAAGGAGCCGGGTCCGCGGCCCCCGCCGAAGCCGCCGCCCCCGAAGCCGCCCCCGAAGCCACCCCCCAAGCCACCGCCGAAGCCGCCGCGCCGGCCGCCGCCCAGCAGCTCGCCGAGGATGATCCCGCCGAGCACCGCGCCGCCCGTGCCGCCGCCCCGGCTCCCGACACCGCCGTACGGGTCCCCGTACGCCCCCACGTCCTCCTCCGCGAGCCGCTGCGCCTCGCGGGCCAGCGCGTCCGCCCGCTGCGCGGCCGCCAGCGCGCCCGCCGGATCCGAGCCCGCCAGCGCCACCGCCCGCTCCACGTGCCGCCCCGCCTCCGCCAGGCGGGTACGGGCCTGCGCGCCGACCGCGCCCCGGCTGGTGGTGATGAAGTCCGCCGCCGCGCCGATCGCGCTGCGGGCCGCGAGCAGCGCCGGATCGAGCAGGGCCGCCGCCCGCTGCCGGCCGCTCTCCCGCTCCCGCGCCCCGGCCAGCGCCTCGTCCAGGGCCGCGTCCGCCTCCTCGACCCGGCGCAGGGCGTCGATCGGGTCGTACCGGTCGGCCGCCATCTCCTGCCGCACGTCGGCCAGTACGGACTGCGCCCGGCCGATCCGCCCGCGCAGGTCCGCCGTCGAAACCCCTTCCGGGACCCCGCTCAGCAGGCCGCGCGCGTCCGCGAGATCCGTTTCGGTCTCCTTGAGGGCTCCCGGCAGCTTCAGGGCCGCGGCGGCCAGCTCCTGAGCCCGCCGCTCGACCGCGTCGACCAGGGTCGCCGCCTGGTCCACCGCCCCCTCGGCGGCCCGTACGTGCACGGCCGCCCGGCCGCGGTCGCCGCCGTCGAGCGCCGCCCGCGCCTCGCCGAGGCTGGTCGTCGCGAAGAGCAGCCGGTCCTTGGCCCGTTCCGGGCCGGACGCCACGGGCGCGGAGGCGGAGTCCGCGTACCGCCGGCCCAGCGCGGCCAGCGTCGCCTCCGCGGTGGCGGTACGGCCGGTGAGCGCCCGGAAGCGGGTCTCCACCGCGGCCAGCGCCTCGGGGGCGTTCTTCTCCAGGTCCCGCAGCCGGTCGAAGTCCGCCGCTTCGGCGTCGAGCCGCCGGTTCGCCTGGTGGCAGCGGGCGACGATCTCGTCCAGCATGCGGCGCCGGGTCGCCTCGTCCTCCGGGTAGGCGTCGTCCAGCTGCTGGCGCAGCCGGAAGGCCTGCGTCAGCTCGTCCTTGGCGCGTTCCACGGCCCCGGTGAAGGACGCGACGGCGGCTTCGCCGAACTGTGCGGTGGCGAAGCCGAGGTCCTCGGTGCTGGTGCGGATGGCGTCGTCGGTCTCCACCAGCAGCGACTTGGCCTCGGCGTCCAGCGCGGGCAGGGGGAGCCGCGCCGCCGTCTGCTCACCCCACCCCTGCTCGGTCCTCGTACCGCGCCCGCTGCCGCCCCCGCGCCTGCGGCGGGCGTACGCGTACGCCCCCAGCGCTCCGGCCGCGCCGACGACGACCACCGGGAGCACGAAGTCGCCGGCCCCGGTTCCGCCGCTGCCGCCGCCCGGATCCGCCTCCCCGGGGGTGATGGCGGGCACCGGTACGGGCGACCCGCCGAGCACCGCGCGGTAGCCGTCGGCCGCGCCGATCGCGGCGCCCGCCCAGTCGTTCTGCTTCAGGGCCGGTTCGATGGCCGTACGGGCGACGGCGGCGAGCTGTTCCCCGGTGAACCCGGACTCGGCATCGGCCGAATAGGCGTACTGGCGGGCACGGGTGGCGACGGCCAGCAGGACGTCGTCCCGGCCGAGGCCGTTGCGCTGCGCGGTGGCGTCGGCCCAGCTCTGGGCGGAGCGCCCGGAGAAGTCGTGCACGTACGCGACGAAGAGCTGGATCTTCCGGTCGGCGTACAGCCTGTCGAGCGCGGCGGTGACGGCGGCCCTCCGGTCGCCGACGGCACCGACGCGGTCGGTGATCTGCCCCTGCTGCGACAGGGTGACGGGGTCCTCGGCGCGTGCGGGCAGCCCTGCGGCCACGCCCCAGCCGCCGAGCGCGAGCAGCGCGGCGGCCAGGGCGAGAGCGGCCCGTACGGATGTCCCGGCGGCTTCGGGTGTCTTCGTCCTGCTTTTCGGGGCCATCACATTTGGGAGGGTATGGGCGGTTCATCACCCCCGCACCCGGAACTGATCCCGTGCGCGGCCCCGGCAGGGTTCGAAAGATCCCGCCTTACGAACCGGGGCGGCGGCGGATCTTGTTCCCCAGCCACACGAGCGGGTCGTACTTGCGGTCCACCGCCCGCTCCTTCAGCGGGATCAGGGCATTGTCGGTGATCTTGATGCCCTCGGGGCAGACCTCCGTACAGCACTTCGTGATGTTGCAGTAGCCGAGCCCGTGCTCCTCCTGCGCGGAGCGCTTGCGGTCCAGGCCCGCCGCCGCGGCGGCGTCCAGGGGGTGCATGTCCAGCTCCGCCAGCCGCATCAGGAAGCGCGGACCGGCGAAGACGCCCTTGTTCTCCTCGTGGTCGCGCACCACATGACAGGTGTCCTGGCACAGGAAGCACTCGATGCACTTGCGGAACTCCTGCGGGCGCTCCACATCCACCTGCTGCATCCGGTACTCGCCCGGAGCGAGCCCCTCCGGCGGCACGAAGGCCGGCACCTCCCGTGCCTTGCGGTAATTGAAGGACACGTCCGTCACCAGGTCACGGACGACCGGAAAGGCGCGCAGCGGGGTGACCGTGATGGTCTCCTCCCGGGAGAAGACCGACATCCGCGTCATGCACATCAGCCGGGGCCTGCCGTTGACCTCCGCGCTGCACGAGCCGCACTTGCCCGCCTTGCAGTTCCAGCGCACCGCGAGGTCCGGGACCTGGGTGGCCTGGAGGCGGTGGACGATGTCCAGGATCACCTCGCCGTCGTTCACCTCGACGGTGAAGTCCCGCAGCTCGCCGCCCTCCGCGTCGCCCCGCCAGATCCGGAACGCGGCATCGTAGGTAGTCACTCGTAGAGCTCCTCTTCGGCGAGGTACTTGACCAGCTCTTCCTTCTCGAACAGCGCGAGCAGGTCGGGGCGGATGGGATCGGTACGGGTCCGCTGGAGGACGATCCGGTCGGCCGCCGGATCCGTCGGGGCCGGGTCCACCGGCCGGCACAGCAGGTTCACCCGGCGCCAGTCGCGCTCCATCCCCGGGCAGTCCTCACGGGTGTGCCCGCCCCGGCTCTCCGTGCGCTCCAGGGCCGCGCGGGCCACGCACTCGCTGACCAGCAGCATGTTGCGCAGGTCCAGCGCCAGGTGCCAGCCGGGGTTGAACTGCCGGTGCCCCTCGACGCCCGCCCGGGCGGCGCGCTCCCGCAGCGCGGCCAGCCGCTCCAGCGCCTGCGCCATCTCGCCCGCCCGCCGGATGATGCCGACCAGGTCGTTCATCGTCGTCTGGAGTTCCTGGTGCAGCGTGTACGGGTTCTCCGCGCCCTCGGTGGCGTGGAAGGGGGCCAGCGCCTCCGCGGCCGCCTCGTCCACCAGTGGCTGCGGGACGCCCGGGCGCCGGCCTTCGAGCGAGGCCGTGTACCGGGCCGCGTGCAGTCCCGCCCGCCGGCCGAAGACCAGCAGGTCGGAGAGGGAGTTCCCGCCCAGCCGGTTCGAGCCGTGCATCCCGCCCGCGACCTCGCCCGCGGCGAAGAGGCCCGGCACGCCCACCGCGGCAGCCGTGTCCGAGTCGACCGCGATGCCGCCCATCACGTAGTGGCAGGTCGGGCCGACCTCCATGGCCTCGGCGGTGATGTCCACGTCCGCCAGCTCCTTGAACTGGTGGTACATCGAGGGCAGCCGCCGCTTGATCTTCTCCGCCGGCATCCGGGTGGACACGTCCAGGAAGACCCCGCCGTGCGGGGAGCCGCGGCCCGCCTTGACCTCGGAGTTGATGGCCCGCGCCACCTCGTCGCGGGGCAGCAGTTCGGGCGGGCGCCGGTTGTGGTCCGGGTCCTCGTACCAGCGGTCGCCCTCCTCCTCGGACTCGGCGTACTTGTCCTTGAAGACGTCCGGGACGTAGTCGAACATGAACCGCTTGCCCTCGCTGTTGCGCAGCACCCCGCCGTCGCCGCGCACCGACTCGGTGACGAGGATGCCCTTCACCGAGGGCGGCCAGACCATGCCGGTCGGGTGGAACTGCACGAACTCCATGTTCAGCAGGGGGGCGCCCGCCAGCAGCGCCAGCGCGTGGCCGTCGCCCGTGTACTCCCAGGAGTTCGAGGTGGTCTTGAAGGACTTGCCGATGCCGCCCGTGGCCAGCACCACGGCCGGCGCCTCCAGGACGAAGAAACGGCCCGATTCGCGCTCGTAGCAGAAGGCGCCCGAGACGCGCCCGCCGCCGGCGCCATCGCCGCCGGGGCCGCCGTCGCCGGTGCCTCCGTCGCCTGGGCCGTCCTCCTTCAGGACCCGGGTGACCGTGCATTCCTGAAAGACCTTGAGCCGGGCCTCGTAGTCCCCGAACTCCTTGAAGTCCTCCTGCTGGAGGGCGACGATCTTCTGCTGGAGGGTGCGGATCAGCTCCAGGCCCGTGCGGTCCCCCACGTGCGCGAGGCGCGGGTACTCGTGGCCGCCGAAATTGCGCTGGGAGATCCTCCCGTCCGGCGTGCGGTCGAACAGCGCGCCCCAGGTCTCCAGCTCCCAGACCCGGTCCGGAGCCTCCTTCGCGTGGAGCTCCGCCATCCGCCACTGGTTGAGGAACTTTCCGCCGCGCATCGTGTCGCGGAAGTGCACCTGCCAGTTGTCGCCCTCGTTGACATTGCCCATGGAGGCCGCGATCCCGCCCTCCGCCATCACCGTGTGGGCCTTGCCGAAGAGCGACTTGCAGATCACGGCCGTACGGGCGCCCCGCTCGCGGGCCTCGATCGCGGCCCGCAGCCCCGCGCCGCCCGCCCCGACCACGACCACGTCCCACTGCTGCCGGTCGACTTGAGCCATGTCAGAAGATCCTCGGGTCGGTGAAGGCGCCGCTGGCCAGCAGGTACACGTAGAAGTCGCACACGGCGATGCTGATCAGGGAGGCCCACGCCAGCTGCATGTGGCGGGCGTTGAGCCGGCTGATCCAGCCCCACAGCCGGTAGCGCACCGGGTGCTTGGAGAAGTGCTTGAGCTTGCCGCCCATGATGTGGCGGCAGGAGTGGCAGGACAGCGTGTAGGCCCAGATCAGCGCGATGTTGACGAGGAACACCAGGGTCCCCAGGCCCACGTGGCCCCACGCGTAGTGCTCGTCGCGGAAGGTCAGGACCGTGTCGTAGGTGAGGATGCCCGCGATCGGCACCGCCGCGTAGAAGAAGTACCGGTGCATGTTCTGGAAGACCAGCGGGAAGCGCGTCTCACCCGTGTACGCGGTGTGCGGCTCGGCGACCGCGCAGGCGGGCGGCGAGGCCCAGAAACCGCGGTAGTAGGCCTTGCGGTAGTAGTAGCAGGTGAGCCGGAAACCGAGCGGGAAGACCAGGATCAGCAGGGCGGGGGACAGGCCCCACCAGCTGCCGAACAGGTCCCAGTTCGGGCCGCCGCGCATCTCCTGGCAGTTCTCCGCGAGACACGGCGAGTAGAAGGGGGAGACGTAGGGGGCCGCGTAGTAGTCGGCGTTCGCAAAGGCCCGCCAGGTCGAGTAGACGATGAAGGCGAGCAGCCCGGCCGCGGTGCCGGCGGGGGCCAGCCACCACCGGTCGGTCCGCAGGTGGCGGGCCGCGATCGAGGCCCGGGAGGGGTCGTGGACGCCCGCGGGGCGCTGCCGGGCTGGTTCTGTGCCTGTGGCCAAAGGGGACTCCGGGTGGAGTGATGAGGGGTGGCCGGGAGGCCCGGCCGCGGACGGCTGGGCCTCCCGGGGTACGCGTGGAAGTCGTGCGGCCACGGCCCTCGGCCGCGGCCGCCGGGCTCAGGGGGCGCGGCGGTCGCGGGCGCCGAGGCCCTCGTCGTCGGAGTCCGTCCACAGCGAGCTGTCGTACGGCGTGTCCGGGACCGTCACCATCCGGGACGTGTCCGGCGCGGCTGCGGCCGGCGCCGGTTTCTGCCGTTTGGCCTGCTGTTCCAGCTGCTCGACCTTGCGTGTCAGCTCGTCCAGGTTGCGCCGTACGGCACTGAGATCGTCTTGCAGAGACATGACCTGCCCTCACTTCCGCGGGTGCGGTGGCAACGCCCATGTGCGCCTGCGAGTGTCGCGCTTCCCGTCCCCGGTTGTGAAGGGACGTGCGGCGATTGCGGGCGCGCAGGCGTGAACTGTGCGCCCCTCCCTGACCCCATTCTCATCCCTCTTGCGGGGGAATGCCCGTCCGCCCCGCCGTGGCGTTGGTCCGCACGGGTGGGGTTCGCGGCGTGGCGCGCGGGGGCTGCGAGAGGTGCGCCCGGCCGTGGATTTCAGTGGGTCCCGGCACCCGGTGTGATCAGCTCCATATACCGCCGAACGTGATCATGCTTCCCCCACGCCCCGCCCCCGGAGGTACGACCCATGTCCCAGAGAAGGCGCAGGTCCTTGGCGCTCCTGACCTCGGGAGTCCTCGCACTGCCGCTGCTCGCGGGCTGCGGTGCGGGGGACGACGAGGGCGGACCGGCCGCCGCAGGACAGGACATCGCCGCCACCGCCCGCGACAAGGTCGCCGACGGGGGCGTCCTGCGCTGGGCCGTGGACTCGCTTCCGGGCACGCTGAACACCTTCCAGGCGGACGCGGACGCGGCCACCGCCCGCATCACCCAAGCCGTACTGCCGCAGCTGTACGTACTGGACGCCAAGGGCCGGCCGGTGGCCAATCCCGACTACCTGGAGAAGGCCGAGGTCATCGAGCGCGAGCCCCAGCAGGTCGTCCTGTACAAGCTCCACCAGCAGGCGGTGTGGAGCGACGGCCGGGAGATCGGCGCCGCCGACTTCGTGGCGCAGTGGCGCGCCCTGAACGGCAAGAACTCGGCGTACTGGACGGCCCGCAACGCCGGCTACGAGCGGATCGAGAAGATCGAGCGGGGCAAGACCGACCTGGAGGTCAAGGTCACCTTCGCCAAGCCGTACGCCGACTGGCGCTCCCTGTTCACCCCGCTCTACCCGAAGCAGGTCACCGGCACGCCGGAAACCTTCAACGAAGGGGCCCGCAGCGCCCTCAACGCCACCGCCGGACCCTTCAACCTCGGGGCCGTCGACAAGAAGACCGGCACCGCGACCCTGACCCGCAACCCCCGCTGGTGGGGACACCAGGCCAAGCTGGACACCCTGGTCCTGACGGCCGTGCCCCGGGCGGAGCGCCCGGCCGCGCTGGCCGCGGGGAAGCTCGATCTGGCGGAGATCGACCGTGCGGGCGCCGAGCGCATCGCCCTGGCCCACCGGGACGCCGAGCGCTCGGGCGGGTCGGGCCCGGGCGGAACCCCGGCCCACGGGCCGGCCGCCCAGCTGACCCCGGCGCAGGCCACGCGGTCGTGGGCGATCGCCTTCGGCGCCGACGAGGGCGAGGCCACCGCCGAGCAGGAGAGCCGGCGCAAGAAGGCCGAGGCGGGGAGGCGGTACGCCGCCGAGCAGGCGGCCCTGCGCAGCTTCACCGTACGCAAGTCCCTGGAGCCGGCTTACACGCAGCTGGCGATGAACGGGGCGTCCGGCCCGCTGGCGGACGAGCGGGTGCGCCGGGCGGTGGCCCGGGCGCTGGACCGCCAGGCGCTGGCCGAGCTCGTACTGAAGCCCCTGGGTCTGCCCGCGAAGCCGGTCGGCAGCCACGTGGCACTGGCGGGGCAGCGGGCGTACGCGGACAACAGCAAGACGCTCGGCGGCCAGGACACCCAGGCGGCCCAGGCGCTGCTCGCCGACGCGGGCTGGCGCCGGGGCGGCAAGCTCACCGAGCCGTCGGGCGCCAAGGCGGGTCCGCAGAGCGCCGGACAGGACGACTCCAAGACCCCGTCGGGCCCGGGCACCGGCAATGACGGCCTCTACATCGTCGGCCAGGACGACGGGCGCAATGGCGACCCGCGGTCGGCGACCGCGGAGCTGCGCGCGGCGGCCCAGGGCGGGATCCTCGGGCCGAAGGCGAACCCCGCCGCCCCCGCCGCCCCCGCCGACCACGAGGGGCACAGCGGCGACGGGCTGCCCGTGTACCGGTACCTGCCGCAGGGCCCGCAGGACGGCGCCGACGGCGTCGACGGCGAGATCGTGGACGCCGACAGCCTCGCCGAGGGGCCCCGGGACCGGCCCTCGCCGGTGCTGGCCCCGGCCCCGTTCGCCGCGCAGCAGGAGGCCTCCCTCCTCGCCCAGGCCCGCGGCGCCGGCGCCCTCGACGACGGCAAGCGCACCCCCGCCCGCGACGCCGACGCGGCCGAGGCCGCCGAGGCCTCACCGGCCCCCGGCAAGCAGGCCGTCCGTACCTCGGGCTCCATGCTCGCCAAGGACGGCAAGCCGCTCACCCTGCGCTTCGTCCTCCCGGCCGGCCCTGGCTCGGAGTCGCTGCGCGCGGTCGGCGAGCGGATCGCCCGGATGCTCCAGAAGGTCGGCGTGCACACCGAGACGACCAAGGTGGCCGACGAGAGCTTCTTCAAGGACCACATCGCCTCCGGCCAGTTCGACCTGGCCCTCTACTCCTGGCCGACGACCGCCTACCCCGCCACCGACGCCCGGCCCATCTTCACCAAGCCGGTGCCGGCCGCCGACGGCTCGCTCCTGGTCGAACAGAACTACACGCGGGTCGGTACCGACTACATCGACCAGCTCTTCGACCAGGCGGTCGGCGAGTTGGACGAGGCGGAGTCCCGGGAGCTGATCCGCAAGGCGGACGCCCGGATCTGGGCCGCCGCCGGCTCCATCCCGCTCTACCAGCGCCCGGAGCTGGTGGCGGCCAAGCCGGCCGTGGTCAACGCGGGCGCCTTCGGTCTCGGCTCGCCCCGCTTCCAGGACATCGGATGGAAGAAGCCGTCGGCCAAGGACAAGAAGAAGTAGGCACCGCTCCCGGCCCGCTGCTTCGGCCCAGGCCCCGGCAGCGGGTCGTTCGGTGACAAACCGGGGCCGGACGGCGGCCGCGAGCTCAAATGTGACTCAAGTCGCTTGCCCGCCGGGATCCCCGGCGGGCAAGGTCGTGGATACCCGTTGACCCGCATGAATACAGGCAGGACCGGCGGCCGAGATTCCCCACCCCACCCTCGGCCGTCCTCAGCCGTCCGGCCCCTTGACAGCCCCCCGGCAGGCGTTTCCCGCCAGTCGACGTACCATGGGGTAAGGCCGTGGCAGGTTTTCCGCCCGGTCGAGGCTCGCGTGCCGGACCGTACGCGTCGCCATCCACGATCCCGGGAGAAGCGCCGAAGTGCCCACGCGCCACGACATCCGTAACGTCGCCATCGTCGCCCACGTCGACCATGGCAAGACGACCATCGTCGATGCCATGCTCAAGCAGGCCGGTGCCTTCGCCGCCCACCAGCACCTCGACGACCGCATGATGGACTCGAACGACCTGGAGCGTGAGAAGGGCATCACGATCCTCGCCAAGAACACGGCGGTGAAGTACCACCCCAAGGACGGCGGGGCCCCGATCACGATCAACATCATCGACACCCCCGGCCACGCCGACTTCGGTGGTGAGGTCGAGCGCGGTCTGTCGATGGTGGACGCCGTCGTGCTGCTGGTGGACGCCTCCGAGGGTCCGCTGCCCCAGACCCGCTTCGTCCTGCGCAAGGCCCTGCAGGCGAAGATGCCGGTCATCCTCTGCATCAACAAGACGGACCGTCCGGACTCCCGGATCGACGAGGTCGTCAACGAGACGTACGACCTCTTCCTCGACCTGGACGCGGACGAGGACCAGATCGAGTTCCCGATCGTCTACGCCTGCGGCCGTGACGGCGTGGCCTCGCTGACCAAGCCGGAGGACGGCACCGTCCCCGCGGACAGCGACAGCCTGGAGCCCTTCTTCTCCACCATCCTGGCGCACGTCCCCGCCCCGGTGTACGACGAGGAGGCCCCGCTCCAGGCCCACGTCACCAACCTGGACGCCGACAAC
The DNA here is from genome assembly GCF_053591375.1 of Streptomyces sp. NPDC003034. Lineage (NCBI taxonomy): Bacteria > Bacillati > Actinomycetota > Actinomycetes > Kitasatosporales > Streptomycetaceae > Streptomyces > Streptomyces sp. NPDC003034. Next base: position 439,130 of record NZ_JBSFTS010000001.1, read on the forward strand.
TTCCTCGGCCGCATCGCGCTGGTCCGTGTCGAGCAGGGCGAGCTGCGCAAGGGCCAGACCGTCGCCTGGATCAAGCGTGACGGCACCATCTCGAACGTCCGCATCACCGAGCTGATGATGACCGAGGCGCTCACCCGCAAGCCGGCCGAGGTGGCGGGCCCGGGTGACATCTGCGCAGTCGCCGGTTTCCCCGACATCATGATCGGCGAGACCCTGGCCGACCCGGAGAACCCGATCGCCCTGCCGCTGATCTCGGTGGACGAGCCGGCGATCTCCATGACCATCGGTACGAACACCTCCCCGCTGGTCGGCCGCGGCGGCACCGGCAAGGGCGCGGACGCCAAGTCCGCGGTCAAGGACCGCAAGGTCACCGCCCGCCAGGTCAAGGACCGCCTCGACCGCGAGCTGATCGGCAACGTCTCGCTCCGCGTCCTCGACACCGAGCGCCCGGACGCCTGGGAGGTCCAGGGCCGTGGTGAGCTCGCGCTCGCCATCCTGGTCGAGCAGATGCGCCGCGAGGGCTTCGAGCTGACCATCGGCAAGCCGCAGGTGGTCACGCAGGAGATCGACGGCAAGACCCACGAGCCCGTCGAGCGCATGACGATCGACGTTCCCGAGGAGCACATGGGCGCGGTCACGCAGCTCATGGGCGTCCGCAAGGGCCGCATGGACAACATGTCGAACCACGGCTCCGGCTGGGTCCGCATGGAGTTCGTCGTCCCGTCCCGCGGCCTCATCGGCTTCCGTACGGAGTTCCTGACGGGTACGCGCGGTACCGGCATCGCCCACTCCATCCACGAGGGTTACGAGCCGTGGTTCGGCCCGCTGGTGACCCGCAACAACGGTTCGCTCGTCGCGGACCGCGCGGGTTCGGTCACGCCGTTCGCGATGATCAACCTGCAGGAGCGCGGTGTCCTGTTCACCGAGCCCGGCACCGAGGTGTACGAGGGCATGATCGTCGGCGAGAACTCGCGCTCCGACGACATGGACGTGAACATCACCAAGGAGAAGAAGCTCACCAACATGCGTGCGGCTTCGGCGGACAACACCGAGAACGTGGTGCCCCCGCGCAAGCTCTCCCTGGAGCAGTCCCTGGAGTTCTGCCGCGACGACGAGTGCGTCGAGGTCACCCCGGAGGCCGTCCGCATCCGCAAGGTCGTCCTGGACCAGAAGGAGCGCTCGCGCACCGCGTCGCGCGCCAAGTCCGCCAAGTAGTACCCGCAACGCCCGGTCACCGCTCGGGCGTTGGCTGAAGATCGCTCAACGGACAGCCCTTCCCGCCATGTTCTGCATGGCGGGAAGGGCTGTTCGCGTTTGTCAAGCGGATTAGGGGGTTCTTATGTCCGCATACCGACCGTGACACTCCGGAAGTTGAGCTAACCGTCCGTTTCGCACGTGTCTGTCTCCTATCCGTTTGTCCGGATTTCGGGTTTTCGCCATGAGGTGATGTTGTGAAAACGAGACCACTTAAGTGTGGTTTACGGTCTGGGCGTCCCTGAGGATGGCTCCATTGAGCTCGGGTCAATGGGTCACGCGCTGTGGGGAGCGCCGACTCACGAGCACACACGAATGGGGCCGGATTTCGCTGTCAGGGGTGTCAGCGGAGCCGGGCCCTTCACGTATCAACAGTGACTCCTGAGGAGGCAATTACCCATGCGCGGAGCAACGAGCGCCAAGTGGGTCGCGGGTGCCGTCATCGTGGCGATGGCAGCCACGGCTTGTGGTACTGGTAAGGACGGGGCCGGCAAGGGCGGCGGCAGCATCACGGTGGTGCTGGGCGAGCCGCAGCACGGCCTGGTGGGTCAGAACACCGCCGAGTCCGAGGGCGCCGAGGTTCTCAACGCGGTGTTCACCGGCCTGGTCCAGTACGACAACAAGACCAACGAGCCGACGCTCGCGGTCGCGGAGTCGATCGACACCACGGACTCGAAGACGTGGACGATCAAGATCAAGGACGGCTACACCTTCCACAACGGCGAGAAGGTGGACGCCCAGTCGTTCATCCGCGCCTGGAACTGGGGTGCCAACCAGGACAACGCCGCCGAGTCCCTGCCGTTCTTCACGAAGATCGAGGGCTCCGACGAGCTGGCGCCGGGCAAGGACAAGAAGCCCACCGCCACCGAGCTCAAGGGCCTCAAGGTCGTTGACGAGAAGACCTTCACCGTCACGCTGAAGAACCCCTTCTCCCAGTTCAAGACCATGCTGGGCTACAACGCCTTCTACCCGCTGCCCAAGGCGTTCGAGGCCGACCCGAAGAAGTTCGGCGAGGCTCCGATCGGCAACGGCCCCTTCCAGATGGACGGCGCCTGGGAGCACAACAAGCAGATCAAGGTCAAGCGCTACGACAAGTACCCGGCCGAGGGCCGCGCGAAGCTCGCAGGCGTCACCTTCAAGATCTACGACAACCTGGACACGGCGTACAACGACCTCCGCGCCGACAACATCCAGATCGTCGACAAGCTCCCGATCTCGGCGATGGCCACCGTCTCGCAGGAGTTCGGCGACCGCTACCTCTACAAGCCCGAGTCGGGCGTCGGTTACATCGGTCTCCCGCTGAAGACCAACCCCGAGGCGTTCGGCAAGGTCGAGATCCGCAAGGCCCTCTCGATGGCCATCGACCGGGACGCCATCACGAAGACCATCTTCAACGGCACCCGCAAGCCGGCCGACGACTTCATCAGCCCGATCATCCCGGGCTACCGCAAGGGCGCGCTCGGCGAGGTCGGTACCTACAACCCGACCAAGGCCAAGGAGCTGTACACCCAGGCGGGCGGCATTCCCGGCAACAAGATCGAGCTCGGCTACAACGCCGACGGCGGCCACAAGGAGTGGATCGAGGCCGTCGCCAACCAGCTGAAGCAGAACCTCGGCATCGAGGTCACCGCCAAGCCGTTCACCAAGTTCGGTGACATGCTGACGGACCTCGGCGACCAGAAGTACAAGGGCGCCTTCCGCATGGCGTGGTCCATGGACTACCCGGCGGCCGAGAACTACCTGCGCCCGATCTTCTCCAAGGTCGCGATCGACAACGGCTCCAACTACGGCGCCTACGTCAACGAGGAGTTCGAGAGCCTCCTGGACCAGGCGGACCGTTCCACGGACCCCGCCGCGGCCACGAAGCTGTACCAGCAGGCCGATGACGTCATCATCCGCGACCTGCCGTACATCCCGATCTTCACCTACATGTCTTCTTCGGCCTACTCCAAGTCCGTGAAGAACGTTGAGATCGACGCCCAGGGCCGTATGGACCTGGCCAAGGTCGAGCTCAACTAACACCCCTCTTCACACCAAGGGGACACACCGGGGCGGGCAGGCGGAAGCAGGTTTCCGCCTGCCTGCCCCTTCCCCCTGCTCTTCTGTTGGAGGTCTGATGGGCCGCTACCTCATCCGCCGACTCATACAGGCGATCCCTGTTCTGCTCGGTGCCACGTTCCTGATCTACCTGCTGACCTTCGCCATGCCGGGTGCTGACCCGATCCAGCTTCTGGCAGGTGAGAAGAAGGCAGACCCGCTCGTCGCGGCGATGCTGCGCGAGAAGTACCACCTCGACGACCCGTTCCTGCTGCAGTACTGGAACTACATCACCGGTGTGTTCCAGGGCGACCTCGGCGAGTCCCTGAACGGCCGCAAGGTCCTCGACCAGTTCGCCGAGGCCTTCCCCTACACGGTGAACCTGGCCCTCATGGCCTTCGTCATCGAGGCCGTCGTCGGCGTGCTGGCCGGCGTCATGGCCGCCCTGCGCCGCGGCAAGTTCCTCGACCAGCTGGTCCTGATCTCCACGCTGATGGTCATCTCGATCCCCGTCTTCGTCACCGGCTTCGTGCTGCAGCTGACGCTGGGCGTGCACCTGAAGAACGAGTGGGGCGTCGAGATCTTCACGCCCTCGTTCAACGAGCACGACGGCATGATCGGCTACCTCCTCCCGGCGTTCGTCCTCGCGTCGACCTCCCTGGCGTACGTGGCCCGACTGACCCGTACCAGCCTGATGGAGACGATGCGCGCGGACTACGTGCGCACGGCGACCGCGAAGGGGCTCCCGCGCCGCAAGGTCGTGGTGAACCACGCGCTGCGCAACGCGCTCATCCCGATCATCACCTTCCTGGGCGCCGACCTCGGCGCGCTCATGGGCGGTGCGGTCATCACCGAGCGGATCTTCAACATCCACGGCGTCGGCGGTCTGCTCGCCAAGTCCGTGTACCTCAAGGACGGTGCGGTGGTGGTGGGCGGTGTGACCATCCTGGTCCTCGTGTACCTCGTCGCCAACCTGCTTGTGGACCTGCTCTACGCCGTGCTCGACCCGAGGATCCGCTATGCGTGACACGACTACGGTGGGGGACTCGATGACCGACACCCAGACAGCCGGAGCCCCCTCCGCCGGCGCCCCGGCCGACCGGCCGGACCCCAAGGAGAAGAAGAGCCGCGAGGCCAGCCTCTGGTCCGACGCCCTGAGCGATCTGCGGCGCAACCCGGTCTTCCTGATCGGTGCCTTCCTCGTCCTGTGCATGCTCGTCATCTCGGCGTTCCCGCAGTGGTTCACCAGCGGCAGCCCGTTCGACGCCGCGGCCTGCAAGCTGGAGGACTCGCTCAAGACGCCGAGCGGCGACCACTGGTTCGGCTTCGACATCCAGGGCTGCGACGTCTACACCCGTACGGTGTGGGCGGCCCGCAACTCCGTGATCGTCGGCATCGTCACCACTGCGCTGGTGATCATCGTCGGCGGTTCCCTCGGTCTGCTGGCCGGCTGGGTCGGCGGTATCACCGACAGCGTCCTGTCTCGCTTCACCGAGATCTTCTTCGCGATCCCGCTGCTGCTCGGCGGCATGCTGATCATGTCCGCCCTGCCGGGCAACGCGTGGACGGTCTCACTGGTGCTGGCCATCCTCGGCTGGCCGCAGATCTTCCGCATCATGCGGTCCTCGGTGCTGCAGAACAAGAACAACGACTACGTGATGGCGGCCCGCGCGCTCGGCGCCGGCACCCTGCGCATCACGATGCGGCACATCCTGCCGAACGCCGTCGCACCCGTCATCGTGGTCGGCGCGATCAGCCTGGGTGTGTACATCTCCGCCGAGGCCGCCCTGTCGTACCTGGGCATCGGCGTCCAGCCCCCGGAGATCTCCTGGGGCCTCATGGTCAGCGACGCGTCCGTCCGCTGGCTCCAGGCCCCGCACGTACTGCTGTTCCCGTCGGCCGCGCTGAGCGTCACCGTGCTCGCGTTCATCATGGTCGGCGACGCGGTACGCGACGCCCTCGACCCGAAGCTGCGCTGAGGAAGGGCGTACGTTGACCATCATCGACAAGACCTCGAACGTCCCCGCGCCCCGTTCGGCGCCGGAGGGGACCCCCCTGCTCGAAGTGCGCGACCTGCACGTCGAGTTCCACACCCGCGACGGTGTCGCCAAGGCAGTCAACGGCGTCTCGTACTCCGTGAACGCCGGCGAGACCCTCGCCGTCCTCGGCGAATCCGGTTCGGGCAAGTCCGTGACGGCGCAGGCCATCATGGGCATCCTCGACATGCCGCCGGGCAGGATCCCGTCCGGCGAGATCCTGTTCCAGGGCACCGACCTGCTCAAGCTCCCGGCCGAGGAGTACCGCAAGGTGCGCGGCCAGAAGATCGCCATGATCTTCCAGGACGCGCTGTCCTCGCTGAACCCGGTGCACACCGTCGGCGCCCAGCTCGGCGAGATGTTCCGCGTCCACCGCGGGATGTCCAAGAAGGACGCCACGGCCAAGGCCGTCGAGCTCATGGACCGGGTGAAGATCCCCGCCGCCAAGGCGCGCGTGGGCGACTATCCGCACCAGTTCTCCGGCGGTATGCGCCAGCGCATCATGATCGCGATGGCGATGGCCCTGGAGCCCGACCTGATCATCGCCGACGAGCCCACCACGGCTCTCGACGTCACCGTCCAGGCGCAGGTGATGGACCTGCTCGCGGAGCTCCAGCGCGAGATGAACATGGGCCTGATCCTGATCACCCACGACCTCGGCGTCGTCGCCGACGTCGCGGACAAGATCGCCGTCATGTACGGCGGCCGGATCGTCGAGAACGCCCCGGTCCACGAGATCTACAAGAACCCGGCGCACCCGTACACGCGCGGCCTGCTGGACTCGATCCCGCGCCTGGACCAGAAGGGCCAGGAGCTCTACGCGATCAAGGGCCTGCCGCCGAACCTGCTCAACATCCCGTCGGGCTGCGCGTTCAACCCGCGCTGCCCCAAGGCGCGGGACATCTGCCGCACCGACGTGCCGGTCCTGCACCAGGTGACCGCGCAGGACGGCACCGAGCTGTCCGGCCGCACCAGCGCGTGCCACTTCTGGAAGGAGCAGATCCATGGCTGAGCTCACCGAGAACGTCACCGAGCGCGAGCCGATCCTCCAGGTCCGCAACCTGGTCAAGCACTTCCCGCTGACCCAGGGCATCCTGTTCAAGAAGCAGGTCGGTGCGGTCAAGGCGGTCGACGGGATCTCCTTCGACCTCTACCGGGGCGAGACCCTCGGCATCGTGGGCGAGTCCGGCTGCGGCAAGTCCACCGTCGCCAAGCTGCTGATGAGCCTGGAGACCGCCACCGCCGGCGAGGTCTTCTACAAGGGCCAGGACATCACCAAGCTGTCGGGCAAGGCCCTCAAGGCCGTGCGCCGCAACATCCAGATGGTGTTCCAGGACCCGTACACCTCGCTGAACCCGCGCATGACGGTGGGTGACATCATCGGGGAGCCGTACGAGATCCACCCGGAGGTGGCTCCCAAGGGGGGCCGGCGGCGCAAGGTCCAGGAGCTCCTGGACGTGGTCGGCCTGAACCCGGAGTACATCAACCGCTATCCGCACCAGTTCTCCGGCGGCCAGCGCCAGCGCATCGGCATCGCCCGCGGCCTCGCGCTCAACCCGGAGATCATCATCTGCGACGAGCCGGTCTCCGCGCTCGACGTGTCGGTGCAGGCGCAGGTCATCAACCTGATGGAGAAGCTCCAGGAAGAGTTCGACCTGTCCTACCTCTTCATCGCGCACGACCTGTCGATCGTCCGGCACATCTCGGACCGCGTGGGCGTCATGTACCTCGGCAAGATGGCCGAGATCGGCACCGACGCGCAGATCTACGAGCACCCGACGCACCCCTACACCCAGGCGCTGCTGTCGGCGGTCCCCGTGCCGGACCCCGACGCCCGTGAGGGCCGCGAGCGGATCATCCTGACCGGGGACGTCCCCTCCCCGGCCAACCCGCCGTCGGGCTGCCGCTTCCGCACCCGCTGCTGGAAGGCCGAGGACAAGTGCGCCACCGAGGAGCCGCTGCTGGCGGTTCCGGAGCGGTTCAAGGGGCAGGACGTCTTCGCCGCCCACGAGTCGGCCTGCCACTTCGCGGAGGAGAAGGCCGTGCTGGCCGGCTGAGCACCCCGCTCACCGCCGCGGTCACCCCCGCGGCCACCGCCGTACGGCGTCCAGGGCGCCCGGACCGGATCCTTCCGGCCCGGGCGCCCTGCCGTGTACCCGTACGGTGAAAGGCGGTTGCGGCCGCGCGCCGGCCGGGCCGAGAGTAGGCCGATGACCGCCATGCTGACCGTCCGGCCCGCCGGGCCCGGGGACGCCCCCGCCATCTGCGCCCTGCTCAACGCCGTCGACGTCATCGAGATCGGCCGGCCGGAGACCGACCTCGGGACCGTCGAGGCCGACCTGCGCCACCCCGAGGTGAACCTCGCCACCGACTCCTGGCTGGCCTTCGAAGGGCCCAAGCCGGTCGCCTACGCCCTCGTCTGGGCCGACTCCGGGCCCGGCCGCGTCGAAGGCGACCACTACGTGCTCCCCGGCCACCCCGAAGCGGCCCTGCGGCTGCTGGCGCTGATGGAGGCCCGGGCGCGCGAGCTGACCGCCGCGGCGGCGCCCGGCGTCCTGCGGCTCCAGCTGAACGTGCGGCCCACCCTGGACCTCGGCCTCCTGCGCGGGCGCGGCTACCGCACCATCCGCCGCCACCAGGTCATGACCCGCTCCCTGTCCCGGACCCGCGACACCGCGCCCGTCCTTCCCGCCGGCCTGAGCCTGCGCCGCTGCGGGGCCGACGAGGCCGACCGCCGCCGGGCCCACGCCCTGGTGGAGGAGACCTTCGCGACCCACTTCGGCCATGTGGAGCGTGCGTACGAAGCCTGGCTGGACCACTTCGACGCCCGCGCCCTCGACTGGTCCCTGGTGTGGATCGCGAGCCTGCGCGGCCGGGGCGACGCGGCCGTCCTGCTCACCCGCGACGACCGGACCAGCATGGGCTGGATCAGCCACATCGGCGTACGCGAGGAACTGCGCGGCCGGGGCATCGGCGGCGCCCTGCTGCGCCACGCCTTCGCCGCCTACGCGGCGCGCGGCCGCGACACCGTGGGCCTCGGCGTGGACACCCGCAACGAAACCGGCGCACTGGGGCTCTACGAGGCGCACGGCATGACCCTGCACTACGCGGTGGACACATGGGAGCTGACTTTGCACTCGCAGGGGTGACAGGCGGGTGATGCGCGGGTGCAATCGGTCCAACGATGGGTGCGCGGGACCTCACATGGGGTGACATTGGCCCCACGTGAGTCTTGGGATCCATAGGAGGCACTCCATGCGCGGAGCCACCCACGCCAGGCGGGCCGCATGTGCGGTGGCCGTCGCCCTCGTGGCCACGGCCTGCGGCGGTGGAAGCGAAGGTGCCGCGGGCGCCGACGGAGGGATCGTCAGCTCCTCCTGGGGTGACCCGCAGAACCCGCTGGAGCCCGCGAACACCAATGAGGTGCAGGGCGGCAAGGTCCTCGACATGCTCTTCCGGGGTCTGAAGCGCTATGACGCCAAGACCGGCGAGGCCAAGGACATGCTGGCCGAGAAGATCGAGACCACGGACAGTCAGAACTTCACGGTCACGCTGAAGGAAGGCTGGAAGTTCAGCAACGACGAGCCGGTGACGGCGCAGTCCTTCGTGGACGCCTGGAACTACGCGGCCGACGTGCGCAACAAGCAGAACAACGCCCCCTTCTTCGCGGACATCGTCGGCTACGACGACCTGCACCCGAAGTCCGGAGAGCCGAAGACGAAGACGATGAGCGGACTGGTCGTCAAGGATCCCCGGACCTTCACCGTCGCCCTGAAGGAGAAGTTCTCCACCTGGCCCGAGACCCTCGGCTACCAGGCCTTCTCCCCCCTGCCCAAGGCCTTCTTCACCGACCACGCCGCCTGGCTGAACAAGCCCGTCGGCAACGGCCCGTACACGGTGGACTCGTACACCAAGGGCACCGGCATGAAGCTGCGCAAGTGGGACGGCTACCCCGGCGAGGACAAGGCGCAGAACGGCGGCGTGGACCTCAAGGTCTACACCGACAACAACACCGCCTACACCGATCTGATCTCCGGCAACCTCGACCTCGTGGACGACGTCCCGGCGCAGCAGCTGAAGAACGTCAAGAACGACCTCGGCGACCGGTACATCAACCAGCCGGCGCTCATCATCCAGACCCTCACCTTCCCGCTCTACGACCGCGGGTGGGGCAAGGAGGGCATGGAGAAGGTCCGCCGGGGCATCTCGATGGCGATCAACCGCGACGAGATCACCCGGCAGATCTTCCGCGAGACCCGCACCCCCGCCAGGGACTGGACCTCACCGGCCCTCGGCGATAGGGGCGGCTTCTCCGCCACCGCCTGCGGCGACGCCTGTGCCTACGACCCCGGCGAGGCCAAGCGGCTCATCCAGGAGGGGGGCGGGCTGCCCGGCGGCAAGGTCACGCTGACCTCCAACGTGGACACCGGCTCGCACCGCGACTGGATGGACGCCGTCTGCAACAGCATCAACAACGCGCTCGGCGAAGGCCCGGTCTGCACGGTCAACCCGGTCGGCACCTTCGCGGACTTCAGGAACCAGCAGAGCTCCTTCAAGCTGACCGGCCCCTTCCGCTCTGGCTGGCAGGCCGACTACCCGCTGATTCAGAACTTCCTGGAGCCGCTCTACTACACCGGCGCCTCCTCCAACTACGGCAAGTTCAGCAACCCCGCGTTCGACCGGCTCATCGACGAGGCGAACCAGGAGAGCGACGCCGCCAAGGCGACCACCACCTTCCAGGACGCGCAGAAGATCCTCGCCGAGCAGATGCCGTCCATCCCGCTCTGGTACCAGAACGGCAGCGCGGGACACTCCGAGCGCCTCTCCGACGTGGCCCTCAACCAGTTCAGCGTCCCGGTCTACGACCAGATCAAGGTCAGCTGACCCGCCGACGGACCGAACGCCACCGATACCGAACCGGGCGACGCCGAACCGGGCGACGCGGAACCGACCGACGCCGAGCCCACCGACAGCACGGAGCACTCCATGGGACGCTATGTGATCCGGCGGCTGCTCCAGATGATCCCCGTGTTCATCGGCAGCACCTTCCTGATCTTCTTCATGGTGTACGCGCTGGGTGACCCGGTCGCGGCCCTCTTCGGCGACAAGGCCCCCGACCCCGCCACCGCCGCGCGCATCCGCAAGGACCTCTACCTCGACCAACCCCTGTGGAAGCAGTACCTCCACTACATGGGCCAGATCTTCAAGGGCGACTTCGGCACCGCCTTCAACGGCCAAAAGGTCACCTCGCTGATGTCGACGGCCTTCCCCGTCACGCTGCGCCTGACCATCGTCGCCATCCTCATCGAGATCCTCATCGGCATCACCCTCGGCGTGATCAGCGGCCTGCGGCGCGGCAAGTCCATCGACACCACACTGCTGGTGCTCACCCTCGTCGTGATCTCGGTCCCCACCTTCGTGACGGGCTATCTGCTGCAGTTCGTCTTCGGCGTGAAGTGGGGCTGGGTGCGGCCCACCGTGTCCCCGGACGCCGCCTTCGGCGAGCTGATCCTGCCCGGCACCGTGCTCGCGCTGGTCTCCCTCGCCTACGTCACCCGCCTGTCGCGGACCTCGATCGCCGAGAACGTCAAGGCGGACTACGTGCGCACCGCGATCGCCAAGGGACTGCCGCGCCACCGGGTCATCAGCCGGCACCTGCTGCGCAACTCGCTGATCCCGGTGGTCACCTTCATCGGCACCGACATCGGCGCCCTGATGGGCGGCGCCATCGTCACCGAGCGGATCTTCAACATCCACGGCGTCGGCTACCAGCTCTACCAGGGCATCCTGCGCAACAACGCCCCCACGGTGGTCGGATTCGTGACCATCCTCGTCATCGTCTTCCTGCTGGCGAACCTGCTCGTCGACCTGCTCTACGCGGTCCTGGACCCGAGGATCCGTTATGCCTGAGCCCCAGCCCGAGCGGCCCCAGCCCGAGCGGCCCCGGCGTCCCGAGGGTTCCGGCCGTCCCGAGCGGTACGACCCCGTCGGCCCCCGCCGGCACGAGGCAATGTCCCCCACAGGTCAGGGCGGTGCCATGGATCTGGCCCTCGAAGAGGCGGAGAGCCTGGAGAAGGTCCCGGGAACGGGGCCCGCCGGCCCCGGCGAGAGGGCCCGCTCACTGTGGTCCGACGCCTGGCACCAGCTGCGCCGCAACCCCGTCTTCATCCTCTCCGCGCTGCTGATCCTCTTCCTCGTCCTCATCGCCGTCTGGCCGCAGCTCATCGCCGGCGGCGATCCGCTCACGTGCGACCTGTCCAAATCGCAGCAGGGCTCCGCCCCCGGCCACCCCTTCGGCTACGACACCCAGGGCTGCGACGTGTACACCCGTACCGTCCACGGCGCCCGCGCCTCCATCACCGTGGGCATCTGCGCCACCCTCGGCGCCGCGCTGCTCGGCTCCGTACTGGGCGGACTGGCCGGCTTCTTCGGCGGCTGGGGGGACGCGCTGCTCTCCCGCGTCGCCGACATCTTCTTCGGCATCCCGGTCGTCCTCGGCGGCCTGGTCTTCCTGTCCGTCGTGACCAGCACCACCGTGTGGCCCGTCGTGGGATTCATCGTGCTCCTGGGCTGGCCGCAGATCGCCCGCATCGCCCGCGGCTCGGTGATCACCGCCAAACAGCACGACTACGTCCAGGCCGCCCGGGCACTGGGCGCCGGCAGCGGCCGGATGCTGCTGCGGCACGTCGCGCCCAACGCCGTCGCCCCCGTCATCGTCGTCGCCACCATCGCGCTCGGCACCTACATCGCCCTGGAGGCCACCCTGTCCTTCCTCGGCGTGGGCCTGCGCCCGCCCACCGTCTCCTGGGGCATCGACATCTCCAACGCGGCCTCGCAGATCCGCAACGCCCCGCACATGCTGCTCTACCCGGCGGGCGCGCTCAGCCTGACCGTGCTCGCCTTCATCATGCTCGGCGACGCGGTGCGCGACGCCCTCGACCCCAAGCTGCGCTGAGGAGCCCCGCACATGCTGCTCGAAGTCCGCGATCTGCACGTGGAATTCAAGACGCGCGACGGAGTCGCGAAGGCGGTCAACGGCGTCGACTACTCGGTGGACGAGGGAGAGACCCTGGCCGTGCTCGGCGAGTCCGGCTCGGGCAAATCGGTGACCGCCCAGGCGGTGATGGGCATCCTGGACATGCCGCCCGGCCGCATCGCGGGCGGCGAGATCCTGTTCAAGGGCCGGGACCTGCTGAAGATGAAGGAGGAGGAGCGGCGCGGGATCCGGGGCGCCGATATGGCGATGATCTTCCAGGACGCGCTGTCCGCCCTCAACCCCGTGCTCAGCGTGGGCGCGCAGCTCGGCGAGATGTACGAGGTCCACCGCGGCATGTCGCGCAAGGACGCCAGGGCCAAAGCCGTCGAGCTGATGGACCGGGTGAAGATCCCGGCGGCCAGGGAGCGGGTCGGGGACTACCCGCACCAGTTCTCCGGCGGTATGCGCCAGCGCATCATGATCGCCATGGCGATGGCCCTGGAGCCCTCGCTCATCATCGCCGACGAGCCCACGACGGCGCTGGACGTCACCGTCCAGGCCCAGGTCATGGACCTGCTCGCCGAGCTCCAGCGCGAGATGAACATGGGACTGATCCTGATCACCCACGACCTGGGCGTCGTCGCCGACGTCGCGGACAAGATCGCCGTCATGTACGCGGGACGGATCGTCGAGGCGGCCCCCGTGCACGAGATCTACAAGCGCCCGGCGCACCCGTACACCCGGGGCCTGCTGGACTCCATCCCGCGCCTGGACCAGAAGGGCCAGGAGCTCTACGCGATCAAGGGCCTGCCGCCCAACCTGCTCGACATCCCGCCGGGCTGCGCCTTCAACCCGCGCTGCCCCATGGCACGGGACGTGTGCCGCACCGATGTCCCGCCGCTGTACGAGGTGACCGACGCGCCCGTATCCCGTACCAGCGCCTGCCACTTCTGGACGGAGTGCCTCCATGCCTGAGTCCCTGCTCGAAGTGACGGACCTCGTCAAGCACTACCCGCTGACCCAGGGCGTCGTCCTGCGCAAGCAGGTCGGCGCGGTCAAGGCCGTGGACGGGGTCTCCTTCGGGCTGCGCGCCGGGGAGACGCTGGGCATCGTCGGTGAATCGGGGTGCGGGAAGTCGACCGTGGCCAGGATGCTGGTCCACCTGGAGCGGCCGACGGCCGGGGCGATCTCGTACAAGGGCGAGGACATCACCCGGCTCTCGGGGCGCGCCCTGAAGGCCGTCCGCCGCAACATCCAGATGGTGTTCCAGGACCCGTACACCTCCCTGAATCCCCGTATGACGGTGGGTGACATCATCGGCGAGCCGTACGAGATCCACCCGGAGGTGGCTCCCAAGGGGGACCGGCGGCGCAAGGTCCAGGAACTGCTGGACGTGGTCGGCCTGAACCCGGAGTACATCAACCGGTACCCGCACCAGTTCTCCGGCGGCCAGCGCCAGCGCATCGGCATCGCCCGCGGCCTCGCGCTCCAGCCCGAGGTCATCGTCGCCGACGAGCCGGTCTCCGCGCTCGACGTCTCGGTGCAGGCGCAGGTCATCAACCTCCTGGAGCGCCTCCAGGACGACTTCGGCCTCTCCTACGTCTTCATCGCGCACGACCTGTCCATCGTCCGGCACATCTCCGACCGGGTCGGGGTGATGTACCTGGGCCGGATCGTCGAGATCGGAACCGACACCCAGATCTACGACCACCCCACCCACCCCTACACGCAGGCCCTCCTCTCGGCCGTCCCCGTCCCGGACCCGCGAGCCCGGGCCCACCGGGAGCGGATCATCCTCTCCGGAGACGTCCCCTCCCCGGCCAACCCGCCGTCGGGCTGCCGCTTCCGCACCCGCTGCTGGAAGGCCGAGGACCGCTGCGCGACGGAGGTGCCGCTGCTCGCGGTCCCGGCGGCCTTCCCCGCGGGGCCGGCGGCGCATCCCTCGGCCTGCCACTTCGCGGCGGAGAAGCAGGTGGTGCCGCCGCCTGCCCCGACGCCGGGGCCGTCGGCCCACGAGTAGCCGCCGCCGGAAAGCCCGTCAGGTCCGCGCGGCAGACCGGGCCCTGTCGGCACCGTGGCGAGCGCTCATTTTCAGCCACCTCGCCGCAGGCCTGTTCGGCTGCCGCAACTGCGGTTATGCCAGGGTGACTTGCCCGTGTCTGCCCCGACATCTGGCCCGTTCGGCCCGGCTCCGGTGCGGCCGTGCGGGCGTCGGCGGCCGGCCGGGGAGGTGGCCGGCCTGTCCGGCCGGCCTGCCCCGTGACCCAGCTCATGCGCGGCGTGCGCCCCTTGTGCTGCCGGTTTTCTATGGATGCGCTGGTACGGATAGTTATGATCCGTAGCGCACGGTGGGTATGACTCTCGCCGAGCACGAATGCGCGTACCGATGTCCGCTCGACGTGGAGGTGAAACGCCGTGGCACTCTCGATCTCGGCTGTGGTGCTGCTGGCGATCGTCGTCTTCCTGCTGGTCCGCAAGTCGGGGCTGAAGGCGGGACACGCGTTCGTCTGCGTGCTCCTCGGCTTCTACCTGGCGAGTTCCACCATCGCGCCGACCCTCAGTCAGCTCACCACGAACGTGGCCAGCATGATCAGCGGACTCAAGCTGTAGGGACGCCGGCCGCCCTGGGCCCGGCAACGCCTAGGCTTGCCCCATGAACGGTCTTCCCGCCCGTCGTCTGCTCCTCGTGCACGCGCACCCTGACGACGAGTCGATCAACAACGGCGTCACCATGGCCAAGTACGCGGCCGAGGGTGCTCACGTCACGCTGGTGACCTGCACCCTCGGCGAAGAGGGCGAGGTCATCCCGCCCGAGCTGGCCCACCTGGCGGCCGACCGCGACGACGCCCTCGGCGCCCACCGCGTACGGGAACTCGATGCCGCCATGGCGGAACTGGGCGTCGCCGACCACCGGTTCCTCGGCGGCCCCGGCCGCTTCCGCGACTCCGGGATGATGGGCGCCCCGCAGAACGAGCGCCCGGGCGCCTTCTGGTCGGCCGACGTGGACGAGGCCGCCGCGTACCTCGTGGAGGTGATCCGCGAGCTGCGCCCCCAGGTGCTGATCACCTACGACCCGGACGGCGGCTACGGGCACCCCGACCACATCCAGGCCCACCGGGTCGCCGTGCGCGCCGCGGAACTGGCCGCCGAGGACACCTACCGGCGCGATCTCGGCCTGGCGCACGAGATCGGGAAGATCTACTGGAACCGGGTCCCGCTCTCCGTGGTCGAGGAGGGCTTCGCCCGGCTCCGCGCCGCCCGGGCCGAACTCCTCGGGGGTGACCCCGCAGGAGGTGCGGGGGAGGTGGCCGGTGCGGCGGAGTCGCCCTTCCCGGAGCTCGCTTCGCCGGCCGACGTGCCGGGCGTGGTCGCCGACGAGCGGATCACCGCGGAGATCGACGCGGACGAGGCGCAGGCCGCCGCCAAGGCGGCCGCCATGCGGGCCCACGCGACCCAGATCGCCGTGGAGGGGCCCTTCTTCGCGCTCTCCAACAACCTCGCGCAGCCGCTGTTCACCCGTGAGTACTACGAACTGGCCGCGGGCCGGCCGGGCGCCCCGGCGGGCGAGCGCGAGCGGGACCTGTTCGCGGGGGTGGGGGCATGACCGGGACCCTGACGGCGGGCCGGATCGCCGCCGCCGTGGGCCTGTTGGCGGCGGGCGCCCTCACCGGCGCCGCGGGCTGGCTGGTCGTCGACCTGTGGTTCCGGGGCGGGCTGCTGCTCGGACTCCTGGCCCTCTTCGGGCTGTTCCTCGGCGGCCGGATCGCCGTCGGGACCGGGCTCGGCGTGGGCGGGGCCGCGGTCGGCTGGTTCCTCGCGTACGTGATGCTCAGCGTTCCGCGCCCCGAGGGGGACTTCCTGCTCAGTTCGTCCGGTATCGGCATGTACGCATACCTTTTGGGCGGAACCGTGCTCGCTGTGATCTGCGCCACGATGCGCGGACCGCTGGAGGGTCCGGTTTCGGCCGGGCGGCGTGCCGAGTGACGTGGCGTCGGACGCCGTAGCGGGGCGCCGCTCACGCCTTCACATGGGCAGTTGGGCGGCGTTTGGCGATGGGTTGGCGGGGGTTTGGCGCGGGCTATGAGGAACCTCTGATTCCAGGGGGTCAGTTGCGTCCGCGCGGCGGCCAGTATGGTGGACGGGCCGCCGAGCTGCCCGCGCACGGTATGACGGGCGGCGGAGCCAACTGGGAGAACCTGCCTTGAGTCGTGAAACCGACAGTTCGTCCTCCGGGCCCCAGGGGCACGGCGGAGCCGCCTACCCCTCGGGTACGCCGCCGTACGGAACCGGCCAGTACCCGTCCACGACTGTGCCACCTGGGCCTGGCGCGGCGACCGCCCCGGAGGAGAACTCTGTGACCTCGAAGCCGTCCACGCCCGAATCCGACGGGCCCAAGACCGAGACCACCCTGACGACCCGGATCCGGATCAACATCCCCGGGTCCCGGCCGATCCCGCCGGTGGTCGTACGCAAGGCGATGGGTACCAGCGACCCCGCCGGCGCGGCGACCGACGGGGGACCGGGAGCACAGCCCGCGGCGGAGCCGGCGCCCGCGCCGAGGACGCGGCCCGAGCCGACCCGGATCCAGGCCGCGCCGGAGCCGCCCCCGGCCGAGGGGGAGGGGCCGCCGAGCAACTGGTTCGCCCCCCGCAAGGCCGCTGCACCCGCGCCGGGTGCCGGAGCGGGCGGTGGGCCGGGTGCCGCGCCGGGTGCCGGGCCGGGTGCGGCGCGCGGTGGGGTGCCCACCCCGCCGCCCGCGCCCGCTCAGGGCTCCGGTTACCCCGGCCGGGCGGCAGCCCCGCCCCCGGCTCCCACCCCGGGGCCGGCCCCCGCACCCACCCCGCCGCCCGGGCCGGTCGTGGGCGGTGCGGGCTTCGCACCGCCGCGCACCACCCCGCCGCCGCCCGTGGCGGGCGCCGGCTTCCCGCCGCCGCGCACCACCCCGCCCCCGCCGGTGCCCGGCGGCGCCGCGTACGGCCAGGACCCGGCCGGCCCGCGCCCCGGCGGCCCCGGCGGCGGCGCGCCCCGCGGTGTCCCGGCGTACGGGAACGGACCCGACGACGGCGGCCCCGGCACCGAGGCGCTCCCCGCGTACGTGGACCAGGGCAGCGCCTTTCCCGCCGGACCCACCGGCGGACCCGGCTTCGGCGTCGCCGGGCCCCTCGACGGCCCCCGCGCCGCCGAGTCGCCGCGCTGGCCCGGCCCCGAGCTGGACGTGCCGGCCCCCGGACCGGCGGCCGTACCGCCGCCCGGGCCGACTGCGGGGCCCGCGTCGGCCGCCCGCCCCGCGTCCCGGCAGCCGGCGGGCAAGGGCGGCAAGGGAGGCAAGGGCAAGGCCAAGCCCGTCAAGAAGGGCCGCTCCAAGCTGGCCCTCCTCGGCGGCGCGACCATCGCCCTGCTCGGCGTGGCCTACGGCGCCGGGCTGCTCCTGAACCACTCCGACGTGCCGAAGGGCACCACCGTCCTCGGCGCCGACATCAGCGGCAGCCGTGACGAGGCCGTGGCCAAGCTCCAGACGGCCTTCGGGACCCGCGCCACCGCCCCGCTCCAGCTCAGCGTCGGCGGAAAGCAGGTCGAGCTGAAGCCCGAGAAGGCCGGCCTGACCCTGGACAGCCAGACCACCGTCCGCAACGCGGCCGGCAGTGACTACAACCCCGTCACCGTCATCGGCTCCCTCTTCGGCCAGGAGCGCGAGGCGACCCCGGTGATGCCGGTCGACGAGGAGAAGCTCCAGGTCGCGCTCCAGGAGCTCGCGGGTACCGCGGGCTCGGCCACCGAGGGCACGATCAAGTTCGACACGGGCAAGGCGGTGGCCGTTCCCGGCACGGCAGGCACCACCCTGGACGTGGACGCCTCCGCGGAGCACGTCACCAAGGCCTTCCGCGACATGGTCGCCACCGGCAAGGCGGCCGTGGCCGAACTGCCGGTGACCACCAAGGCCCCGGTCATCGACCAGGCGGAGTTGGACCGGGCCATGAAGGAGTTCGCCGAGCCCGCGATGTCCGCCAACGCCACGGTCAAGATCGGCTCCAAGTCCATCGCCTTCGGCGGCAAATCCCTGCCGCGCATCCTGAGCATGACGCCGGTGGAGGGCCACCTCGTCGAGAAGTTCGACCTGGAAGCCCTCAAGGAGACCTACGGCAACACCTTCGACGGCATCCTGATCACACGCGGCACCGGGGAGAAGACGGCGGTCACCCCGCAGGACGTCGCCGGAGCCCTCGGCAAGGCGCTGCGCGGCAAGACGGCGGCCGAACGCACGGTGGTGGTCGACACGAACCCGGCCTAGCCGCCCCTTTCAGCCTCGCCGGCGTTTGAGGCGCAGGTCCGGGCGGAGCCCGGTGCCCGGCGGAGCCGGGTTCCTTGGGGCTCCGCCCCCAGACCCCGCGCCCCAAACGCCGGCGAGGCTGGTTTTGCTCCGGGGCGGAGCCCCAGCTCAGTTCAGCCGGGCGCGGGCCGAGCCGGCCTCGGCGCGGATGCGTGCCGCGACGGCGGCATCCACCGCCTCCACCACGGCGGCGTACGCCTCCAGCTCGGCCGCGCCCTCCCGGAAGGAACCCCGCTCCACGAGCAGCCGCGCCCGCTCGTACCGCAGCGACGCCGGATGCGACGGCAGCAGCAGCGACAGCTCCAGCGCCCACAGGGCCACGCCCGACTGCTCGGGGCGGGACGCCGCCCAGGCCCGGATGTTGTTCAGGATCCGCAGGACGGTGTCGAGGGTCCGGGCGGGGGTGCGCGCACCGGACGCCAGTTCCGCCGGCCCCGCTCCCAGCGAGGCGCCCCCCGCGAACGGGTCCACCACCACGCCCTCCTCCGGATCCCCGAAGCCCACCACGAAGTGCCCCGGCAGGGCCAGCCCGTACACGGGCGCACCCGCCCGCCGCGCGACCTCCAGCCACACCACCGACAGCAGGATCGGCAGCCCGCGGCGCCGCCGCAGGACCTCGTGCAGCAGCGAGGACGACAGCCGGTCGTAATCCCCCGGCGTGCCGTGGAAGCCCAGGCGGGCGCCCAGCAGGTCGGTGACGGCCGACGCCCACGCCCGCCCGCCGCGCAGTCCGTACGGCAGCATCCCCGCCAGCCGGTCCAGCTCGATCTGCGCCCAGTCCATGGCCCGTTCGTCCAGGTCCGGGTCGGCCTCCGCCGCCACCAGCAGGCACAGCTCCGCCAGGTCCGGGCGCTCCGAGCGGGCCTGTTCCGCGAACCGCTCCCGCCAGGCGGAGGTCACCGCGCCGCCCGGTAGTGGTGATAGGCGTGGTGCGTCGCGAAGCCCATCCCGTCGTACAGGGCGCGCGCCTGCGGGTTGTCCGTCTCCACCTGGAGCCACGCGGCCGAGGCGCCTTCCTCAAGCGCCCGCCGCGCCAGCGCCGCCATCACCGCGGTCGCCAGCCCCTCCCGCCGGTGCGCGGGATCCACCGTGACCGCCGAGAATCCGGCCCACCGCCCGTCCACCGCGCACCTCCCGACGGCCCGGCCCCCGGGCAGCGCCGCGAACCACACCGAAGGTCCCTCCACCAGCACGCGGCGGGCCACGGCCGGGTCGCTCACCTTCCCGTACCGCGCGAGCCACTCCTCGTCGGGGGCGCGGGTCAGGCGTACGGCCGCGGCCGCGGGCGCGTCGAGATCGCCCAGCGGCGCCAGCGCCCCGATCCGTACCTGCGCCGACACCTCGGCCGCCCAGCCCCGCCGTTCCAGCTCCGCGCAGAGCATCTCCTGGGTGCCGACGGCGCCGGTCGCGGCCTGCACGTACGCCGGAAGTCCTCGTTCCGCGTACCAGGAGGTCACTCGCGCGAGTGCATCGTCCAGCGGTATGCCGGGCTCGCCGAGCGGCAGTACGGAGTTGGCCCGCCGGGTGAATCCGGCGGCCGCCCGCAGCGTCCACTCGCCCAGCGGTTCGCTCTCCAGCGGCTGCCAGGACCGCGCGGCGACCCGCGCCAGCTCCTCGAAGGAGGCTGCCGGACCGCGCCGCCGGGCCGGCGCGGGCGGCACGATCTTGCCCGCCACCAGCGTCGATTCCGCGATGCGGACAGACCCGCCGTCCTTCCTTGTGATGGTCAGCACACCGTCGTTCCAGGATGTGAGAACGCCTACCGCGTCGGTGAACTCGGGGTGCCCGCCGCGCCCGCTCTCCACCCGCCGTACGGAAACTCGTTTACCCACGTCAGCCGGGGTGATACGGATCTCCAGCAGTCCACCCGCAGTGATTTCCACAGCTCTGCCCGCCCCTCCTGTTCGGATCGTGCCCGGGAACGGAGATACTAGGTGCGGGCATCGACGACGCCGCGCTCCCGCGCGATATGGAAAGCCCTACCGAGGAGGAACGAGAGCGTGACCTACGTCATCGCGGAGCCTTGTGTCGACGTCAAGGACAAGGCATGCATCGAAGAGTGCCCCGTCGACTGCATCTACGAGGGCAAGCGGTCCTTGTACATCCACCCGGACGAATGCGTCGACTGTGGTGCGTGTGAGCCGGTCTGCCCGGTCGAGGCCATCTTCTACGAGGACGACACTCCGGAGGAGTGGAAGGACTACTACAAGGCGAACGTCGAGTTCTTCGACGAGCTCGGTTCGCCCGGTGGCGCCTCCAAGCTCGGCCTGATCGAGCGCGACCACCCCTTCATCGCGGCGCTGCCGGCCGACATCAACCCCGCCCAGCACTGAGGGTTCCCGGCACAAGCGCCCCTCGGTCCCGTCCGGCCCTCCCGCCGCACGGGACCGAGGTGTTTGCGACCCCTACCCAGAGAGAGCAGAGACCTCCGTGGCCGCAGTATCCGACCGTCTTCCCGTCTTTCCCTGGGACAAGCTGGAGCCGTACAAGGCGACGGCGGCGGCCCACGCGGACGGCATCGTCGATCTCTCGGTCGGCACGCCCGTTGACCCGGTGCCGCAGCTGATCCAGCGCGCGCTGGTCGAGGCCGCCGACTCCCCGGGCTACCCGACGGTATGGGGCACGCCCGCGCTGCGGGACGCGATCACGGACTGGGTGCGCGGACGGCTCGGCGCGAGCGCCGCGGAACACCGCAACGTGCTGCCGGTCGTCGGCTCCAAGGAGCTCGTGGCCTGGCTGCCGACCCAGCTGGGCCTCGGCGCGGGCACGGGGACGGTGAAGGACAAGGTGGCGTACCCTCGCCTCGCCTACCCGACGTACGAGGTCGGCGCGCGGCTGTGCGGGGCCGAGGCCGTGGTCTACGACGACCCGACCGAGCTCGACCCGGCCGGCCTGAAGCTGCTGTGGCTCAACTCCCCGTCCAACCCCACCGGGAAGGTCATCGCCAAGGAGGAGCTGACCCGGATCGTGGCCTGGGCGCGCGAGCACGGGATCCTCCTCTTCAGCGACGAGTGCTACTTGGAACTGGGCTGGGAGGCCGAGCCCGTCTCCGTCCTCCACGACGACGTGTGCGGCGGTTCGTACGAGGGCATCGTCGCCGTCCACTCCCTCTCCAAGCGGTCCAACCTGGCGGGCTACCGGGCGGCCTTCATCGCCGGTGACGCCGACGTGCTCGGCGAGCTCCTCCAGATCCGCAAGCACGGCGGCATGATGACCCCCGCCCCGGTACAGGCCGCCACGGTGGCGGCGCTCGGCGACGACACCCACGTCCGCGAGCAGCGGGCCCGCTACGCCGCCCGCCGCGCGGCCCTGCGCACCGCCCTGGAGGCGCACGGCTTCCGGGTCGAGCACAGCGAGGCGAGCCTCTACCTGTGGGTGACCCGGGACGAGCCCTGCTGGGACACGGTCGGCCACCTCGCGGAGCTGGGCATCCTGGTGGCGCCGGGCGACTTCTACGGGGAGGCGGGCGCGCGGTTCGTCCGCGTCGCCTTCACCGCCACCGACGAGCGGGTCGAGGCCGCGGTCAAGCGCCTCGGCTGAGTCGCGCCCGCCGTACGGCTCGGGGTGCGAAAGCCGAAGGGCCCGGGAGCGCTTGCTCCCGGGCCCTTCGGTGTCCTACGGCGATCAGCCGCCCAGCGGCAGACCACCGGGCAGGCCGCCCGGCAGCGCCCCGCCGGTCGGCAGCTCCTGCGCGGCGGGCAGGCCGCCGAGCAGACCGCCCGCGGTGCCGGCCAGGTCGGTGGCGGGAGCGGCAGCCGGAAGGGCCGAGGTGGCGGCTTCCGTCGTGTCGGAGACGGCCGAGGCGTCCGGGGCGGTAAGCGCGCCCAGCTGCGGCACGGACTCCAGACCGGCGGCACTGGCCGCGCCGGCCGCACCGACCACGGGCGCGGTCCCGGCTGCGAGGAGCAGCGCGGCACGGGCGATCCGACGGGTCAGGGGGAGGGACATGATGCTCCTAAGCGGTAGCGGCTGCGTACACCGCGTACAACGGCTCCAGGGGCGGGTGGAGTTGCGGAGGCGGCGGGTAAAGGATCAGTAACGCATCGTTTAATCGGCTTCCGCGACAAACCCATTGGATGCGCGCCCACCAGGGCTTCCGTCCCCCGAGGGACTCTTCGGACCCCCGCCGGGTCACCCCCGCAAGGGTGACCTCCCGTACGGGTGGACGAGCGTTGCAGTGAGGTTTCAGCGGGCCACGGAGATCCGGATCTCGTCCCGGGCGGCCTCTTGCGCGGCGCCGCCCGCCGACTTGCCACCGCCACCGCCCGCGGCCTGCCACCGCCCCCGCGCCTGCCCGCCGATCCAGCGGGAAGTGCCGTACGAGACCCGCGTGATGCCGAGCTCGTGCGCGCGGGCCACCGCCCAGTGCGCCATCGCCCGGGCCCGGCGCTCCTGACCCGGACCGCCGTCCCGCTTCAGCGGCAGGCTGATCTCGGTGTCGGGGACCGGGGCGCCCGCGCCCGCCGTCCCCGCCCCGCCCGGTGCCGCCTGCTTGCCGAAGGCCCGCGCCAGCTCCGCCCGCACCTTCGCCGCATCACCGGCCGCGGGCGCCGGGCCGGAGCAGGCCAGCGTGCCGCCCTCACCGAAGGCGGCCGTCAGGACCGTGGCGTCCGGCTCGTGCTTCGCGTAGGCCTGCGGGTAGCCGCTGCGCTGCACCTTCTGCGCGGCCACGGTCAGCGGCAGCCGCGAGTACCCGGGGACCTCGACGAGGTGGTCGTAGAAGATCGCGGCCGAGTAGACCGGGTCCGTGATCTGCTCCGGGGTGCCCCAGCCCTGCGAGGGCCGCTGCTGGAAGAGACCCAGCGAGTCCCGGTCGCCGTGGTCGAGGTTGCGCAGCGCCGACTCCTGCATGGCGGTCGCCAGCGCGATGGTCACGGCCCGGTCCGGCAGGCCCTTGGAGATGCCGACCGCCGCTATCGTCGCCGCGTTCGACGCCTGCTCGGGGGTCATCTCGTAGGACTGGCGGGTCCCCTGCGATCCGGGTCCCGCGCCGATGACCACACTGGCCGTGCAGTACGGCGCACCAGCGCCGCCGTTCGAGTCCCGCTGCACGGCGAAGTAGCCGATCAGCGACAACAGGACGAGCAGGCCCACGGCCACGCGCAACGGTCTGCGGCGGCGGGGACGGTCATGACTGATCTCGGACACGCGGCCCACCGTACTTGAGGGATACGACGCGTCCAGCGGCCGGACGTACGAAGCCACCGGCGGGCCCGGGGCGTTAGGGTCGGGACCATGTCCGAATCCGAGCTGGACCTCACCCTCGACGCCGCCGAGCTGACCGCCCGGCTCGTCGACATCCCGTCCGTGAGCGGCGACGAGAAGGCCCTCGCCGACCTCGTGGAACGCGCGCTGCGCGCCCTGCCGCACCTGGCCGTGGACCGCTTCGGCAACAACGTCGTCGCCCGCACCCACCTCGGCCGCGCCGAGCGCGTCGTACTCGCCGGGCACCTCGACACCGTGCCGATCGCCGGCAACGTGCCCTCCCGCCTCGACGCGGACCACGTCCTGTGGGGCTGCGGCACGACCGACATGAAGTCCGGCATCGCCGTGCAGCTGCGCATCGCCGCCACCGTGCCGGCCCCCAACCGCGACCTGACCTTCGTCTTCTACGACCAGGAGGAGGTCGCCTCCGACCTCAACGGCCTCGGCAAGATCGCCGCGGCCCACCCCGACTGGCTGACCGGTGACTTCGCGGTCCTGCTCGAACCCTCCAACGCCGAGGTCGAGGGCGGCTGCCAGGGCACCCTGCGCGTCCTGCTGCGCACATCCGGTGAGCGCGCCCACTCCGCCCGCAGCTGGATGGGCTCCAACGCCATCCACACCGCCGGCCCGATCCTGGCCAAGCTGGCGGCGTACCGGCCCCGCAGGCCCGTCATCGACGGCCTGGAGTACCACGAGGGCCTCAACGCGGTCCGCATCGAGGGCGGCGTCGCCAACAACGTCATCCCCGACGCGTGCACGGTCACGGTCAACTTCCGCTACGCCCCGGACCGCAGCGAGGCCGAGGCGCTGGCCCACGTACGGGAGGTCTTCGCGGACTGCGACATCAGCGAGTTCATCGTCGACGACTCCTCGGGCGGCGCCCTGCCCGGCCTCTCCCACCCGGCCGCCGCGGCCTTCATGGAGGCGGTCGGCGGCCGCGCGATGCCGAAGTTCGGCTGGACGGACGTCTCCCGCTTCAGCGCGCTGGGCGTCCCGGCGGTCAACTACGGACCGGGCGACGCCCTGCTGGCCCACAAGGTGGACGAACGGGTGGAGACGAAGGCGATCCTCCATTGCGAGGAACGACTCCGCGCCTGGCTGACCTCCTGAATTCCGCTTGCTGTCACCTTTGTGCGCCTAACCTGATCCAACGATCAGCAGGAGGGAGCACATCATGGGCAACCACGGCAATGCCGGCGGGAACGCTCGTCGTCGGCCCGAGGAGCAGCTGCTCGGGCCGGTGCTGCGCAGGCGGAGCCAGGTCCAGGCGGGCAGTACGACGGACCAGCGGCTGCTGGATTCGGCCGGGCCCACCGAGTGGGTGCACACCGATCCCTGGCGGGTCCTGCGCATCCAGTCGGAGTTCATCGAGGGCTTCGGCACGCTCGCCGAGCTGCCGCCCGCGATCAGCGTCTTCGGCTCGGCCCGTACGGCGGTGGGTTCGCCGGAGTACGAGGCGGGCGTACGGATCGGCAGCGCGCTGGTCGACGCCGGTTTCGCGGTGATCACCGGTGGCGGGCCCGGGGCCATGGAGGCGGCCAACAAGGGCGCCAGAGAGGCCAGCGGCATCTCGGTCGGCCTCGGCATCGAGCTGCCCTTCGAGCAGGGGCTCAACGAGCACGTCGACCTGGGGCTGAACTTCCGGTACTTCTTCGTCCGCAAGACGATGTTCGTGAAGTACAGCCAGGGCTTCGTGGTGCTGCCGGGCGGCCTCGGCACGCTGGACGAGCTGTTCGAGGCGCTGACCCTGGTCCAGACGCAGAAGATCACCCGCTTCCCGATCGTGCTGTTCGGTACGGAGTACTGGAGCGGCCTGATCGACTGGCTGCGGAACACGGTGGTCGCGCAGGGCAAGGCGTCGGAGCGGGACCTCTACCTCTTCCACGTCACGGACGACGTGGAGGAGACGATCGCGCTGGTGACGAAGGAAGTCGGCAAGTAGCAGCCGTGCCTTCGGGCCGGGCCCGGCGGGCGACCGCCGCGGCCCGGCGGCCGCCGGTGGCCGGGGTCAGCTCAGACCGGACCGCGGTGGCCGGGGTGGTCTCAGACCGGACCCTGGTGGCCGGGGTGGGCTCAGACCAGACCGCGGCGGGCGACCGCCGGCGGCCGGTGGCCCTGGATCGAGCGGACCATGTCCACGATCTGCTTCGTCTCTGCGACCTCGTGCACGCGGTAGACCTGCGCGCCCAGCCAGGCCGAGACGGCCGTCGTGGCCAGCGTCCCGAGCAGGCGTTCCTTGACCGGCTTGTCGAGGGTCTCGCCGACGAAGTCCTTGTTGGACAGCGAGACGAGGACCGGCCAGCCCGTCCGCTCCAGCTCGTCCAGCCGGCGGGTGGCCTCCAGGGAGTGCCGGGTGTTCTTCCCGAAGTCGTGACCCGGGTCGATCATGATCGCGTCCCGGCGCACACCGAGCGCGACGGCCCGCTCGGCCAGTCCGACCGTCACGCGCAGGATGTCCGCCACCACGTCGTCGTACGTGGTCCGGTGCGGCCGGGTGCGCGGCTCGGCCCCGCCCGCGTGGGTGCAGACCAGACCGGCGCCGTACCGGGCGGCGACCTCGGCCAGCTTCGGGTCCACCCCGCCCCAGGCGTCGTTCAGCAGGTCGGCCCCGGCCTCGCAGACGGCCTCGCCGACCTCGTGCCGCCAGGTGTCCACACTGATCACCACGTCCGGGTGGCGGCGCCGCACGTCGGCCACGAATCCGACCGTGCGCCGGGCCTCCTCGGCCGCGTCCACGGGCTCGCCCGGTCCCGCCTTGACCCCGCCGATGTCGATGATCGCGGCGCCCTCGGCCACCGCCTGCTCGACCCGGTCCAGCGCGGGCTCGTCGCGGAAGGTGGCACCCCGATCGTAGAAGGAGTCCGGAGTCCGGTTCACGATGGCCATGATCACCGGCTCGTGGGGGTCGAACTCGCGCCTGCCCAGTCGCAGCATCCTGCTCTTTCCTCCTTCGGCGGCCCTCGCGCCTCGCCTGCGACCTTAACCTGGTGGCCGGAGTCTCTCAGGGGAGTTGATCGTGTTCTGGTTCCTGATGATCGCGCTGGTCGTGGTCGTGGCCGCGGTCACCCTTGCGGTAATCGGCGGTGGTTCGCAGGCCGTCCTTCCGGAGGCGGAGCCGGAGCGGGTGGCGGACGGGCTGCCGCAGACCCGGCCCGTCGTACGGGCGGACATCGACGCGCTGCGGCTGCCGGTCGCGCCGCGCGGGTACCGGATGGCCGAGGTGGACGACGTACTGGATCGGCTGGCGGCGGAGCTGGCGGATCGCGACGCGCGGATCGCGCAGCTGACGGCCGCGGCGGCGTCGGCCGCGCGTCCGGCGCCCGGGGCCGCGGGGACCGCGGTGGCGGACCGGGCGCCCGCGGAGCAGGTGGCGGCCACCGGCGGGCCGGCGGCGCCGGCTGCGCCCGCCGAGGCGGACGGGCCGGACGAGGTCGAAGCCGAGGCCGCCGACGCGGCCGTCCGGGGCGGCCAGGTGGACGTCACCAAGCACGGCGAGCGATGAGCGCCGCGCTCGCGGGCCCGGACGGGGCTCCGCGCTGCCCCTGGGCGCTGTCCACGCCGGACTACGTCGTCTACCACGACACGGAGTGGGGCCGCCCCGTCCACGGCGACGACGCGCTGTACGAGCGGCTCTGCCTGGAGGCCTTCCAGTCGGGGCTGTCCTGGCTGACGATCCTGCGGCGGCGGGAGGGCTTCCGCAAGGCCTTCGCCTCGTTCGAGATCGCGGCGGTCGCCCGGTTCGGACCGGCGGACGTGGCACGCCTCCTCGCCGACGAGGGGATCATCCGCAACCGGGCCAAGATCGAAGCGGCCCTGGCCAACGCCGAGGTGCTGGCCGGGTGGCATCCGGGGGAGCTGGACGCGCTGGTCTGGTCCCACGCCCCGGCGGAGCCCGGACCGGCCCCGCGGACCCTCGCGGAGGTCCCGGCCGTCACACCGGAGTCCACCGCCCTCGCCAAGGCGCTGAAGAAGGCGGGCATCCGTTTCATCGGCCCCACGACCGCCTACGCCCTGATGCAGGCCTGCGGACTGGTCAACGACCACCTGGCCGACTGCGTCTCCCGCGACCCGGCTCCCGCCGTCTGAGCCGGGCCGCGGGACGCTCAGCGGCCCAGGTACCGCGGCGGCTGCTTGGCCAGGAAGGCCTGGACGGCGATGCCGTGGTCCTCGGAGGCCCCGGCGCGGGTCTGGAGGGTCTCCTCGTGGGCCAGCGCTTCGGCGAGGGAGTGGGAGGCCCCGTACGCCAGGGACTCCTTCAGGGCGGCGTAGGCGACCGTCGGCCCCGAGGCCAGCGCGCGGGCCACCGACTCGGCCTCCGCGCGCAGGGAGCCGGAGGGGACCAGGCGGTTGGCGATGCCCAGCTCGTACGCCTCCTGGGCCTTGACCGAGCGGGGGAAGAGCAGCAGGTCGGACGCGCGCGAGGCGCCGATGAGGCGCGGAAGGGTCCAGGAGACCCCGGAGTCGGCGGTCAGCGCGACCCCCGCGAACGAGGTGTTGAAGGAGGCGGTGTCGGCGACGACCCGGAAGTCCGCCGCGAGGGCGAAGCCGAAGCCGGCCCCGGCCGCGACGCCGTTCACCCCGGCGACCACGGGCTTGGGCATCTCGGTGAGGGCGCGCACGATCGGGTTGTAGTGCTCGGCGACCGTGCTCATCGTCAGCGAGGAACCGTTCTCGCGGTCCGCCGCCAGGCTTCCGATGTGCTCCTTGAGGTCCTGGCCGACGCAGAAGGCCCGGTCGCCGGCCGCGGTCAGCAGGACGGCCCGTACCGCGTCGTCCACGGCCGCCGCCCGGACCGCGTCGCGTAGGGCGACCTTGGCCTCGGTGTTCATGGCATTCATCGCGTCGGGACGGTTGATCGTGATGGTCGCGAGTCCGTCGGTCACTTCGTAGAGCACGCTGTCGGCCATGGCCGGGGGTCCCCCTTCGTCGCGGGCTTGGCTACCGGCCGGTACCGGCCGGTGCAAGGGCCAGCATGGCGGACCGGGCGGCGGCCGCACATGTGATGTGCGTCAAAGAAAGCGGATGCCGTTCGCGGGGAGCAGCGGCGAAGTATCGCAGGCGGGTCCCCGAAATGAGTGGTTTTGGTCAAGCGCGTTGCGCAAGCGTTCCCGGGCGATGTTGGTCATCGGGTCCTGACATGCGGGATAATGGCCAAGAAGCAATGTGTTCGATGCCGGGTATTAGGCGCCTGAATGGGGCCGTCGGCTGACGATGAGCTGGTTTCAGGAAGGGGAACGAGCATGGCGGCCATGAAGCCGCGGACGGGCGACGGCCCGCTCGAGGTCACCAAGGAGGGGCGGGGCATCGTCATGCGCGTACCGCTTGAGGGCGGCGGTCGGCTTGTCGTCGAACTGACCCCGGACGAAGCGGACGCCCTGGGTGACGCCCTGAAGAAGGTCGTCGGCTGACGTCGGCACCCTCTCTGCATTCTCTGCGCTGCCCCGACCGCGATCAGCGGCCGGGGCAGCGTTGTATCCGAGGCGCCCGGCCCTGACGCGCCCGCTCAAGGGGTACGGGTCAGGGGGTACGGGGCGCACGCGGTACGGGCCTCAGCGCCGGACCGCGCACAGCAGGCCGTCGCCGACCGGGAGCAGCGCGGCCTCCAGGGCGGGGCTCTCCCGCACGCTGCGCAGCAGCTCGCGGACGCGGAGCACCTCCACCGGCTGGGCGGCGGAGTCGACCGTACGGCCGTCGGAGAAGACCCCCTCGAAGCACACGAGTCCGCCGGGGCGCAGCAGGCGCAACGATTCAGCGAGGTAGTCGAGCGACTCGGCGGGGTCCCCGTCGCAGAAGACGAGGTCGTATCCGCCGTCCGCGAGCCGGGGCAGGACGTCGAGGGCGTGGCCGGGGATGAAGCGGGCGCGGTTGCCGGCGAAGCCCGCGGCGCGGAAGGCCTGCCGGGCGAAGGCCTGGCGGTCCTGTTCGGGATCCACGGTGGTCAGGACCCCGTCGGGCCGCATTCCGTGCAGGAGGTGGATCCCGGAGACTCCCGTTCCGGTGCCGATCTCGGCGACCGCCTTGGCGTCCGCGGTGGCGGCCAGCAGGCGCAGCGCGGCCCCGGTCCCGGGGGAGACGGAGCGCAGGCCCGCTTCCCTGGACCGGTCGCGGGCCCATCGCAGAGCGTCGTCCTCGGCGACAAACGCGTCGGCGAACGCCCAGCTCGTCTGCCGGTTGCCGGTAATGACCCTCTCCTGTCCCCATAGTTGGCGCAACGGTGACTGTATCCGTTGGCGTCGGGAACCCGCAGATGGGACCGGGCGTTGGGAGGGGTGAAGGCAGGACGGGAAGGGGCGCTGCCGGGCGGAGCGCCGGTCCGGTGCTGGTCCGGGGCCGTGCGGTGCCGGTCCGGGCCCGTCCGGGACTGAAGACCCGTGCAAAGTTACTGCAAAAATGTTTATCCGGAGCTGACGGAGGGGGTGGCTATGGTAGTGACTCCACTGGACACCACCAGAGCCGACAGGGGAGGTGCGGCTGCGCCTGTGGATCGTCGGGGCGTGTTCAGACGCCTCTTCCGGTCGGCGGGTGAGCCGAAATCCGTGACAAACACTGCTGACCGCTTCCACACCGCAGACACCGCAACCACCGCGACCTTTGCCGCCGATGCGGGGTCCCAGGCGTGGACCCCTCCCTCGTGGGAGGAGATCGTCAGCACGCACAGCGCGCGCGTCTACCGTCTCGCCTACCGCCTGACGGGGAACCAGCACGACGCCGAGGACCTGACCCAAGAGGTCTTCGTCCGCGTCTTCCGCTCGCTGTCCACGTACACGCCCGGCACGTTCGAGGGCTGGCTGCACCGGATCACCACCAACCTCTTCCTGGACATGGTCCGCCGCAAGCAGCGGATCCGCTTCGACGCGCTCGCCGACGATGCCGCCGAGCGCCTGCCGAGCCGTGAGCCGTCCCCGCAGCAGGTGCTGCACGACACCCATTTCGACGCGGATGTCCAGCAGGCGCTGGACACCCTCGCCCCCGAGTTCCGCGCGGCCGTGGTGCTGTGCGACATCGAGGGCCTCTCCTACGAGGAGATCGCCGCCACCCTCGGCGTGAAGCTCGGTACCGTCCGCAGCCGCATCCACCGGGGCCGTTCGCACCTGCGCAAGGCGCTCAAGCACCGGTCTCCCGCGGCCCGTGCGGAGCAGCGCGCGCTGGCAGGGGTGGCCGTGGGCGCTCCCGGCGCCGGGGGAGAGGGCGGAACCGAGTGAGCGGAGTCAATCCGTCCCCCGCCGAACAGCACCTGGGCGACCGGCTCGCCGCTCTGGTGGACGGGGAACTGAAGCACGATGCCCGCGAGCGGGTCCTGGCCCACTTGGCCACGTGTGCCAAGTGCAAGGCCGAGGCCGACGCGCAGCGCCGCCTGAAGAGCCTGTTCGTGGAGAGCGCGCCGCCGCCGCTGTCCGCCGGGCTGCTGGCGCGGTTGCAGGGGCTGCCGGGCAGCGGTTCAGAAGGCCCGTCCGGCCCCGCCGATCCGTCCGGTCCTTCCGGCCGTCCCGGAGCTCTGGATTCCGCCGCGCCTCCCGGAGCCGACCCCTTCGCCCCGTTCGGATACGCCCTGGCGCCGGCCGCCCGGCCGGGGCAGCAGGGTTTCCGGATCCACGAAATGGGCCGACCGCGCCGCCGCTTCGCCTTCGTCGCCGCCGGAGCCGTCTCGCTCGCCGCCCTCGCGCTCGGCGGCACGCTGCCGCTGGGGGGCCTGGAGCCGAACGGCCGGGGCGAATCCCCCGCGCCCGCCTCCCGGCCGGGCTCCGCCGTACCCGTGGCCGACGCGGTCGTCCGCGACCGCATGCCGACGCCCGCCGCCGTCCCCTCGCTGCTGTCGACTCCTCCGCTGCCTCCCGCGCACCCCTCCCCGGCGGTCCCGGGCCGCGCGGTCTCCCTCCTGCGCTGAGCGGGGACCTGGTTGAATCTGCGGCACATGCGCATAGGTACGCGGGGAGCGCCCATGGCCGACAGCCAGCAGACCGATCCGGCTCCGTCGTGGTGGAGCCGGCCCGAGGGTCCGGCGGAGACCCGCCGCGAAGGGGTTCCCGCCCCGCGCCCCGAGGGCGGGTCAGAAGCCGGAGCGGGCGAAGGGCTGCCGCCCGGCGCGGTGCGGTACGACCCGTGGGGCGAGCAGCCGCTCCAGGTCGTGGACCGCGGCCGCGAGGGACGCGGGATCCGGCTGTGGCAGGTGGTGGCCGTCAGTGCGGGTACGGCGCTGCTAGCGGGCGGCACCGGCGGCTATGTGGGCGTACTCGCCGAGCGGCAGAGCAGCACCCGGCTGGAGCTGCCCCAGGCGGCCGTCGCGGAGCAGGGCCGGGCGCCCGACAGCGTGGCCGGGATCGCGGCCACGGCGCTGCCCGGGGTGGTGACCCTGCACGTACGGGGAGCCGCGGGGGCCGGCGGTACGGGTACCGGCTTCGTCCTCGACCAGCAGGGGCACATCCTCACCAACCACCACGTCGTCGCCGGCGCCCGGGAGATGGCGGTCACCTTCAGCACCGGTGAGAGCGTCACCGCCGAGCTGGTGGGCGGCGACACCGGATACGACCTGGCCGTCGTCAAGGTCGGCGGAGTGCGGGGGCTCCAGCCGCTGAGCCTGGGCAACTCCGAGAACGTGAAGGTCGGCGACCCGGTGGTGGCCATCGGCGCGCCCTTCGACCTGTCCAACACGGTCACCGCGGGCATCATCAGCGCCACCGGCCGGCCCGTCACCGCCGGCGGCGACAAGGGCGACGGCAGCGACGTGAGCTATGTCGACGCGCTCCAGACCGACGCCCCCATCAACCCCGGCAACTCCGGCGGCCCCCTCCTCGACTCCAAGGCCCGTGTGGTCGGCATCAACAGCGCCATCCGGGGAGCCGACAAGGGCGATCCCGACCGGCAGGGAGGCAGCATCGGCCTCGGCTTCGCCATCCCCATCAACCAGGGCAAACGGGTCGCCGAGGAGCTCATCCGCACCGGCCGCGCCACCCATCCGGTCATCGGCGTCACCCTCGACATGCAGTACACGGGGGACGGAGCCCGGGTGGAGGACAAGGGGGAGGGCGGCAAGCCCTCCGTGGCCGCCGGCGGTCCCGGGGCCCGGGCGGGGATCAAGCCCGGCGATGTGATCACCAAGGTGGACGGACGGCGGGTACGGGGCGGTGACGAGCTGATCATCAAGATCCGCGCCCACCGCCCGGGGGACCGGCTGACCCTCACCGTGCTCCGCGAAGGCCGCGAGCGCACGGTGGAAGTGGTCCTCGGTTCGGCGAACGGCTCCTGAGCACGGCATGACGTCCGGGTGAAACCGCGTCGGGGGCGGTACGCGGGTATGGGCCCCCGGGGAACGCCGGGTACCGTGGGTGCGGGCCCGAAGTGAAGAGAGCCGAGGAGCGGCAAGGTGTTCAACGACATAGGCGCACTCGAACTGGTCACGATCGTGGTGCTCGCCATTCTCGTCTTCGGCCCCGACAAGCTGCCCAAGGTCATTCAGGACGTTTCGGGTGTCATCCGGAAGATCCGCGCGTTCTCGGACAGCGCCAAGCAGGACATCCGCTCGGAGCTCGGCTCGGAGTTCAAGGATTTCGAGTTCGAGGACCTCAACCCGAAGACCTTCATCCGCAAGCAGCTGACCGAGAACGAGGACCTCAAGGAGATCCGCACCAGCTTCGATCTCCGCAAGGAGCTGAACGACGTCACCGACGCCGTGAACGGCAAGGAGCCGGAGGCCGCCGCGGCCTCCGCGGGCGCGCCCGCCGCCGCCGGTCCCGACCTGATGAAGAAGCCGGCCGCCGCCGCCCAGGAGCAGGGTCCGCGCTTCGACGCCGACGCCACCTGAGTCGTAGCCTGCCCGGGGATCCGGGGTCGGATGGCTATCCTCCATCTGTCCGGACCCAGGACGCCCGAGGGAGGGGGTCCCCCCAGCGAAGCGTGGGGGAGGGGCCGTTCCGGACCCCACGGAACGAGAGGCCGCTCACATGGAGACCACTAGCCGGGTAGGGACGCGGTCCGCCGAAGCGTCCGCCCCCGCCACCGCACTCACGCAGGACGCGCAGAACTCACTCGCGCAGGATCCGCCGCCCGAGACCGCGGAGGTGCAGGACCCGCATACGGCGGCGACGGCCGCGCAGGATCCGCCGACCGACACCCATGGCGGTACCCGTACGGAGACCCGTAGCGATACCCCTGCCGATACCGATACCGATACCGATGCCGACGCTGACACCGGTACGGACGCGGACAGCGACAGGGCGAGCGCGCAGGATCCGCCGGCCGCCGTCGCACCGCCCCGGGAAACCACCGCTCCCGTCCCGGCGGCCCGCCGGACGGCCGAGGGCTACCTGCGGGCCGATTTCCCCTGGTACGGGCTGGACGCGGCCTTCACCGGCCCCCGCTGGCTCATGCAGGTCGGCACCGCCGCCGACGGCACGGTGGAGCACGGCTCCACCGGCCACGGTGACGAGCCCTCCCTGCGCGGTGAGGTCGCCACCGGCGAAAAGGAGCGCTTCGCGGTGGTCGTCACCGTGGCCAGCAACCCGCTGCGCCGCAGCAGTGACGGCACCGGCGTGCTGGAGGCCACCTCGGTCGCCTCGGCGGCCTGGCTGGCCGGCTCCGGACTCCTGGCCTTCACCTGGCCGGGGCAGATGGACCACACCCTGCGCGACGACTGGCTCGACCAGCAGACCGAGGCCGCGTGGGAGCTGGCGGACGACCTCGACGGCGACGACTGGTCCACCCTGTCGCTGCCGGTCGACGGGGAGCCGACGCCCTTCCACTACCGCGAGTCGGAATTCGGCTGGGTCCTCGCCGGATCCACACCCGGCGGCGTCCACCTGGGCGCGTACGGACGGGGGATGAGCGCCTACGGCCTCGGTTTCTCGGTCATCGCCGACCTGGCGGCGTACGAGTAGACCCGCGGGCGTACGGGCCGGGGCACGGCCACGCCACCTGCTGAAGGGGCGCCGCTCAGCGAGCGGCGCCCCTTCACGTGGTGTCCCGGGTCAGAACTTATTGCGCGGGGTGATGCCCAGCGACATGCCCGCCAGGCCGCGGGCGCGGCCGCCCAGCTTGCCCGCGATCGACCGCAGGGCCGCGCCGGCCGGGGACTCCGGGTCGGTCAGCACGACCGGCTTGCCCTCGTCGCCGCCCTCGCGCAGCCGCACGTCGATGGGGATCGAGCCCAGCACCGGCACCGTCGCGCCGACCGTCTTGGTCAGCCCGTCGGCGACCTTCTGACCGCCGCCCGAGCCGAAGACGTCCACCATCTCGTCGCAGTGCGGGCACGGCAGCCCCGACATGTTCTCGACGACGCCGACGATCTTCTGGTGCGTCTGGACCGCGATCGAACCGGCCCGCTCCGCGACCTCGGCCGCGGCCTGCTGCGGGGTGGTCACGACCAGGATCTCCGCGTTGGGCACCAGCTGGGCCACCGAGATCGCGATGTCGCCCGTACCCGGCGGCAGGTCTAGCAGCAGCACGTCCAGGTCGCCCCAGTACACATCGGCGAGGAACTGCTGAAGGGCGCGGTGGAGCATCGGTCCGCGCCAGACCACCGGGGCGTTGCCCGGGGTGAACATGCCGATGGAGATGACCTTCACGCCGTGCGCCGACGGCGGCATGATCATGTTCTCGACCTGGGTCGGACGGCCGTCGACGCCCAGCATGCGGGGCACGCTGTGGCCGTAGATGTCCGCGTCGACCACACCGACCTTCAGGCCGTCGGCCGCCATCGCCGCGGCCAGGTTGACCGTGACGGAGGACTTGCCGACGCCGCCCTTGCCGGAGGCGACCGCGTACACACGGGTCAGCGAGCCCGGCTTGGCGAAGGGCACCTCGCGCTCGGCGGTGCCGCCGCGCAGCGTGCTCGCCAGCTCCTTGCGCTGCTCGTCGCTCATCACGTCCAGCGTGACGGCGACCGAGGTGACGCCCGCGACCCGCTCCACGGCCTCGGTGACGTTCTTGGTGATGGTCTCGCGCATGGGACAGCCGGACACGGTGAGGTAGACCGTGACGGCGACCGCGCCGCCCGCACCGATCTCCACCGATTTGACCATGCCGAGCTCGGTGATCGGCCGGTGGATCTCGGGGTCGTTCACCGTCGCCAGCGCGTCCAGGATCGCGTCCTGCTCGGGCACGGCGGCGGCGTCGGCGTCGGCGGAGCTTGTGTCGGTAGCCATGCCCCGATGGTACGGCTCGGTAGCGTGCGGCAGGAAAGTTCCTCAGCGGTCGCCTTCGTCACGTTCCGACGGGAAGAACCTGCGCTCGTCCATCTCCTTGATCAGATCCTGGAACTCTGACCTGATCCAGTCACGCGTGGCGACCTCGCCCAGACCCATCCGCAGGGCCGCGATCTCGCGGGTCAGGTACTCGGTGTCGGCGATGGAGCGCTCGTTCTGCTTGCGGTCCTGCTCCAGGTTGACCCGGTCGCGGTCGTCCTGCCGGTTCTGCGCGAGCAGGATCAGCGGGGCGGCGTAGGAGGCCTGGAGCGACAGCATGAGCGTCAGGAAGATGAAGGGGAACTCGTCGAAGCGCAGCTCCTTCGGCGCGAAGATGTTCCACAGCACCCACACGATGATGACGAGGGTCATCCAGACGATGAACCGGCCCGTGCCGAGGAAGCGCGCGACCTTCTCGGACAGCTTGCCGAAGGCTTCCGGATCCCACTGCGGCAGCAGTGACCGGCGCGGCGCCCGCGGCTGGTCCAGCCGGGCGCGCGAACGCGTCAGCGCGCTCACACCCGCCGTCCGCTCCGCCGCCGCGTCCGCGGACAGCCCGTGGTCGCGGGCCTGGAGCCGCGCCTGCTCGCGCCGCTCCCAGACTTGTTCCCGGCGCCGCTCGCGCGCCTGCTCGCCGCGGCCCCGTTCACCGCGTCCGCGTTCAGTGGCCACGCACGGCCTCCTCGGAAGGGAGCTCGGAGGGGAAATCCGTCTCCCGCCAGTCGTCCGGCAGCAGGTGGTCCAGTACGTCGTCCACGGTGACCGCGCCCAGCAGCGACCCGCTCTCGTCGACCACCGGCACCGCGACCATGTTGTACGCCGCCAGGTAGCTGGTCACCACCGGCAGCGAGGCGTCCGGCCGCAGCGGCGGCAGGTCGGTGTCCACGATCGAGCTGACCAGGGTGAACGGCGGATCGCGCAGCAGCCGCTGGAAGTGCACCGTGCCCAGGTACTTGCCCGTCGGGGTCTCGTCCGGCGGCCGGCACACGTACACCTGCGCCGCCAGGGCCGGCGAGAGGTCCGCCTGCCGTACGCGGGCCAGCGCGTCCGCGACCGTCGCGTCCGGCCGCAGCACGATCGGCTCGGTGGTCATCAGACCGCCCGCCGTCCGTTCCTCGTAGGACAGCAGGCGCCGCACGTCGGCCGCGTCGTCCGGCCGCATCAGTGTCAGCAGCCGCTCCTGGTCGACCTCCGGCAGCTCGGACAGCAGGTCGGCCGCGTCGTCGGGGTCCATCGCCTCCAGGACGTCGGCGGCGCGCTCCTCCTTCAGCTTGCCGAGGATCTCCACCTGCTCGTCCTCGGGCAGTTCCTCCATGACGTCCGCGAGCCGGTCGTCGTCGAGCGCGTTGGCGACCTCGGCGCGCCGCTTCGGCGTCAGGTGGTGCAGGACGTTCGCCACGTCGGCCGGCCGCATCTGCTCGAAGGTGGCGACCAGGCTCTCGGCGCCCTGCGCGTTCTCCTCCAGCGAGAAGCCCGTCACCGCCGACCACTCGACGGTCAGGGTCTCGCCGCGGCGGCGCAGCGCCCCCGACTTGCCCTTCCGTACGAAGATCTTGTCGATCTCCCAGTCCCGGCGGGCCGGCAGCTGCTGGATGGCCACGTCGAGGACGGTGACCTCCGAACCGTCCGCGACCAGGCGCACCCGCCGGTCCAGCAGTTCGCCGAGGACCAGCCGCTCGGTCGGGCGCTGTTCGAAGCGGCGCATGTTGATGACGCCAGTGGTGATGACCTGTCCCGACTCCACACCCGTGACGCGGGTCATGGGCAGGAAGATCCGGCGCCGGCTGACCACCTCGACCACCAGGCCCAGCAGACGCGGCGGGCGGCCGCCGACCCGCAGCATCGCGACGAGGTCCCGGACCCGGCCGACCTGGTCGCCGTTGGGGTCGAAAACGGGTACACCCGACAGGTGGGAGACGAAGATCCGCGGGGCGCCTGCGACCATCCCAGCGCCTCCTCTGACGTCAGCCGACATTCCTGCCGCCCCAGGCTAGCCCGTGTCACGGGAAAGCGTCCTGGTGGGGCTGCCGCACGAGGGCGGGGGCCGGCACGGGGCGCGGTCGTGGGGGGTGGCGCGGGGGCGGGTACGCTGCCTGCTGGCCGCTGACGACCGACGAGAGGCACCCGCACGTGACCGCCTACTTCCCCGCCGCGCGGCTGCGCCGGGCCGCCTTCATCGGTGTGTTGTGCGCGGGCCTCGCGGTCACCGGCACGGGCTGCGGGGGCGAGGACCCGGACGAGGGCACGAACGGGGTCGGCAAGCTCACCGCCGACAAGATCGAGGCCAAGGCGCGCGCCGCCGCCACGGAAGCCGACTCGGTGCACCTGTCGGGCACGCTCGTCAGCGGTGGCAAGACCTTCACGCTCGACATGCGGCTGAAGTCGGACGGCGGCTCCGGCGAGGTGAAATCGCAGGACGACACCACCTTCCAGCTGCTGCGGGTGGGCGAGCAGCTGTACCTGAAGGCGAGCGCGGCCTTCTGGGGGAAGTCCGATTCGGCGGGCAAGCTCGGCGACAAGTACGTGAAGGTGCCCGAGGCCGACCCCTCCTACAAGCAGTTCCGCGGGTTCACCGACATGGACGTGCTGCTGGACGGCCTGCTCGGCCTCCAGGGCAAGCTCGCCAAGGGCGACTACACCAAGGTCGGGCCCACCCGCGCGGTCCAGGTCACGGCCGATGGCGGCAAGGGCGGCAAGCTCTCGGTGTCCCTGGAGGGGACCCCGTACCCGCTGCTGATGGAGCGCGCGGGCGGCGCCGGCCGGGTGGAACTCGCCGAGTGGGGCCAGAACTTCCCGCTGGCGCCGCCCGCGCAGGACCAGACGGTCGACTACGGGTCCCAGCTGCCCACGACCAAGGAGCAGGGCGGCGGCCCGTCCAAGGGGACGGACACCAAGGGCTCCGGGCAGGGCGCGAACCCGACGGGACGCTAGGGAACGCCGCGGTCGGCCGGAGCGCGCCGGGCGTCAGGAGCGGGCCGCCTTCTTCCGCTTCAGCAGCAGCTTCGGCAGGCCCGCCGGGACCGGCCTGCGGGTCGTCGCCGGGGACGGCAGCGGGGCCGCGGCCAGCGAGCCGCCCGGCAGCTCCTCGCGTACCGCCTCGGGCTCCAGCCGCAGCAGCCGGCACTCCCGCGCCCACCGCTCGGTCATCTGCTCCGAGTCGGGCGCGTTCAGCCGCTTGCCCTTGAGCTCCGCGACCGCGGCCGCCCACTCCTCGCCGCGGGGCGGGAGCTCCCGTACCCGCGCGGTCCAGGCCACCAGCCGGCCGCCCTTGTCCTTGCTGCGCACGGTCACCTCGGCGGTCGCACCGTCCGCGAGCCCCGGGAAGGGCTGCTCGCCGGGCCCGTCGCCCAGTACATGGGCCGCGCCGTCCACCCAGGCGTGCCACAGGGCGCGGTCCGCCCCGGAGCCGCGGACCCAGATGAGGCCGGACTTCTTGGTGGCCTCCTCGACGAGGGCCAGATCGAGCGCGCTGAGAGTCATGCGCACCAGAGTAGGGGGTGCCCCGGCCGGCCCGGAGCGGGCCAGGAGCAAGCCCGGAGCAAGCCCGGAGCGGGCCCGGAGCGGGCCCGGACCCGGCTCAGAGCCAGCCGTGGCGTCGCAGCGTCCGATGGATGGTGAAGCAGATGCCGGCGATCGAGGCCATCACCATCGGATAGCCGTACTTCCACTGGAGCTCGGGCATGTGCTCGAAGTTCATCCCGTACACCCCGCAGATCATCGTCGGCACGGCGATGATCGCCGCCCAGGAGGTGATCTTGCGCATGTCCTCGTTCTGGGCGACCGTCGCCTGCGCGAGATTGGCCTGGAGGATGGAGTTCAGCAGCTCGTCGAAGCCGACGACCTGCTCGTGCACGCGTGCCAGGTGGTCGGCGACGTCGCGGAAGTACTTCTGGATGTCCGGGTCCACCAGCCGCATCGGCCGCTCGCTCAGCAGCTCCATCGGGCGCAGCAGCGGCGAGACGGCCCGCTTGAACTCCAGGACCTCCCGCTTGAGCTGGTAGATGCGGCCGGCGTCGCCGCCGCGCGTACCGCCCTTGGCGGGGGCGGCGAAGACGTCGCTCTCCACCTCGTCGATGTCGTCCTGGACGGCCGCCGCGACGGCGATGTACCCGTCCACGACGTGGTCGGCGATGGAGTGCAGGACGGACGAGGGGCCCTTGGCGAGCAGATCCGGGTCGTCCTGGAGGCGGTGGCGCAGCCCCTTCAGGGAGCCCTGTCCGCCGTGCCGGACGGTGATGACGAAGTCGGGGCCGGTGAAGCACATCACCTCGCCGGTCTCCACCACCTCGCTGGTGGCGGTGAGTTGGGCGTGCTCGACGTAGTGGATCGTCTTGAAGACGGTGAACAGCGTGTCGTCGTAGCGCTCCAGCTTCGGCCGCTGGTGCGCGTGCACCGCGTCCTCCACGGCCAGCGGGTGCAGGCCGAAGGTCGCGGCGATGCCGGCGAACTCGGCCTCGGTCGGCTCGTGCAGCCCGATCCAGGCGAAACCGCCGTCCTCGCGGACCCGGCGGATCGCCTCACGCGGAGTCAGCCGGGCGGAGCCCGGTGCGCGCCGGCCGTCGCGGTAGACGGCGCAGTCCACGACCGCACTGCTCACGGAGGGGTCGCGGGTCGTGTCGTAGCCGGACTGGGCCGACGTGGACTTGCGCAGCGCGGGACGGACGGCCGCACGCAGGTAGGGCAGCATCGACATGGCGGGCTCCTTCGCACGCACGGCTGTGGACCGCACGGGTGGGAGGCCCTCCGGCCCGCGGGCACCGGGGCCCGGGCAGAGCGGAGGGAACAGGACGGGAGGACAACGTTCTGCCGTCGCTCTTCTACTGATCGGCCTTCTACTGATCGGCCGATCAGCGGATCAAGCAGATCAAAGGGGGCGGGAGGCGCCCGTCACAGAAGTGGAAGAGCGATTGGTACTGCACGATCGACTTCGATCCACCGCAGCCCCACCTCCTCCGGCCGGTCCCCCGTGAGGGACGTCCTGTTGCCGGGGCACCGAAACAGCGCTTCAGCCTGCGGCCCCGAACAGCTGTCAACACTATCAGCCGACGGATGGTCAAGGGCCGTCCTTTACCCGCCTCATGCGAGTTCTATGCTCGCCGCATGGCAGAAATCACGGCCCTCGTCGAAGCCCGGCTGCGCACCGCGTTCGGTGAACCCGACGCGCGCGCCGCCGTCACCTTCCTGGGCACCGACCGCATCGAGGTACTCCGGTTCGCCGAGGGCGACCTCGTTCGGTACGCGACGCTCGGCATGTCCGCCCACCCGATGACCGATCCGACCGCCGTGGTCGCCGACCCCGTACGCGGGCCGCGCGCCGAACTGGTGCTGACCGTACGAGGAGGCCTCGCGCCCACCGACAAACTGCTGCGGCCGCTGGCGGTGCTGGCCGCCTCCCCCCAGGTCGAGGGGCTCGTCGTGGCCCCCGGAGCCTCGCTCGACGTGGGCGAACCGCTCTGGGAGGGAGCCCCGTTCAGCTCCGTGCTCGTGGCGGAGCCGGGGGGTCTGGTGGAGGACCTGGAGCTGGACGAGCCCATGGATCCGGTGCGCTTCCTGCCCCTGCTGCCGATGACGGCGAACGAGGCCGCGTGGAAGCGGGTGCACGGCGCGGCGGCCCTCCAGGAACGCTGGCTGGCCCGCGGCACCGATTTGCGGGACCCTCTGCGTAGCGCAGTCGCACTGGACTGAACGCCCGGACGGGTGATCGCGCCTTGACGGGGCGCCGGGCGGGGAGGAGCGTGGCATCTTATGAGGGGCGAACCAAGTTGCCCGAAGTGCGGTGGCCGGGTCAGGGCGCCCGGTCTCTTCTCCGACTCGTGGCAGTGCGGGGTGCACGGCGCCGTCTATCCCCTGCAGCCCGTCATTCCGCCGAGCGTCGAGGGCCTGGGCGTGGTGGTGCACCGGGCGCGGGTGCCGGTGTGGATGCCGTGGCCCTTACCAGTCGGGTGGCTGTTCACCGGGGTCGCCTCCGCCGGTGACGACCGCAGTGGGGGCAGGGCCACGGCCGTGACCTGTTCGGGCCCCGGACCGCTGGGGGGCATGGGCGAGCTGGTGCTGGTCGCGGAGGAGCTGGGCGTCGGGCTGGGCTCGCGGTACGCGGGCATCGACGGCCCCGACCCCGGCCCGTACATCGACGTCTCCGCGCCGCCGCACGCCAAGGTCGTCGCCGCCGGCCGCCCCACCCCGCTGTGGCACGTGGGCCGCGCCCCCGACGACCGCGCCGTCTTCGCCGGTGAGGCGCGGGGCCTGTGGCTGTGGGCGATCGTCTGGCCCGAGCAGTCCGGCCTCCTGATGTACGACGAACTGGTCCTCACCGACCTCCGCGACGCGGGCGCCGAGGTCGAACTCCTGCCCTGCGGCGCCCTCAGCCCCCGCATCCTGTCGCCGTAGGTCCTCTCGTCGCAGAAGTCCCGCCCCAGGTACCGCTGGAAGTACCCGCGGGCCTGCTCCGGGGCGGGGCGGGCGCCTGCGGTCGGGGGCCCGTCGGCCCGGGTTATCCTGGAGTGCCCCCCGTTCGTACGATCCCTGGAGCTCGGCTGTGCGCATCGACCTGCACACCCACTCCACGGCATCCGACGGGACGGACACCCCGGCCGAGCTGATGCGCAACGCCGCCGGCGCCGGGCTGGACGTGATCGCGCTGACCGATCACGACACCGTCCGCGGTCAAGGCGAGGCCCTCGCGGCCTTGCCTGCCGGGCTCACGCTGGTCACCGGGGCCGAGCTGTCCTGCCGCCTCGACGGGGTCGGAGTGCACATGCTCGCCTACCTCTTCGATCCCGAGGAGCCGGAGTTCTTCCGGGAGCGGGAGCTCGTCCGCGACGACCGCGTTCCGCGTGCCCGGGCCATGGTCGGCAAGCTCCAGGCGCTGGGCGTTGACATCACCTGGGAGCAGGTGGCCCGGATCGCCGGCGCCGGTTCCGTGGGACGGCCGCACATCGCCGCCGCGCTCGTGGAGCTGGGCGTCGTACCGACCGTCTCGGACGCCTTCACTCCCGACTGGCTCGCCGACGGCGGCCGCGCCTACGCCGAGAAGCACGAGTTCGACCCCTTCGACGCCATCCGCCTGGTCAA
The DNA here is from genome assembly GCF_053591375.1 of Streptomyces sp. NPDC003034. Taxonomy (NCBI): domain Bacteria; kingdom Bacillati; phylum Actinomycetota; class Actinomycetes; order Kitasatosporales; family Streptomycetaceae; genus Streptomyces; species Streptomyces sp. NPDC003034. Next base: position 482,213 of record NZ_JBSFTS010000001.1, read on the forward strand.
GGCGGCCGGCGGCGTCACCGTCTTCGCGCACCCCGCCGCGGTCAAGCGCACCCAGTGCGTGCCCGAGGCCGCGATAGCCGCCATGGCGGCCGCGGGCCTGGACGGCATCGAGGTGGACCACATGGACCACGACGCCGCCACCCGCGCCCGGCTGCGCGCACTGGCGGCCGACCTGGGGCTCCTGGTCACCGGGTCCAGCGACTACCACGGCAGCCGCAAGACCTGCGGCCTCGGAGACTTCACGACCGACCCCGAGATCTACGGCGAGATCACGCGCCGCGCGACCGGGGCCTTCCCCGTGCCCGGCGCGGGGGGACGCCGGGGCCAGGCCGGGTCGTAGGACTCCCCCTGGGCCTCGGGGCCCGGCGCCGTACCGCACCGCGTGGTCGCAGCGCCCGAGCACGCCCGTCATGGGGCGCCCGGCTCCCCGTACGACACACGGCGCGGGACGTCGCGGGCCACGCACTCCGCGCGCCCGGCGCTCCTTCGCGGACACGGCCACGCTCCAAGCCCTTGGCTCCGCCGTCCCGGACCTTTTCTTCGCACCGCCCCTCTCTCCTGCAAGGCATCCCTGTGTTTGATCTCGCCGTCTTCGGATCTCTTTTTCTCACGCTTTTTGTGATTATGGACCCCCCGGGGATCACGCCGATCTTCCTCGCCCTGACCTCCGGCCGCCCCGCCAAGGTGCAGCGCCGCATGGCGTGGCAGGCCGTCTGCGTGGCCTTCGGCGTCATCGCCGTCTTCGGTCTCTGCGGCCAGCAGATCCTGGACTACCTGCACGTCTCCGTGCCGGCGCTGATGATCGCCGGTGGTCTGCTGCTCCTGCTCATCGCGCTCGACCTGCTCACCGGCAAGACCGACGAACCGAAGCAGACCAAGGACGTCAACGTCGCCCTCGTCCCGCTCGGCATGCCGCTGCTGGCCGGGCCCGGCGCGATCGTCTCCGTCATCCTGGCCGTGCAGAAGGCCGACGGGATGGGCGGACAGATCTCCGTCTGGTCCGCGATCGTCGTCATGCACGTGGTCCTGTGGATCACCATGCGCTACTCGCTGGTGATCATCCGAGTCATCAAGGACGGCGGCGTCGTCCTGGTGACGCGCCTCGCCGGCATGATGCTCTCCGCGATCGCCGTGCAGCAGATCATCAACGGCGTGCTCCAGGTCGTACGGGGCGCGTGACGCCGTACGCATGCGAACGCCCCCGCACCGGGAAACGGTGCGGGGGCGTCGACGTCTGTGCGTGCGTGAGGCGTCAGCAGGACGCCGTCCCGGCCGGTCGGATCAGAATGCGCTGGCCGACTGCGGCGGCCTGCTGCACGATCCTGTTGACGGAGGCCACGTCCACGACGGTGCTGTCCACGGCGGTTCCGTCGACATCGTCCAGGCGCAGAATCTCGAAGCGCACGGGCTTCTCCCTTCGTCAGTGTTCTCCTTGCAGAGTCTTAACAGAAGTGTAGGGGGCAAACATTCCCTACGCTAACGAAATTTTTTCCCTTGCTAACTACTCGCTGGTGCGGGCTGCCCAGAACGAGGTCAGCGCACTAGCGGTGACCTGCGGGTTCTCCGCGTTGGGGGAGTGCTCGGCGGCCGGGACCACCACCCGCCCCGCGCCCAGGCGACGGGCCATGTCGTCCAGCAGGGGCAGCGGCCAGGCGTAGTCGACCGTTCCGGACAGAACCAGCTTCGGCAGCGGCAGCGCCGCCAGCTCGGCCACCCGGTCGGGCTCGGAGATCAGTGCCCGGCCCGTGGCGATCAATTGCTCGGGGACGGTGGCCAGCCACCGCTCCCGTAGGAACCGGGTCAGCTCGGCGGAGTCCGGGACGGCGTCGTGCGGATCCTGGGCGCGCATCGCCGCCCATACCGCGGCCATATCGTCGCGCATCGTCTCCAGGGCCGCCACCAGCAGCTTCGTACGGGCCCGCTGGCCCTCCGCGATGGCCGCGGGCCCGCTGCTCATCAGGGTGAGGGAGGCGAAGGGGGCCGCGTCGCGCAGGACGGCGGCGCGCGCGATCAGTCCGCCCAGCGAGTGTCCGACCAGGTGGACCGGCCCGCCGCCGACGGCCGCGACCTGCGCCAGGACGTCCCCGGCCAGCTCCTCCAAGGCGTACGGGGCTTCCGCGCGCGGCCCGGGAGTCTCGTACTGGCCCCGCCCGTCGACGGCGATCACCCGGTAGCCCTCGGCGGCCAGCGGCTCCAGCAGGCCGATGAAGTCCTCCTTGCTGCCCGTGAAGCCGGGGATCAGCACGGCGGTGCCGAGGGAGGGCTCACCGGCCTCGTGCACGGCGAACTCGCCGCGGGCGGTGGTGAGGCGGTACGCGCGGGCGCAGGACGGCAGGGTGAAGCGCGGCGGCTTGCTCATGCGGCTCAGGTTACTGGCCGGTGCGGTCGGGGCCCGGACGCGCCGATGGCCCGGCCCCCGCAATGCGGGGAGCCGGGCCATCGAAGCGGTGCTCAGGCCTCGGGGGTGACCGCGGCCTTGCGGGTGCGGGTCCGCTTGGGCTTGACCGGCGCCTCTTCGGCGTCGGCGGCCGGGGCCTCGGAGACAGCGGCCTCCGTGGTGGCGGCCTTGCGGGTGCGAGTGCGCTTCGGCTTGACCGGCGCCTCTTCGGCGACGGCGGCCGGAGCCTCGGTGGCCTCCGTGGTGGCGGCCTTGCGGGTGCGGGTCCGCTTGGGCTTGACCGGCGTCTCTTCGGCGTCGGCGGCCGGGGCCTCGGCCACCGGAGCCTCGGTGGCCTCCGTGGTGGCGGCCTTGCGGGTGCGGGTCCGCTTGGGCTTGACCGGCGCCTCCTCGGTGACCGCGGCCGGAGCCTCGGCCGCAGCGGCCTCGGCGACCGGGGCGGCCTCCGCGACGGCGGCCTTGCGGGTCCTGGTCCGGCGGGCCCTGACGGGCGCCTCCTCGACCACGGCGGGCGCCGGGGCGGCGGCGGCCGGAGTCTCGGCCATCGAGGCGCGGGCCACGGCCACGGCGACGGTCTCGAACGCCGGCGCGGCGGCCTGAGGCGCGATCCGGGTCCGGCGCCGGCGCGGCCTGCGGGGCTCGTCGGCGGCGGGTACCGCGGGAGCCTCGGCGACCGGAGCCGCCTCGGCCACGGGGGCCACCGCGGCCACGCCGGCCACCTCGGCCACCAGCTCCGACCCGCCCCGCGTACGGCGGCGCTGGCGCGGCGTACGGGTGCGGGCGGCACGCTCCTCGACCGGCGCGGCGGCGGCAGCGGGAGCCGGGGCGCCACGACCGCCACGGCCACCGCGGCCGCCGGTCTCGCCCAGGTCCTCCAGGTTCTCGGCCTTCAGGCCGGCCCGCGTGCGCTCACCGCGCGGCAGGACGCCCTTGGTGCCCGCCGGGATGTTCATCTGCTCGAACAGGTGCGGCGACGTGGAGTACGTCTCGACCGGGTCGTGGAAGTCCAGCCCCAGCGCCTTGTTGATCAGCTGCCAGCGCGGGATGTCGTCCCAGTCGACCAGGGTGACGGCGATGCCCTTCTTGCCCGCACGGCCGGTGCGGCCCACACGGTGCAGGAAGGTCTTCTCGTCCTCCGGCGTCTGGTAGTTGATCACGTGCGTGACACCCTCGACGTCGATGCCGCGGGCGGCGACGTCGGTGCACACCAGCACGTCCACCTTGCCGTTGCGGAAGGCGCGCAGCGCCTGCTCGCGGGCGCCCTGGCCCAGGTCGCCGTGGACGGCGCCGGAGGCGAAACCGCGCTTCTCCAGCTGCTCGGCGATGTCGGCCGCCGTGCGCTTGGTACGGCAGAAGATCATGGCCAGCCCGCGGCCCTCGGCCTGCAGGATGCGGGAGACGAGCTCCGGCTTGTCCATGTTGTGCGCGCGGAAGACGTGCTGCGTGGTGTTGGCGACGGTGGCGCCCTCGCCGTCCTCCGAGGCGGCGCGGATGTGCGTCGGCTGCGTCATGTACCGGCGGGCCAGGCCGATGACCGCGCCCGGCATGGTCGCCGAGAACAGCATGGTCTGACGCTTCGGCGGCAGGTAGCTCATGATCCGCTCGACGTCGGGCAGGAAGCCCAGGTCGAGCATTTCGTCGGCCTCGTCCAGGACCAGGGCCCGGACGTGCGAGAGGTCGAGCTTCTTCTGACCGGCCAGGTCGAGCAGGCGGCCCGGGGTGCCGACGATGATGTCGACGCCCTTCTTGAGCGCCTCCACCTGCGGCTCGTACGCGCGACCGCCGTATATGGCCAGGACGCGGACGTTGCGGACCTTGCCCGCGGTGAGGAGGTCGTTGGTGACCTGGGTGCACAGCTCCCGGGTCGGAACCACCACGAGAGCCTGCGGGGCGTCGGTCAGCTGCTCGGGCTTGGCCCGGCCGGCCTCGACGTCCGCGGGGACGGTGACCCGCTCCAGCAGGGGGAGGCCGAAGCCCAGCGTCTTGCCGGTGCCGGTCTTGGCCTGGCCGATGACGTCCGAGCCGGAAAGGGCTACGGGGAGGGTCATCTCCTGGATCGGGAAGGGGGACACGATGCCGACGGCCTCAAGGGCTTCGGCGGTCTCGGAAAGAATCCCGAGGTCTCGGAACGTAGTCAGGGTGCTGCCTCTTCTGTGAGACGCGGCGCGAGGCGGCGAAGGGGGTCGTACCGTGCCGGGCTTGCAGTACTGCGCCCACCCAAAAATCGGGCGAGTCGTACAAAGCTGCGCGGGACCACTAGCCTTCGCTCAAGCGCTTCTGCCGCTGAGGGGGCCCCTCATGGTCGGCCGTGCGCATGAGCGCACGCACCGCAACGAGGGCGGGTCGGTTGGAGCCGATCGGGCCACCGACCGGGCATCCTCATTGGGATGGCCCGCCGAGTTTCCGGCAGGCTCATTACCACTGTACCCCGGAATCGCGCAGCTGTGTCGGGTGAATTCACCGGGCCGACGCGTTTACCTGGACGGGGAGTGGTTCGATGTGGTGACTTGACCCGGCTTTCGGCGGGCTATTGTGCGGAGCATGTCGACCGTAGAAAACGCCTCGCCCGCCGACGACAGCACCCCCGGACAAGCGGCGGGCATCGCCGCCCAGGACTGGGCGACCGCCTCTGCCTCGCCCCAGTACCGGGCCGCCGTCGTGGACCTGCTCGGCGCACTCGCGTACGGAGAGCTCGCGGCCTTCGAGCGCCTGGCGGAGGACGCGAAGCTCGCGCCCACCCTCGACGACAAGGCCGAGCTCGCCGCCATGGCCTCCGCGGAATTCCACCACTTCGAGCGCCTGCGCGACCGGCTCGCGGCCATCGACGCCGACCCCACCGCCGCCATGCAGCCCTTCGCGAAGGGCGTGGACGACTTCCACCGCCAGACCGCGCCCTCGGACTGGCTGGAGGGCCTGGTCAAGGCCTACGTCGGCGACTCCATCGCCAGCGACTTCTACCGCGAGGTCGCCACCCACCTGGACACCGACACCCGTGCACTCGTCGTCGGCGTGCTGGACGACACCGGCCACGGCAACTTCGCCGTCGAGAAGGTGCGCGCCGCGATCGAGGCGGACCCGCGCTGCGGCGGCCGGCTCGCGCTGTGGGCCCGCCGGCTGATGGGCGAGGCGCTGTCGCAGGCCCAGCGCGTGGTCGCCGAGCGCGACGCGCTGTCCACCATGCTGGTCGGAGGCGTCGACGGGATGGCCGCCGGCTTCGACCTCGCGGCCGTCGGCGAGATGTTCACGCGGATCACCAAGGCCCACACGAAGCGGATGGCGGCCCTCGGCCTCGCGGCCTGACCGGCGCCCGTCCACCCCTTCCCTTCGTCCCCTCGCACCCGCTCTTCCGCTTGACCTGTAGCACGCACAGCTCGGCCCCGGGGCGGAATCATCCGCGCCGGGGCCGATGTGTGCGCAGGGGACGGCGCGGCCGCTCAGCCGCGGGACGGGACCGAAAACGGAGCCCCGTGCGATGAGCGGCGGGTGCCGGATCCGGAAGATCCGGGACGCAGCAGCAGCGACAGGACGACCGCGGACACCAGCACGCCTCCGACGAGGGTCGCGGTCAGGGTGTGGTGCCCGGGCCCCAGGGCGAAGTGGGTGAGATACGCCCCGAACAAGGCGCCCAGCACACCGCTGACCAGCACCACTCTTGGGGACGGCAGCCGCTGCGGGAGCAGCCGCACGGCCGCTCCGGAGAGGGCGAGGCCCAGCAGAGCGGAGCCGAGCGCTTCCATCAGCAGCATGAGGTCCCTCCCAAACATCAAGGCAATCCGGGTCACAGCCGTCCTACCCGAAGCGGAAGAAAGGGAAACGGCCCGGTGGCATCAACCACCGGGCCGTTCCGCTCAGTTCTCAGTACGTCAGGTGCCGGTGCGTCAGAGCGCGCCGAAACCGACCCGGCGCGCGCTCGGCTCGCCCAGGTCGACGTACGACAGGCGGTCGGACGGCACCAGGACCTTGCGGCCCTTGATGTCGGTGAGGCTGAGCAGCGGTGCCTTGCCGGACAGCGCGGCGGCGACGATGCTCTCCAGCTCCTCGGCGCTCAGGTCGCTCTCCAGCACGATCTCCCGGGGTGCGTGCTGCACGCCGATCTTGACCTCCACGGCTTTGTCCCTCCGACGATCCGGTTCGCGCGATCAGCCGCGCCGTACGCGGTCCACATTAGCCCGGAGAGGCGACGGCAACCGCCCACCGCGGACACGCTGGCAGCGAACAGGGAAGGTCAGGCGCCGTCCGTGCCGTGCAGCGGGAAACCGGCGATACCGCGCCAGGCGAGCGAGGTCAGCAGGCCGACCGCGGTGTCGCGGGCGACGGGGCTCTCGCTGGACAGCCAGTACCGGGCCACGACCTGCGAGACCCCGCCCAGGCCGACGGCCAGCAGCATCGACTCGTCCTTGGACAGGCCGGTGTCCTCGGCGATGACATCGGAGATCGCCTCGGCGCACTGGAGGGAGACGCGGTCGACCCGCTCGCGCACCGCCGGCTCGTTCGTGAGGTCCGACTCGAAGACCAGCCGGAAGGCGCCGCCCTCGTCCTCCACGTACGCGAAGTAGGCGTCCATCGTGGCGGCCACGCGCAGCTTGTTGTCGGTCGTCGACGCGAGCGCGGTGCGCACCGCGAGCAGCAGGGACTCGCAGTGCTGGTCCAGCAGGGCCAGATAGAGGTCGAGCTTGCCCGGGAAGTGCTGGTAGAGGACCGGCTTGCTCACTCCGGCGCGCTCCGCGATGTCGTCCATCGCCGCAGCGTGGTAACCCTGCGCGACGAAAACCTCCTGGGCAGCGCCCAGGAGCTGATTGCGTCGGGCTCGGCGCGGCAGTCGGGTGCCCCGCGGACGCGCTGCCTCGGTCTGCTCGATGGCTGTCACGCCGCCTCCCACTTTCTCTAAGAACACAGTGCGCTCTGCGCCGCGCCGCCATCGTACTTTTCGGTAACCGAATCTGGTGGGTTCAGGCCGAGTTTTCTCGCGGTACGGACATGCCGGAGACGCTGGTCAGCGGTCGGTCAGCGGTAGTCGTCCTCGTCCAGGGGAACCACCCGGGCCTGCTCGAAGGCATCGCCGTCGGTGGCCTCGCCCCGCTCCGGACCGCTCACCGGATCGTCGTCATCGGGCCGCAGCTCGGCCAGCTGCTCCGCCACGTCCGCCTCGGGCGCCTCCGCGTCCAGATCCTCCGGCCGTGGCTCCCGGAAGGTGTCCGGCTCCGCCGGGTCGACAGACATACCGCTCCCCTCACTCATACCGCTCCCCTCGCTTCCTTGGTTCTCCCTACGAGCGTAGGAGCAAGCCGGATACCCCGCTAGGCGGATCGGCATGCGCCTGTGACCGCGAACACAAGAAGAGCGGCGTGATCGTCTCGTAACATTGGCCGCATGTCTTCGACCGAGCTGCCGGGTGTACGGTCCACCGCCGCGCCGTCCTCCCCGGCGGGAGCAGTCCGGCTGGCTGAAGGGGAGCAGCTGCGCACCGTCACGCTGCCCGGCCTGGAAATGGCCGTCCGGGTACGCCCGCCGGTCCGTACGGGGCTGCCGCCCGCGCTGTTCGTGCACGGCCTCGGCGGTTCCTCGCAGAACTGGTCGACGCTCATGGCGGAGCTGGCCGACACCGTCGACGGTGAGGCCGTGGACCTGCCCGGCTTCGGCTGGTCCCCGCCGCCCGCCGACCGCGACTACTCCGTGCGGGCGCTCGCCCGCGCGGTCATCCGGCACCTCGACGCCGCCGGGCGCGGGCCGGTCCACCTGTTCGGGAACTCCCTCGGCGGCGCCGTCGCCACCCGGGTCGCCGCCGTCCGGCCCGACCTGGTGCACACACTGACGCTGGTCTCGCCCGCCCTGCCCGAACTGCGGGTGCAGCGGACGGCCGTGCCGACGGCCCTGCTCGCCGTCCCGGGACTGGCCGGCCTCTTCGGCCGGCTCACCCGGGGCATGACGGCCGAGCAGCGCACCCGCGGGGTGCTGGGCCTCTGTTACGGAGACCCCTCCCGGGTGACACCGGAGAGCTTCCGCCACGCCGTGGAGGAGATGGAGCGGCGGATGGCCCTGCCGTACTTCTGGGACGCGATGACGCGCTCCTCGCGCGGCATCGTCGACGCCTACACCCTCGGCGGCCAGCACGGACTGTGGAGCCAGGCGCGGCGGGTGCTCGCCCCCTCCCTCCTCATCTACGGCGGCCGGGACCAGCTCGTCTCGTACCGTATGGCGCGCAGGGCGGCCGCTGCCTTCGGCGGGTCACGGCTGCTGTGCCTGCCCGAGGCCGGCCACGTGGCGATGATGGAGTATCCGGAGGTGGTGGCCGCCGCCTTCCGGGACCTGCTGCGCGACACCGCCGCGCACGGCGGGGACCGAGATACCGACGACGGCAGAGGCTGAGGACCGTGGGACGACATAGTCGCAAGGCCCCTGCCCCGGCTGCCGCTGCCCCCGCCGGCCCGGCCCCCGCCCCTGCCCCGCCCGCCGTCCCGTACCCGGCCGCCCCCGGCCCCTTCCCGGGTCCGGCGCCCGAGGAGCCCCGGACGTACGGGCAACCGCGCGGGCCGCGCCGGGCCGAACCCACCGTCACCCACCGGGGGTACGTACCCCTGGCCAGATCCGGTTCCGCCGCGCGCGCCGGCGGCCACCCCGAGCAGCGCGAATCCGGCGGTGCCTGGGGAGCCGGCCCCCAAGGCCGGTACGGCGACTGGCGCGGAATGCCGCGCCAGCAGGCCGCCGCCGCCGTCCCCGCCGCCGGGCCGTGGCCCGCGCTGGACACCGACACCCCCGCCTTCGGCACTCCCGCGGTGGGCTTCCCGCGGATCACCCTCGAACCGGCGCTGCCAACGCCCCCGCCGGTGACCCTGCCGTCCCCGCGCGCCCCCGAGCCGGACGCCTCCACCTCCACCGGCTCGCACCGCCGGGTGCCCGCCCCGCGCCGGCCCGGAGACCGGGCCGAAGTCCGGCCCGGTGACCGGGCCGAAGTCCGGGCCGAAGACCGCGCCGGGGAGCGGGCCGAAGACCGCGCCGGGGAGCGGGCCGAAGACCGCGCCGGGGAGCGGCCCGCCCCCGGCCGCGGCGGGAAGGTCCGCACGTACACCGGCCTGGCCGCCGTGGCCGTCAGCACCGTGGTCGCCGTCGTCGTCGCCGGCTACGTGCTCTCCCAGCGCGACGGCGGCGCGTCCGGCACGGCCGCCGCCCGCGACGACGGCAGGCCGCGCGCCGCCGGCGATCCCTCCGTCGCCTCCCGCTCCGACGACCGCCCCACGCCGGAGGCGCCCGTCCCGGCGCCCACCGCCACGCCCGCGCCGGAGCTGACGTACGAGCAGAAGATGGCCCAGCAGCTGCCGGTCGACGCGAAGCTCACCGGTCCCGGGACCTTCGACACCGTCCCCGGCGTGGCCGCCGGGCCGGGCAAGGGGAAGGTGGTGCGCTACCGGGTCGATGTCGAACAGGGGCTCGGCATGGACCAGGCGCTCTTCGCGGAGGCCGTCCACCGCACGCTCAACGACCGGCGCAGCTGGGGCCACGGCGGCAGCATGAGCTTCGAGCGGGTGCCGGGCGGAGAGACCGACTTCGTGATCACCCTCGCCAGCCCGGGGACCACCGCGGCCTGGTGCGCCAAGTCCGGCCTGGACACCACCGTCGACAACGTCTCCTGCGACTCCGCGGCCACCACCCGGGTGATGATCAACGCCTTCCGGTGGGCCCAGGGCTCGGCGACCTACGGCCCCGACCAGATGCTCGCCTACCGGCAGATGCTCATCAACCACGAGGTCGGCCACCGGCTCGGACACGGGCACGTGAACTGCCGTACGCCGGGCGCACCGGCACCGATCATGCAGCAGCAGACGAAGTCCCTCGACATCGACGGAGTCCGCTGCGAGCCCAACCCCTGGGTGTATCCGGGCGGTTGACGCGCCGCCGGAGGCGGGGACCCGGCACGGCGCGCATGCGCGTCTAGGCCTTCTTAGCGCGCTCGAACGCGAACCGTACGGGAAAGTTACGACTCTTCACCCCTTCCGGTGGTGGGGGGGGGGGGGAGTGCGGGGGCCCTGCGGTCGTTGGGTGGTCTGAACTCTGATAA